>DASXMU010000229.1:0-5238 GCA_036495485.1 Streptosporangiaceae bacterium
CTTGGCGTGCAGCCTGGTGAACACGTCCTGGACGACGTCCTCGGCGGTCGGCTGGTCCCCGACCAGGAGCACCGCCAGCCGGACCAGGCCGCCGTGATGCTGGCGGAAGAGCACAGAGACATCCGGCACGGGCTCTTCCCCGTGGGCAGAGCCAACGGCGGCGACGCCGAGGGTGTCATCAGTCACGGTTATTGCACGCGCCAGCTGCGATTAGGTTGCCCGGTCCCGGCGCCAGGTTTAAGCCGTCCCGGTGATGTGCTCGGGGCGGACCGGGATCCGGGTCAGGGCCAAGCCGGTGGCCGCGCGGATCGCCGCGACGATGGCCGGTGTGGAGGACAGTGTGGGTGGTTCACCGACCCCGCGCAGGCCGTAGGGGGCGTGCGGGTCGGCGAGTTCGAGCACGTCGAGCTGCATCGGCGGCATGTCCAGGATCGTCGGGATCAGGTAGTCGGTGAACGACGGGTTGCGCACCTTGCCGCCGGCCACCTGGATCTCCTCCATCAGCGCCAGGCCGAGGCCCTGCGCCGTGCCGCCGTGGATCTGGCCCTCCACCGCCTGCGGGTTCATCGCCCGGCCCACATCCTGGGCGCAGGCAAGCTCCACCACCTTCACCAGGCCGAGCTCGGTGTCCACGTCCACGATGGCCCGGTGCGCGGCGAACGCGAACTGGACGTGTGCGTTGCCCTGGCCGGTCTCCGGGTCCAGCGCGGTCGTGGGCCGGTGCCGCCAGGTCACGGTCACCTCGGCGGGCTCGCCCAGCAGGGCGGCCAGGCCGGCCACCACCCCGTCGCGGGCGGACACCAGCTCGCCGCCAGCCAGTGCCAGGTCATCGTGGTGAGGGAAGGCCGCTCTGGCCCGCTTCAGCAGCAGCGTGCGCAGCTCCTCACAGGCGGCCCTGACGGCGCCGCCGGTCATGTAGCTCTGCCGGGAGGCGGACGAGGAGCCGGAGCTGCCGACCGAGGTGTCGGCTGGCACCACGCGGACCAGGTCCACGCCCAGCTCGGTGCGGGCGATCTGCGCCTGCAAGGTGACCAGTCCCTGGCCCACCTCGGCCGCCGCCGTGTGCACGTCGGCGGCGGGCTCGCCGTCGATCAGGCTGAGCCGCACCCGGGCGGTGGAGTAGTCGTCGAAGCCCTCGGAGAAGCAGATGTTCTTGATCCCGACGCCGTAGCCGATGCCGCGCACCACCCCTTCGCCGTGCGTGGTGTTGGACACCCCACCCGGCAGCGCCCGCAGGTCCGGATCGCCACCGGCCAGAGCGGGAGGCGGCAGCGGCCGTGCGGACACCAGCTTGAGCAGCTCGGCCACCGGCGCGGCGGAGTCCACCACCTGGCCGGTCGGCACCGTGCTGCCCTCGCGCATGGCGTTGCGGACCCGCAGCTCCACCGGGTCCAGGCCGAGCCGCGCGGCCAGCTTGTCCATCTGGGACTCGTAGGCGAAGCAGGCCTGCACCGCGCCGAAGCCGCGCATCGCACCGCACGGCGGGTTGTTCGTGTAGGCGGCGCGGCAGTCGATATGCACGTTCGGCACCTCGTACGGGCCGGCCCCGAGGGTTGCCGCGTTGGCCACCACGGCCGGCGAGCTGGACGCGTAGGCGCCGCCGTCGAGCACGACGTCGGCCCGTATGTACACCAGATGACCGTCCGCCGTGGCGCCGTGGGTGTACCGCAGCGAGGCCGGATGCCGGTGCACGTGGCCGAAGAAGGACTCCTCGCGCGAGTAGACCATCTTCACCGGCCTGCCGGTGCGCAGCGCCAGCAGGCAGGCGTGGATCTGCATGGACACGTCCTCGCGGGCGCCGAATGCGCCGCCCACCCCGGCGAGCGTGACCCGCACCATCTCCTCGGGCAGGCCCAGGCTCGCCGCGACCTGCGCCCGGTCCACGTGCAGCCACTGGGTGGCGACGAACAGGTCCACGCCGCCGTCGGCGGCCGGGACGGCCAGGCCTGACTCCGGGCCGAGGAACGCCTGGTCCTGCATCCCGATCTGGTACTCACCAGACACCTCGACCTCGGCCACGGCCCGCGGATCGCCCCTGCGGATCTTCACGTGGCGGACCAGGTTGCCGCCGGAGTGCACCCGTGCCGCGCCGTCCGCCAGGGCCGCGCGGGCGTCGGTGACCGGATCGAGCACGGTATAGGAGACGGCGATCTGGTCCAGCGCGCGGCGGGCGGTCTCCGGATGGTCGGCGGCCACGATGGCCACCGCCTCACCCTGGTAGCGGATCTGGTCCCAGGCGAGCACGGGCTGGTCGGGGATCTCGAGGCCGTACACCCGGCGGCCGGGCACGTCGTCGTGGGTCAGCACGGCGTGCACGCCGGGCACGGCCAGCGCCTTGCCGATGTCCAGGTTCCCGATGACCGCCCGCGGATGCGGGCTGCGCAGCGTCGCGCCCCAGGCCATCCCGTCCAGCCACAGGTCGGAGGAGTAGGCGAACTCGCCGGTCACCTTCTGCCTGGCGTCTGGCCTGCCAGCGCTCTCGCCAACCCGGCCAACCGCACCAGCACCATCGGCAACCCGGGGCGCCGTATCCGTCTGGCTCACAGAGCCTCCTTCGCCTGTCCTCGCTGGCCGGTCTTGAAGAACCATCACGGCGCCTCCCCGAACAGCCGGTGCCTGGCCGCCCGCACCGCGCGGACGGCCTGCGCCGGGTCGGCGGTGCACAGCTTGCCGTCCCGCACGACCGGGTTGCCGCCGACCAGCAGCAGCTCCACCGGCGCGGGCGGCCCGAGCACCAGGGCCGCGACCGGGTCGCCGCCGGGCCCGTGCGCGATCGCGTCGTTGGCCAGCGTGTCCAGCCGCCACAGCGCCAGGTCGGCCAGCATGCCGGGGCGCAGGCAGCCCAGCTCGTCGTCGCGGCCCAGGCAGCTCGCGCCGCCCCTGGTGGCCATCCACAGCGCCTGCCGCGCGGTCAGCGCCGCGGCGCCGTCATCGCTTCTGGATCTCGCGGCCAGCAGGGCCTGGCGCACCTCGCCCACCATCGAGGCCGCGTCGCCGGACGACGGCCCGTCCACGCCGAGCCCCACCGGCACGCCCGCGGTCAGCAGCGCGCGCACCGGGGCGATGCCCGAGCCCAGCCTGCCGTTAGAGCTGGGGCAGTGCGCCACCCCGGTGCCGGCCGCGGCGAACCGGCGGATCGCGGTGTCGCCGAGGTGCACGCAGTGCGCCAGCCACACGTCGTCGCCCAGCCAGCCGAGCTCCTCGACGTACTCGGCTGGGGCCATGCCCTTCTGCTCCCGTAGCGTGTCCTCCTCGTCGCGCGTCTCGGCCAGGTGCGTGTGCAGCCTGGTGCCGGTCGACCTGGCCAGCGCGGCGGCCTCGCGCATCAGGTTGTCGCTGGCCGAGAACGGTGAGCACGGCGCCACCGCGATCCGCAGCATCGAGCCGGGCGAGGGGTCGTGGTACTGCTCGATCGCCGCCGCCGTGGCCGCCAGCGCCTCGCCGGTGTCCTCCACGACCTCGTCCGGCGGCAGCCCGCCAGCGGATTCGCCCAGGTCCATGGAGCCGCGGCAGGGATGGAACCGCAGCCCCACCGTGGCGGCCGCGGCGATCTCGGCCTCCAGCGGCCCGGCGAACAAGGCGTCGCCGCCCCGCTTCGGGAAAACGTAATGATGGTCGGTGGTCGTCGTGCAGCCGGTCAGCGCGAGCCAGGCCAGCCCGGCGGTGGCCGCCGCGTGCACCTGGGCCGGCTCGACCCGGGCCCAGACCGGATACAGCTCGGTGAGCCAGCCGAACAGGCCGCACTGCTGCGCCCGGCCCTGGGTGAGCCACTGGTACAGGTGATGGTGGGTGTTGACCAGCCCGGGCGTGGCCAGGCAGCCGGTGCCGTCGATCACCGTGGCGTCGTCCACCGGGGGAGCGGGCCCGGCGCCCACCGCCGCGATCCGGCCGCCGGCCACGATCACGTGCCCGACGGCATACTCGGTGCCGGTGCCGGCCACGCTGGAGCCGTCCATGGTCGCGACGGCGCACCGGTCGATGACGATCGTCTCGGTCACGGCGGTCACCGCCGGCCCTCGGCTTCGCGACCGGGCTCAGCGCCGTCGAGCGTCCACGCGGCGGCAAGCCGGACGGCATCCAGGATCTTCTCGTACCCGGTGCAGCGGCACAGGTTGCCGGCCAGCGCCTCGCGGATCTCGGCGTCGCCTGGCGCCGGCCCGCCCGCCCCCACGGTCGCCCGCAGCAGGTCGCTGGCCTGCATGATGAGGCCGGGCGTGCAGAATCCGCACTGCACAGCCCCGGCCGCCATAAACGCCCGCTGCACCTGGCCCAGTTCGCCGCCGTTGGCCAGGCCCTCGACCGTGACCACGTCCCGGCCCTCGGCCTGGCCGGCTGCCACCAGGCAGGCGCACACCGGCAGGTCGTCCAGGTACACCGTGCAAGATCCGCACTCGCCCTGCTCACAGGCGTTCTTCGAGCCCGGCAGGCCGAGCCGCTCGCGCAGCACGTACAGCAGGCTCTCGCCTTCCCACACGTCGTCGGCGGTCAGCTCCCGCCCGTTCACCCGCAGGTTCACCCGCACCGCCCGGCCTCCTTCCGGTAGGACTCCCAGGCCCAGCCCAGGGTGCGGCGGGCGAGCACGGACAGGGCATGGCGGCGGTAGGCCGCGGTGCCGCGCACGTCGTCGATCGGGCTGGCCGCACCCGCCACCAGCTCCCCGAACCGCCCAGCCACCGCCCCCGGCAGCGCGCCGCGTGACTCCCACAGGCCCGCGGCGGCCAGCTCACCCGCCAGGAACTCCTCGGCCTGCGGTGCCCGCAGCGGTACCGGCCCCGCCGAGCCGATGCCGGTACCCACGGTCCCGCCCGCGCCACCTGGGCGGCCATCAGGCCACAGCGAGAGGGCGAACGAGCAGACCGCGATCACCATCGCGTTCCTGGTGCCGATCTTGGCGAACTGCTGCGGCCCGGCGGCCGCCGCGATCCAGAACGCGGTGATCAGCTCGTCCGGCGCGAGCACGTTCCGCTTGGGCCCGGCGTAGAAATCGGCCGCCGGGATCAGCCGGGTGCCGCGCACCGAGGCGGCTTCGATCACCGCGTCGCAGGCCAGCAGCACCGGGTGGGTGTCACCGGCGGGCGAGGCCGCGCCCAGGTTGCCGCCCACCGTGCCCCGGTTGCGGATCTGCGGCGAGCCGACGGTCCGGGAGGCCATGGCCAGCCCCGGCAGCTCGCGCCCTAGCGCGGCGATGATCCGGCTGTAGCTGACGCTCGCGCCCACCCGCAGACTGCTGCCGTAGGG
>DASXMU010000230.1:0-3850 GCA_036495485.1 Streptosporangiaceae bacterium
TCGCCGGCATCGCTGGAATGGGTCATGTGCCTGTTCCCCCCGTCTGCTGCCTGAGCCGCGCTGCAGTAACTTTTCCCCGTCGGCATCACGGTTGATGTTAGTGGCACAATCGCCCAATTTTCAGCTCTTCTGCAGATCACAACCACGGCTACCGGCGCATCTAGATGGAGAAACGGCTGCCCGGCTGATCCGGCGCTCCTGCGGTGGCTCTGCGGCCTCCGGGCCGGGACGCTATGACATCTGTCATGCGTCGTTAATGAGACCCCGCACTACCCCGGTGCATAGTGCATGCGCAAGGCTGCACACTAACGAAAGGCGGCTTGGGGACACGATATGACCAATCGTACGGGGACGCAGGACAGCCAGTCAGTCAGCGGAGCGGACGGCGGGCGATCGCGGCCGGGCGGAGGCCTGTTCGCCGGGCTCGGCCGCGTAGTGACCCAGCATCCATGGATGGTGATCGCGGCGTGGATCATCGCCGCGGTGGCGGTCATCGCCACGGCGCCGGCCCTGCCGACGACGTCCAACGAGGCGAGCTTCCTGCCCAGCAGTTATGAGTCGATCAGGGCGCAGAACCTCCAGGACCAGGCGTTTCCGCAGGCTGGGCACGTGGACTCCACAGCGGCGATCATCGTGTTCGCCCGCTCCGGCGGCAAGCCGCTGACTTCCGCCGACAAGGCGAAGGCTGCCTCGGTCGCGAGCACGCTGAACAGCAAGCACATCGCGAACATCCTGAGCATCACGGCCGGTCCGCCGTCGCCGAACGGCCTGGTCCAGACCGCGGCCGTCGCCATGGACAACAGCATCGTCAACGGCGACGGGAATCAGGCCGGCGACGCGATCAAAACGCTGCGTTCCGATATCAAGCCGCTGATGGCCGGCAGCGGGCTGTACGAGGGAGTCACCGGCCCGGCGGCACAGCAGCTTGATAGCCAGCAGTCCGGCAACAAGGCGGAGCAGGTCGTGCTGCTCGCCACGCTGCTGCTGATCCTCATCCTGCTGCTGATCATCTTCCGGAGCCCGATCGTCGCGCTCATGCCGATCCTCACGATCGCGATCGTCGCCGAGCTCGCGACCGGCCTGATCTCCGATGTCAACAAAGCATTGAACCTCAACGCTGACAGCCAGACGACCGTGATCCTCATCGTCGTGCTGTTCGGCATCGGAACTGACTACATCCTGTTCCTGATGTTCCGCTACCGTGAGCGGCTGCGCGCCGGGGACAGCCCGAAACAGGCAGTGGCGACCGCGGTCGAACGGGTAGGCGAGGTGATCGCCTCAGCGGCCGGCGTCGTGATCGCCGCGTTCCTGGCCCTGCTGCTGTCCTCGCTGAGCATCTTCCGCTCGCTGGGCCCGACGCTGGCGATCGCCGTCGCTGTCACGCTGATCGCCGCGCTCACGCTGATCCCCGCCGTGGTCACGCTCCTCGGGACGCGTGTGTTCTGGCCGTCCAAGGCGTGGCAGCGCGAGCCGGAGGGGGCCAGGTTCGCCGCCATCGGCCGCGCGCTCGGGAAGCGGCCCGCCGTTTTCGCTGGGGTCTCCGGCCTGGTGCTGGTGGCGCTGGCGGTCGGCTCCTTCAGTTTCAACCCGACGTTCGACCTGTCGTCGGCTGGCATCCCGTCGAACGCGGAATCGGAGGTCGCCCTCCACGCACTGGAGAAGGGGCTGCCGCCGGGGGCGACCGACCCGACGCAGGTGTTCTTCCACGCAACGTCGGGGACGCTGACCGCGGCGCAGGTCACCAGCTACGGGACGAAGCTGAAGACCATGAGTGGCGTAGGCGCGGTGGCGGCGCCGAACGTGAGCACGGACCGGGCGACCGCGGAGTACACGGTGACGCTGTCGTCCGACCCGGAATCCACCACCGCGGTGAACACGCTGAAGAACGGGCTGCGGCCACAGGCCCATGCGGCGGCACCCGCAGGCACGTACGCCCTGGTCGGCGGGACGACGGCGGTCTTCGCCGACATTCAGGTGGCGATGAACCACGACTACGCGGTCGTGTTCCCGGTCGCCGCCGTGATCATCCTGCTGATCCTCATGCTGCTGCTCCGCAGCCTGGTGGCGCCCTGGTACCTGATGCTGTCGGTGGGACTGGGCTTCGGGGCGACGCTGGGCGCCACGGTGCTGGTGTTCCAGACGCTCGCCGGGCAGGCCGGGCTGGTGTTCCTGCTGCCGGTGTACATGTACTTGTTCGTGGTGGCGCTGGGCACCGACTACAACATCCTGATGATCGCGCGGCTGCGAGAACAGACCAGGAGGGGGATGTCACCGCACGACGCCGCGGCTGAAGCGGTCCGGCACGCCGGCCCGGCGATCGCCTCGGCCGGGCTGATCCTGGCGGGCACGTTCGCGTCACTGGTCCTGGCCGGTAACTCGATCCTCCAGCAGGTCGGATTCGCGGTCTCGGCCGGCATCGCCCTCGCCGCGTTCGTCATGGCGATGTTCTTCTCTCCCAGCCTTACCGCGCTCGTCGGCAACCGGGCCTGGTGGCCTGGTCACTCCGCCGAGCGCCGCACGTGAACGCGAGCGAGCGGCCCATGCCCCAGCCCGGCCACCCACCTTGGGCATGCCGTAGCCCGGGCAAAATGATCGTGATGCTGTGCCTGCGGCCCGCAGCGGGGGTCAGGCGACACGCCAGATGCGCCACAGCGCGGTCGGGTCGCTCAGCGGGTCGCCGTGGATGAGCGAGAAGTCAGCAGGGCCGCCTGCTCTGATCACTCCTGCTTCTGGCTCGCCGAGCAGTTCGCCGCCGCGCCAGGTCACCGCGGCTAGTGCCTCCCACGGCTCGAGCCCGGCCTCGACCAGGCATTCGACCTCCCACGGCAACTGGTTCGCACGCGCTGAACCGCCGCCGAAGTCGGTGCCGCCCACGATGGCGACCCCTGCCGCATGGGCGAGCCGCACGCTGAGCCTGGCTTGTTCCAGCCGGTCAAGGATCCTGGCCCGGCTTCCCGGCCCGGCGAACCTCCCGATCGTCGTGGTCGTGCCGAAGGTGAGCCACGACTTGAGCACCGTCATCGTCGTGACCAGTGCAACGCCACGTTCCGCCATGAGCTGTGCAACGTCTCGATCGAGCTCGAACCCGTGCTCGATCGAATCCACCCCCGCCTCCGCGCACACCCGGGCCCCGGCCAGGCGGGTCGCATGCGCGGTCACCTTCGCGCCGCGCGCATGCACCACCCCGGCGACCCGGCCCACCTCGGCCGCGGTCCACGGCGGGGTCTCCGGATCGGGTCCATCGAGGTAGAGCTTGACGAAATCCGCCCCGTCGTCGAGCTGGCCCACGGCCGCGGCGGCAAGCTCATCACTATCGCCGGCCTCCACCGACAGCCCGCCCCCCAGCATTCCGGCCACCGTGATCCAGGTACCCGCCGCGCGCACATACGGCCGGTCACGGCGCCCGCGCCAGTGGTCCCTGACACCGATGCTGACCGCACGCTCACGCCCCTCGTGAGCGCGCCGGGGAGAGCCCACATCACGCGCCCAGCGGACCCCGGACCGGTGCTGAAGCTCCCCGTTGGACTCGGCCACGGCAAGCAGTGTCCCGGTTGGGTCACTACCCCGCTCGATCCAGTGGGAGCCACCGGGAAGAGTCAGGTGACTATGGCCATCCACCAGGCCCGGCACAATGGTGGTGCCGCCCGCGTCGACCACCTCGCATCCGGGCGGGCACTCGCCCTCCTCCTCCGCCGGCCGGATCCAGCCGACCCGGCCATCCTCCACCAGCAGGCTGACACCTACCTGCAACTGGGGGGACCGGCCATCGGCTAGTGCGGCGTCACGGTACAGGATGCTGCGCACACCATCACCCTAAGCCAGCGACCTCACCTGTAACACCCCGGAGGGG
>DASXMU010000231.1:0-14743 GCA_036495485.1 Streptosporangiaceae bacterium
GTAAGCAAACGCCTTCTCCGGGCCGGACATGCCCTCATCAACCACGAACTGCTTGGTATGCCGGTGCCACACGGCACGAACGTCGGCCAGCTCGACCAGCGTGCCGTCCGCGCCGAACAGCCGGCCACTCCACGGGCGGCCAGTCGAGATCCGCCCATCGAGCGAGACACGGAGCGGGATCTCGGCCTGATCCAGCCGGGCGACCGGGACACCGCGCAGGGCAAGCTCGGCAATCACGCGGTCGGTGACGCTATCGATGTCGGTGGTCAGGGCCAGCACGGTCACGCCGGTCAGTCCTTGCCCTTGTCCTCGGGGTGCGCGCCATCGCTGTCCCCGGTGCCCGTCGTGGTTTCTGAGGTACTGCCCTCATGCTTGCCCGCGTTCAGCGGCGGGACACGCAGGTAACGCATCCCCCACGGGCGCGCGGCGGTCGCGGGCTCACCGATCTGTGAGCGCTGGTGAGCTGACGGGTCCATCGGGTAGATGTCCCCGACGCGGTAGAGCTGCGCGCGGCTCTCGCCATCGGGCGAATGGGCGAGCAGGTCGAATCCGGTCACCTGGTCATTGGTGTTGATCGTCATTGCTGATCCCCTTCTCTCAGTGTCAATCGTCAGTTACTCACTGAAGTCAGTCAATGGGAGGCCGGATGCGCAGCTTCTGCTCGGCCGCGTCCATGCGCGCGATGAGTGTTTCGGGGTTGTCAGCACAGAGGATGACCCGGCGGCGCACAGTGAACAGCGGGTGGGCCACCACAGCCGGGAGTAACAGCCGAAGATGACCAGCCATCCGGGCCGGAGCTGCTGGATCTCCTCCGCGATGGCGTAGAACCTGTTGTCGTTCCTGGGGCGCATGACCGGCCGTGGCTCACGGGTGGTTCTTCCGCACGAGTGCGCACAAGACCGTCAGCCCGCAGCGGCTCGTGGTGACTGATTCTCCGGTCATGGAGCTTCACACCGGCTCGCCGGTGGTGATGATCTGTGTTCAGCGGCAGGGGTCATTGCTGGTCCGCCTGGCTGGGCAGCCCGTGTGACAGGGCTAGGGTGACTGCCGCCACGATGTCACCGGCCACCTTGCCCGGATCCGCGATCCAGGTCGCGCGGCCTGGCTCCCAGCAGATGGCAGCCTCCTCCGCGCCGTAGTCCCGCTCCCAGCTCAGCCAGCCATCGTCGGCTACCCTGACCTCGGCATCCGGGTCAGTGCCTGGGTCGCTGGCCACGATCTCGATGTGCGCCTCGAAGGCCATCTCGTCGGGGTAGACCTCCAGCTCCGCCTGCAGGCCCCGCGCCCGCAACTCCCGGCCGACCCGGCCCTTCAGGGTCAGATCAGGCCGACTGTCACCATCGCTCTCCCACTGGCCCAGCCCCGCCCGGCCGGTCAGCAGCGCGCTCGCCAGATCGGCTACCTCCAGCGGATCGACTGCACTCCCAGCCACCGGGTTCCACTCCAAGACAACAGATCCCCAGTCGTCCACCGTCAGGGCACACTGTGCTGCCGGGCTGGCGATCGACAGGCAGCGCCCGTCGTCACACTCTGGCAGGCTGGCCTCGTACCCGTTTCCGGCCAGCCCACCAGCTACCAGACGCATCAGCTCACCAGGCGTGTCGGTCTTCTCAGCAATATGAACGCTCGCCTGCCTCATGCCCTGTCTCTCCTCATCGGTTGTCCTGTTTTGCCACTTGCTCGGCTGATCTGATCTGCGCCGCAACATCTGTCAGCTCGGCAGGTGTCACGTAGACCGTCCGCGCAAGAAGCTGGTGCAGCACATCGGGAACGTCGCCCCACGGGGTGTTCGCCCGGTCGATCTGTTCCCCGGTCGTTGTGTATCTTCCGCGCTTGACACGGCGGAAGACGTGCAGGTGAAGCGGAGTCAGATGGTAGGAGTCCATCGCTACGGGTGCCGAGCCATCGCGCACGACGGCGTAGACGTCGTCCATCTGGAACTTGTCCACGATCATGACGGGCAGACTCGCGACGCGACGGTAAGAGCGGCGAACACCGTCCCCTCATCGCGCAGAAGCCACAGCCAGCCGCTGGGCGGCCGACCGGAAGTCGCGATGCGCGCGGCCGAGAGCCGCCGTAATTCCTCGGCGGGTCGTGTGACGTGACCAGCGACAGCCCCGGTCCTGCCCCCGGTTCCCTTTCCCATGTCTCCAGGCCGGAAATATCGATCACGAGCCGACCTGACACGTACTGAAGTGACACCGATAGCCCATGCGCATTGATCATCGCTATCTGGGACAGTGGGTCAGCGCTGGGCGTCTTGGTGAACTCGGTGACGGGAACCTCGAAGGTCTTGCCGTAATACAGCTTGTACCGTTCCGTGGGCTCGTCGTCGCCACGTTCCCAGCGGTTGATGTTGTGGTACATGCTGTCAACGCTGGGCATGGAGGTGTCGCCGGCATCCCGGCCGGCCTGGATCAGCCGGCGGGCCTGCTCCCGCCTGGTCCATGACCTGGCCTCGCGCTGCTGGCGCAGCCACACACCGAGCGGCATCTCGCTCTCGCGCCCGGCCGCAGGTGGCCGGCCGGGGTGCTTCGGGCTGGCGGCGGCTGCGCGTGTCATCATGGCGTGTCCTGCTGGCGGGCCGGGGGCCAGGCCAGGTCAATGGCCTCAGCGGCGGCGATCAGCATGGTGGCGGGCGGGCGGTTGCAAATCGCGGTCCCTCCCCAGCAGAACGCCGACCCGGTGGCGGTGATGTGCAGGGGATCATCCGCGTCGGGGTGGTCGACAATGAGGGTGGGCAGAGTGCAGGCCAGATGGGTGGTGTAGCCGCGAGCGTGCAGCAGCGCGGCCAGGTCATCAATCGCGCGCAGGTCTGCACTGGTGGTGGGCGGATGGCCAGGAGTGCTCGCTGGCCCAGTGGCGGGATCGGCCTGGCTGGCGGGCGGCTGGTGCGGGGTGTGGGCGGTGAAGCCAAGGGCGCCGGGCTGGCGGCCGGTGAGCTGGCGCAAGGCATCGCGGTAGCGTGCGCTGGGCCAGCCGGTCTCGCCGTTCTCCCATGTGGCGATGAGCTTGGCCGTGCAGATGAGGTGACTGGCCTGGGCGGCAGGAGTGCCGTTGACCGCATCGGCCATCTGCGGGCGGGTGAGTCCCTGGGTTTCGCGCCAGGCTCGCAGCACGGTGTTGGGTGTCCTGGGAGAGGTCATGATGTGGGGTGTCCTGGAGATGGGCTGGCCGGACGGTGACTGGATGGTGGCCGGGAACACCCAGGCCGACGTGGTCACTGGTCCAGTTGCGCGGTGCGCGAGGACAGCACGTAGGCGATGGACTGGGCCGCGTCCTCGACCCTGGTCACGGGCGTGATGCGCTCACCCCAGGACCAGAAGTAGAACAGGTCATCCCCGATGCGGCCAACGGCTACCGTCTCGGACATCAGACCCGACCCGGCCGGGTTGACCACCGCCAGGCAGGGTACTCCGCTGCCGGTCCGCTGCACCGTCGCCTGGATGTCGGGGTAGGCGCTCAGCGCTGTTGCCAGGCGGTCGAGCTGGGCCGCTCGCGTAGTGTCAGGCTGACTACACGTGATCGATTCCATGCTGCGACCGTAGGCCGCTGGCCAGCAGGTGTCACTGATAATCCGCGCCGGTCACTTACCGAACTATCATCCGATGTCACCCGGCGTGATCAGTACGGAACCGCGATGAAGTCCGCCAGTTCCCGCATCTCGGCTGTCAGCGTCCGCCGTTTCCCGATGATCTGGCCGAGGATGTCCCTGGCGTAGCGCTGCTGGACCAGCCATTCGGGAGCGTCGCGGCGAAGTTGCTGCAAGACGTCGACGGCTTCGGGGTAGCGGCGGAGCTGGCGCATGGCGTTGGCCACGTCGAGGCGGTGGCGGCACCGGCTGGCCGATGTCGGGTGGAGCACGTTGGTGGGGATGCGCTCGGCTACGTTGAGCACGGTGCTGGGTTGATCGTTGATGGCGGCGTTCTCGGCGCGGATCATCGCAACCGTCACTGGGCCGAATGTGCGTGTGGTGCTGGTGTCTGAGGTTACTTCCCGGCCGATCCGGTCGGCCGCCGCTCGGGCCAGCCGGAGGGCGTCGTCGGCTTCACCTGGGCGGTTGTCACGCACTGCGGCATTGGCGACACCCAGCACCAGCCGTCCCCATAGGGACAGTTCCGCCGTGGTCGCCCGGCTGAACCGGGGCTCGATGTCATCGGCCCAGTGGCTTGCCAGGTCACGGGCCTGGGCGAGCTGTCCCTGCCGCAGGTAGGACCAGCACAGTGTATTGACCGCAGCGGCAGCGTCCAGCCGGTCGTCGGCGGCATCAATGGCCAGCCCGAGCGTGGCCTCGGCCGAGTCCCACTGCCGGGTCTGCACCATGAGCCAGCCGGTCATGTTGAGCACTCGGGCGCGGACCTTGCGGGCATCCCCGTTGAGTGCGGTGGAATCGCGCAGCAGGCCAGGCAGCAGTACCCGGACATCGCTGTAGTGGTTGGTGGCTAGCTGTGCCTGGGCGTCCCCCATCGCCGCCACTACGCCATCGGCGGTGACTGGCTCGTCAGGCTGCGGTGCCGCGCGGAACAAGGCGCGGTTCACCGGCTCCCACGACCCGGCGGTCTCTGGGTCGGCTGTGTCGGCGTCGGGCCGGGACACCAGCGCCGTGGTCGGCACGCGCAGCGCAATCGCCAGCTTGCGGGCGGTCTCCAGCCGGGTGTCTTCGGTCACTCCCTGCTCGATGTGCCTGATCAGTGAGACGGACACGCCCGCCTGGCGTGCCAGTTCCGTCTGCGTCAGGCCTCGGCGCTTGCGGACCGACTGGAGCCGGTCTCCGAGAGTGCTGGCGTTCGGCATCAGTTTCCCGCCTTCATGGGCTGCCGCGTTCGGCTCCAGGATACGCGGGGTGCGCGCCCCTATCGGCGCGGACGGCGCAGGTGAAGCACTGCGGCGGGTGCCCGCATGGACCCTGCCGCTAAAAGATCTTGAACGCGCAGCGTGAAAAACACCCCCATTTTCCCGCCTTTATATAGGTGAGACGAGTTTACCCAATATCACGACAAGGGTGTCACAAGAGTAACGGTCAGATAACGATCTGGGGAGGCTTGCATGATCTGGTGGGTTCGCTTCGCATTTGTGGGTGCGCAGGTTCGGCCGGCGGGCCGCGACTCATCGCAGCAGGCGCAAATCCTGGTCAGGAAGGTGGTGGTCGCGTGGTGGTGTGGTGGCATCGGTATCTGATGGACCCCATCGGGGCTGGCGGTGGCGCTGGGCCGCTGGCTGGTGCCGGTGGCTGGGCTGGCCGCCGTGGTGTGGGTGGCCTGCTGGGTGCGGCGGTCGCGGGCTCGCGGGTTTCGCAGTGCGGCACGCGCGGTGGGTGGAGATCCGCCCGCCCGTCAGCGCGAGTCCCGAAGACAGCGAGCGGTTCTGGCTCGGGCTGGCGCGTGTGCTGCGGCGCCGGCGGCGCGGCTGGGCACCGCATGTGGCGTTCGAGCTGGCCTGGGACGGGCCGGCGCTGCGGCTGGGTGTGTAAGTGCCGGCCCTGGTGTCGACCGGGCAGGTGGCCAGGATCGCGGAGACCGCCTGGCCGGGCTGCTCGGCCCACGTCGAGCCGGATGGCGGGCCGGTGCTGCCTGGTGGCGGGGTGGCGGCGGGCGGGGAGCTGGCCGCGGCCGGGGGCCGGGACTGGCTGCCGCTGCGGGCCGGGGCCAGGCCGCAGCGATCATCGCCGTGTTCGCGCCGCTCAGTGTGCGGCTCTACCGGCGCAAGGCGCTGTGAGAGTCAGTCGAACATCGCGCCCATCGTCTCGTGGGAAACGTTCTTGGCGAGGTCGCGCTCACCGGCGAACGTGGTGTCGAGGATGATGCGCGTCGCCGGGACCCGGCCGACCTGGAATGCACACAACTCACATCCGTATTGGAGATCTCATAATTGCCTGATTCCGCTACATCTCACCAGGCTTCTGACATAGGACGAGGCATCACCCCGCTCCTTGGCTTCGCGGTCATGACCGCTGCGCTGGACGTTTATGCCGGCAGCACCGTACAGTCCATCAGCCCGGTAGTTCTCGCGGCGATCTCTTTCTCTCTGACCGCGGCCTTCTTCGTTGCCCTGGAAGCCGCTCGCCACGGCCCGGCCGCGACACTCCGCCCGCTGTATGCCCTCCGCCACGACGTAGTCGCCATCAACGTGACCACAGCCGTGACCTGGCTCTCGATGCTGTATGCCCTCAAGTACCTCGAACCGGCCGTGGTGAGTGTGACGGTGGTGGCGCTCGGTCCGATCCTCACGGTCGTCCTGGGGCCGATGCTGCGACGGGGAAGTTTCATACTGCGGGCGGAGACCTGGGTCTCGGTCGGCATCCTCGCACTGCTCGGCGTGCTGGTGTGGGAGTCAGCCATCGGCCGCAGCGGCGTGGGTTCCCTCGGGACGGGCCAGGTCGTCGCCGGTTTCCTGTTCGCCCTTGCCTGTGGCGTCGGCTCAATGGCCAACATCATCTACATGAAGCGCCTGAGCGAGGCCGGGCAGACACCGCAGGCGGTTCTCGCCATCAGGTTCTTCCTCATGATCGCCATCACATGGGTGCTGACGGCGTTCGTCAGCCGGCCTCAGCTGAGCGAGGCCTTCTGGCCGTCGGTCCTCGTCGCCGTCATCGGGGTGGGGCTTCCCATCTATGTCCTGCAGATCGGCATCAAGCACACCGAGCCGATCACCACCTCGCTGCTGATCTCGGCCTCCCCGCTCGTCACCTTGCTGCTGCAGCTGTTCGACAGGCGCCTGGACCCGTCTCCGCTGAGCTTCGTGTGCACCTTTGCCGTCGTCATCCTCGTCGCGGTGGGCGTCGTGAAGCGCAGCCAGACGGAACGCCAGGGCGAACGGACGTTCCCTTCGCCGGAGGAAGCAACGCTCAACCCTCCCGGAGACACAGTGACGGGAGGACCCGGATGACGCCCGAAGGTTCGGCCCCGCCGGTGAAATGCGCCGTAGTGGATGCCTATGGCGCCGGTCGCCTCCTGCCCGCGGCCCTGTGCCGCTACGGAGTTGACTACCTCCACGTCCGTTCGCAGTTTCCGGACACCAACCTCAGCTACCTTCCCAGCGACTTCACCCTCGAGATACAGCACCACGGAGACGTCCGCGAGACGGCCGCCGAACTGCGCCGTCACGGCGTGACCACGGTGGCGGCCGCCGCGGAGTCCGGCGTCCTGCTGGCCAACGAACTCTCGGCCGCCCTGGGCACCCCGGGCAACGGCATGCGCTGCCCCGAAGCGCGCCGCAACAAGTTCGCGATGCATCAAGCCGTACGTGCGGCAGGACTCGCCTCCGCCGGCAGCATCGAGTCGTCCTCAGCCGACGCGATCCTGGACTGGGCTGCCGAACGGGGCCGGTGGCCCGTCGTGCTGAAGCCAGTGGCCAGCGCGGGCACCGACAACGTCATCTTCTGCGACTCGGCCGAAGCGGTCGCCGCCGCCCATGCCAAGATCTCCGCCAGTACCGACCGCTATGGCCGTGCCAATCCCACAGTGCTGGCACAACAGTTCCTCGTTGGCGAGGAACACTATGTCAATACTGTCAGCCACGAAGGTGTCCACCAGATCATCGAGGTCTGGCACTACTGCAAACGCCCTGTGCCCGGCGGCCGGTCCATCAACGACTTCGACGATCTCCTCCCCCGCAATGACCCAGGCGCGCGTCGCGTGGCCGGCTACGCCCTGTCCGTCCTGGACGCGCTGGAGATCCGTAATGGTGCAGCGCACACGGAAGTGATGCTGACGGATGACGGCCCCGTACTGGTCGAATGCGGTGCCCGGCTGGGTGGTGGGCAGATGCCAGATGCTCTTTCGCGGTGTGTGGGCACGAACCAGATCGACTCCCTGGCCCTCTCCATCGCGCGCCCGGGGGAATTCCTCCGCCAGGCGCGAAGGCCGTACCGCCTGCTATCGCATCTGCGGTGCGTCAACCTGATCAGCGAGACCGATGGTGTCGTCCCGCCCGCCGGGGGATGGGCCGCGGTGCGCGCCCTCGGCTCGTTCGCCGGTCTCCTGCTGAGCCTGCCGGAGGGCAGCCCGGTGCCACGAACCATCGACCTGGCCACCTGTCCCGGAGCGGTCTACCTGACCTCGGACGACCCGGCGATCATCGAAGCGGACACCGAACGCCTCCGCGAACTGGATCGGACCGGCCTGTACACCGGAGTCTGACGGCCTGACCGACGGTCCGGGGGGAGTCTGCGGGTCAGGCCGCCGACGGCTCGGTGACGCGCTCCGGGCTGGTGACCTCGCTGTCCGCGCGCACGATCCTGGGACGCAGCCGGGCGAAGTACACGGCGGCGGTGACGAAGCCGACCGCGACCGGGGCACCGGCACCCACCAGGGTGAGTGTCCGCCGCCTGCGGTGCCCGGCGGCGGACCAGGCCGCGGCCGGACGGCCGTAACCGTCGATGAAGGCCCACAGCGGGAAGCCGACCAGTGCCACGATCCCCATCGTGATCGCCAGCGACGTCGCGCTCATCCCAAGAAGCTTGAGCGCACTGCCCATCAGCACGAAGGCCAGGATCGGGCGGAGCAGCATGTTAGACGCCCGCGAGGACAGCCAGGAGCCCGCGATCACACCGGGGATGCTGCCGATCGTTATCGACGCGGTCAGCCCGAACTCCAGGCCGCCGAACAGCGCGTGCCCGACGGCGGCCGAGGCGACCAGCGGCATCGACTGGACGATGTCCGTGCCGACCAGGCGCCGCATCGACATCTTCGGATAGACGATCATCAGCAGGACGATCATCAGCGAGCCCGAGCCCACCGACGTGATGCCGACCAGCAGGCCACCGAACACGCCGATCAGCACGGTCAGGACCCGCTTCACCTTGATCTCGGGCTCGGGCTGCTCGGCAGCCTCGCCACCCTTGCGCTTGGCCGCGCTGTCCATCAGCAGCCTGATGATGATCGCGGCGGCCGCGAGGATGATCGTGGCCCCCATGGCGTACTCGATGTTCTGCTGCATCACACTGCCGGAGCCGAGCGCATGGTCGATGAACACGCCGGCGAAGGCCGCGGGCACCGACCCCAGCGAGAGCCAGCCCACCAGCCCCATGTGCACCGTGCCACGCCTGAAGTGGATGGCGCCGCCGAACGGTTTCATGATCGCCGACGCGACGATGTCGCTGGACACCGCCGAGCTGGGCGCCACACCGAACAGCAGGATGAGGATGGGCGTCATCAGGGCGCCGCCGCCAGCTCCCGTCGTCCCGACGAGCAAGCCGACGATGAGTCCGGCTATGACGATGTCAAAACTCATGAATACCTCCGCCCGAGTGTCGGTGCCGGGAGCGGCTGCCGGGCCCAGTCGCTCCCTGGCTGCCCAGGGTGGACATAGGAAGGATCATAAAGGATTTTCCCATCAATTCAATCTTAAAACTGGGTGGATTTTTCCAGTTCTAGTCGCCCGATAAAATCGGCATTATCAACGTCGCAGGTAGAAGTAAATTCAGAGCTAGTCAGCCAACAAAGTCGCTATTATAGGAAAGATGCCTGAGGTTTACAAACAATCACTTGTGTCACATTCCGGCTGCGGCGCGTACTAGGTAATGCGGCCGCCGGATAACTGGGTGCGGACGGCGGCGACCTGCCTGCGCAGCGAGGCGGCGATCGCGGCGGCGGCCGCGCCGGGGTCGGGGGCGCCGGTGATGGCACGGCCGATCACCAGCAGGTCGGACCCGGCGGCCATGGCCTGCTCGGGGGTGGCCACCCGGGCCTGGTCGTGGGCGTCGGTGCCGGCCGGGCGCACGCCGGGGGTGATCAGGGTGATCTCCGGGCCGACCTCGGCCCGGACGGCGGCGACCTCACGGGGCGAGCAGACCAGGCCGCTCGCGCCTGCCTCGACGGCGAGCGCGGCCAGCCGGAGCACCCAGTCGGCCGGCGAGCCGGTCACCCCGATCCGCTCCAGGTCTGCTTCGCTGAGCGAGGTCAGGGCCGTGACCGCAGCGATCGGTGTGCCAGGCGCGGCCTCGACCGCAGCACGGATCATTGCGGGACCGCCGGCCGCGTGCACGGTGACGAGCTGCGGCCGCAGCCGGGAGACCGCGCGGACAGCACCGGCCACAGTGGCCGGGATGTCGTGCAGCTTGAGGTCGAGGAAGATCTGCACCCCACTCGCGCCCCTGATCGAGGCGACCGCACCCGGGCCGTAGCGCAGGTAGAGCTCAAGGCCGATCTTGACGGTGCTGACGTGCGGCGTGACCAGGCCGGCCCACCGCGAGGCGGTCTCCAGGTTGGGCGCGTCCAGGGCAACAGCGATCGGTGCAGGACTGGTCATGGCTTCTACCCCCCTCTCCTATGGTAGAGCCCGCTGCCGGGCGGTACCTGCGGGTTTGTGCGCAAGACCGATCACATTACCCAGCCGGTCCAGCCCGTGGCGGCCGAGCTCGTCGCCCAGCTCGCGCAGGATCCGGTCGCAGGCGCCCGGGTCGTGGAAGATCGCCGTGCCCACGCTGACCATGGAGGCGCCGGCCAGGATCAGTTCGAACGCGTCTCTACCCGTGCGGACGCCGCCCATGCCGATGACCGGGATATCGGGCAGGGCCTGCTTCACCTGCCAGATGCACCGCACCGCGACCGGGCGGATGGCCGGGCCGGACAGCCCGCCGGTGATCCCGGCGAGCACCGGACGCATGGTCCTGGTGTCGATGGCCATGCCAAGCAGCGTGTTGATCAGCGACAGGCCGTCGGCCCCCGCCGACACACAGGACCGGGCGATCGCGACGATGTCGGTGACGTCCGGGGACAGCTTGGCGAACACGGGGATGTCGTACCGGGTGCGCGACCTGACGGCCTCGGTCACGGCGGCCGCCGCGTGGGGGTCGCAGGCGAACACGGTGCCGCGGTCTTCGACGTTCGGGCAGGAGATGTTCACCTCGATCGCGGTAACCCCGGGCGCGTCGGAGAGCCGGGCGGCCAGCTCGGCGTACTCCGCCACGCTGCCGCCGGCGATCGACACCACAGCGCGGGCGCCCTGGGTGAGCAGCCAGGGCAGGTCGCGCTGGAGGAACGCGTCGATGCCCGGGCCCTGCAGGCCGATCGAGTTCAGCATGCCGCTGGGCGTCTCGGCCATCCGCGGCGTGGGCCGCCCGGCCCGCGGCGCCAGCATGATCGACTTGGTGACCACCGCGCCGAGCTTGGCCACGTCGGTGAACCTGGACAGCTCACGGCCGGCCGCGGCGCACCCCGAGGCGGTGAGGATCGGGTTGGGCAGCTCGATGTGCCCCAGCTTGGTTCGCAGGTCAACCGGCATTGCGGTCTCCTGGAACTCGCAGGGTAGGGCACGGCAGCGTGCCACCGCGCTTCCCCGTCCGCAGGTCAGCCGGCATGGTGGTATCCCGGGGCGCCGAGCGCGTCGAAGGGGATCGTGCCGATGTCGTCCCAGCGCACGGCCTGGCCGCTGAACACCGGGCCGTCCACGCAGGACCGGGTCATCCTGGTCACCCCGTCGTCGCCGACCACCGGCAGCACGCAGGTCATGCAGACCCCGATGCCGCAAGCCATGGACTCCTCGACCAGGGCGAGCACGGGGATCTCGTACCGGTCGGCGAACTCGGTCACCGCGCGGAGCATGGGCATCGGGCCGCAAGCATAGATCACGTCGGTGTGTGCCTCGTGGATCACCCGGGCCAGCGCATCGGTCACCAGGCCGCGCAGGCCCATCGAGCCGTCCTCGGTGGTGATCGTCGCGGTGCGGCCGTTGCGGCGCGCGGTCAGCGAGCCGAACACCCGGTCCGCGCTCGCCGCGCCCAGCAGGAAGTCCACCGGGCAGCCGCGCGAGCGCAGCTTGCCAGCCAGCGGGAACAGTGGCGCGCTGCCGTAGCCGCCGCCGACCAGCAGGCAGTTGACCGGGTCGCGGGGCAGCGGGAACGGGCGGCCGAGCGGCCCGGTGATGTCCACCACGTCCCTGGCCCGGCAGCGGGCCAGCCAGCGCGTGCCCGGGCCGTGCGCGGAGAACACGAACTCCACCGTGCCACCGTGGTCGGGCCCCACATCGTGGATGGAGAACGCCCGGCGCAGCAGCATGGAGGTCTCCGGGCCGCCGACCGCGACGGCGACAAACTGGCCCGGCCTGAAGGCCCTGGCGATCCGCGGCGCCACCACGGTCATCGCGTAGTAGGCGTCCACCCGGCGCAGCGTCAGCACAGGCCCGGCCACCTGGACGGGCCCAAGCTCGGCCTTCGCCTTACCGTCCTGCACCGTCACCTGTTATCACGCAGGCGCGCCGCGTGTTCCTGCAGCGACCGCACTCCCACCTCGCCACGCTGTATCGCCTCGATGCCCTGCACGGCCGCGGCCAGGCCCGCCGTCGTTGTCACGCAGGCGATCCCGCGCCGGACGGCGGCGGTGCGGATCTCATAGCCGTCCACCCGCGGCCCGGTCTGGCCGGGTGAGCCGAACGGGGTGTTGACGATGAGATCCACCTGCCCGTCCAGCAGCCTGGTCACGATCGTGGGCTCGCCGTCAGGCCCGGGCCCGTCCCTGTGCTTGCGGACGATCCTGGCACGGACCCCGTTGCGGCGCAGCACCTCCCCGGTGCCCACCGTCGCCCAGATCTCGAAACCCAGGTCGGCCAGGCGTTTGACCGGGAAGATCATGGATCGCTTGTCGGAGTTGGCCACCGAGACGAACGCGCGGCCCTTGACCGGCAGCGCACCGTAGGCTGCCGCCTGCGACTTGGCGTACGCGGTGCCGAACACCTCGTCGATGCCCATCACCTCGCCGGTCGAGCGCATCTCCGGCCCGAGCAGGGTATCCACGCCCTCGCCCTGGGCGTTGCGGAACCTGCCGAACGGCAGCACCGCCTCCTTCACCGCGATCGGTGCGTCGAGCGGCAGCGTCCCGCCGTCGCCGGCGGGCGGCAGCAGCCCCTCGGCCCGGAGCCCGGCGATGGTCGCGCCGAGCATGATGCGGGCGGCCGCCTTGGCCAATGGGGTCGCGGTCGCCTTGGACACGAACGGCACGGTGCGGGACGCCCTGGGGTTCGCTTCCAGCACGTACAGCACCCCGGCGGCGAGCGCGTACTGCACGTTCAGCAGCCCGCGCACCCCCACCCCGGCGGCGATGAGCCTGGTAGCCTCGCGGATCCGGTCGATGTCGGCGTGGCCGAGGGTGATCGGCGGCAGGGCACAGGCGGAGTCGCCGGAGTGGATGCCGGCCTCCTCGATGTGCTCCATCACCCCGCCAAGGAACAGCTCGGTCCCGTCGTAGAGCGCGTCCACGTCGATCTCGATCGCGTCGTCGAGGAAGCGGTCGATGAGGACCGGGCTGCCGTGGCTGCCGTGCCCGCCGTGCGCGGCCGCCGCCGCGTGGGCCGCGGCCGCGCGGCCCACGTAGGCGCGCAGCGTGGCCTCGTCGTAGACGATCTCCATGCCGCGGCCGCCGAGCACGTAGGACGGGCGGACAAGCACCGGGTAGCCGACCTCGGCCGCCGCGACCGCCGCCTCGTCGGCGGACAGCGCGACCTTGCCGAGCGGCGCGACCAGCGCCGCCTCCGCGAGGACCTCCGCGAACGCGCCGCGGTCCTCGGCGGCGTGGATCGCGGCCGGCGAGGTGCCGACGATCGGCACGCCCGCGGCCTCGAGCGCCCGCGCGAGGCCGAGCGGCGTCTGCCCGCCGAGCTGGACGATCACCCCGGCCACCGGCCCGGAGCGCTGCTCGGCGTGCACCACCTCGAGGACGTCCTCCAGGGTGAGCGGCTCGAAGTACAGCCGGGAGGAGGTGTCGTAGTCGGTGGAGACGGTCTCCGGGTTGCAGTTGACCATGACGGTCTCGTAGCCCGCCGCGCGCAGCGCGATCGAGGCGTGCACGCAGGAGTAGTCGAACTCGATGCCCTGGCCGATGCGGTTGGGGCCGCTGCCGAGGATGATGACCTTCGGCGTGTCGCCGCCAGGCACCTCGTCGCCCTCGTCGTAGGTCGAGTAAAGGTAAGGGGTGCGCGCGGCGAACTCGGCGGCGCAGGTGTCGACCGCGTGGTAGACGGGACGGACGCCGAGGGAGTGGCGCAGGGCGCGCACCTCGTCGGCCGGCAGGACGCGCAGGTCGGCGATGGCGGCGTCGGAGAAGCCCGCGGCCTTCGCGTCCCGCAGCAGCGGCTCGTCGAGCTCGGCGGCCGCCGCGATCGTCCTTGCCAGCTCCTTGATGTTGTCAAGCTGCTCGACGAACCACGGGTCGACGCCGGTGGCCTCGGCGACCGCATCGACGGTGGCTCCGGCGCGCAGCGCCTGGAGCATGGTGTTAAGGCGGCCGTCGTGCGGGTTGCGGCAGCGGTCGAGCAGCTCGTCGGCGTGCGCGGCGGCCTTCTCCGTGAATCGGAACGGTCCCGTCTGGCTTTCGAGGCTCCGCTGTGCCTTCTGCAGTGCCTCGGCGAAGGAGCGGCCGATCGCCATCGCCTCGCCGACCGACTTCATGTGGGTGGTGAGCGTGGGGTCGGCGCCGGGGAACTTCTCGAACGCGAACCTGGGGATCTTGACCACCACGTAGTCAAGCGCCGGCTCGAAGGACGCCGGCGTCTGGCCGGTGATGTCGTTGGGGATCTCGTCGAGCGTGTAGCCGATCGCGAGCCTGGTGGCGATCTTGGCGATCGGGAAGCCGGTGGCCTTGGAGGCGAGGGCGCTGCTCCGCGATACCCGCGGGTTCATCTCGATCACGACCATGCGGCCCGTCTTGGGGTTGACCGCGAACTGGATGTTGCAGCCGCCGGTGTCGACGCCCACCGCGCGGATGATCCTGATCGCGGTGTCCCGCATGTGCTGGTACTCGCGGTCGGTGAG
>DASXMU010000232.1:0-8958 GCA_036495485.1 Streptosporangiaceae bacterium
GCCGAGCGGGAGCTGCCGTTCTGGCAAGCCATTACGGCGAGCCCGGCGCCGGCCCTGGGCGCGCGGCAGGCGGACGACCCGCGCTCGCGGCAGGCGGAAGGGCTGCACTCGCGTCGGTCGCTGGTGACGTCGCTGCCTGCCGAGGTGACCGGAGCCTTGCTGACCGGGGTGCCCGCCGCCTTCCACGGCCGGGTCAACGACGTCCTGCTGGCCGGCCTGGCGGCGGCTGTGGCCTGGTGGCGCGGTGCTTCCTTTGCCGGAACCACGCCCTACGGCAGTGCTTCTTTCGCCGGAACCACGCCCTACGGCAATGGCTGGGCCGGCGGCTCTGCCGTGCTGGTGGACGTGGAGGGACACGGGCGGGAGGAGGACGTGGTGCCCGGCGCCGACTTGTCCCGCACGGTTGGCTGGTTCACCAGCATGTACCCGGTGCGGCTGGACGCCGGCGCGGTGGACTGGGACCAGCTGTGCGCCGGCGGCCCGGACGCCGGGCTGGCGGTCAAGCGGGTGAAGGAGCAACTGCGGGCCATTCCCGGCCACGGGATCGGCTTCGGGCTGCTGCGCTATCTCAACCCGCGCACCCGGCCGGTGCTGGCCGGGGCGGCCCCGGCTCAGCTGGGCTTCAACTACCTGGGCCGGTTCGGCTCCGCCGGGGCGCTGGGTGCCGGCTGGGAGCCGGTACCGGACGCGGCGGCCCTCGGCGGCGGGTCCGCCCTGGCACACCCGGTCGAGGTCGACGCGGTGGCGATGGAGTCCGCCGCCGGGCCGGTGCTGCACGCCACCTGGTCCTGGGACAGCAGCCTGCTCAGCGAGGACCAGGTGGCCAGCCTGGCCGGGGCCTGGCTGGCGGCCCTGCGCGGGATCGCCGCCCACGTCGGCGGAGGCGGCGGCGGGTGGACCCCGTCGGACGTCCCGCTGGTCCGGGTCAGCCAGGAAGAACTCGACGAGCTGGAGGCGGATTTGTAACAAGCCGGATCCGATCCCGCCAGAAAGGTCCTGCGCCCACACCATGGCCACGTCACATTTCGAGGATGTCCTGCCGCTGGCTCCCTTGCAGCAGGGGTTGCTGTTCCACGCCCTGCTGGGGGAGCAGAGCCTGGACGTGTACGCAGCACAAATTTCTTTTTCCATTGAAGGAACAATCGACGTGGCGCGGCTGCGGGCGGCGGGTGCGGCGCTGCTGCGGCGGCATCCGAACCTGCGCGCCGGGTTCCGCACCCTGCGCTCGGGCGAGTCGGTGCAGGTCATCTGGCGTGAGGTGGAGCTGCCCTGGCAGCAGGTGGACCTGTCGGGGGAGCCGGATGCCGAAGCGGCCGCGCAGGCGCTGGCCGCCCGCGACCGGACCGAGCGGTTCGACATGGCCAGGCCGCCGCTGCTGCGGTTCACGCTGATCGGCTTCGGCGGGCAGCGCTGGCGGCTGGTGCTGACCAGGCACCACATCCTGTGGGACGGCTGGTCGGCGCCGGTGCTGACCGGGGAGCTGTTCGCGCTGTACGCCAGCGGCGGCGATGACGGCGGGCTGCCCCGGGTGACGCCGTTCCGTGAGTACCTGGCCTGGCTGGCGCGGCAAGACCTGGCGGTGGCGCGGGCGCGCTGGCAGGCGGCGCTGGCCGGGGCCGAGCCGACGCTGGTGGCGCCCGGCGATGACGGCAGAGCACCGGCCCTGCCCGGCTACGTCAGGGCGGAGCTGACCGAAGCCGAGACCTCGGCGCTTGCCACGGTGGCGCGTGGGCACGGCGTGACGCTGAGCACCGTGGTGCAGGTGGCCTGGGGGCTGCTGCTGGCCATGCTGACCGGCCACGATGACCTGGTGCTCGGCGTGACCGTGTCGGGGCGGCCGCCCGAGCTGGCCGGGGTCGAATCGATGGTGGGCCTGTTCATCAACACGATCCCCATCCGGCTGCGGCTGCGGCCCGGTGAGCCGGTCGCCGCCCTGCTGGCCCGCCAGCAGCGTGAGCAGTCCGTGCTGATCGCGCACCAGCACCTGAGCCTGTCGGAGATCCTGCGGCTCGCCGGGGCGGGGAGCCTGTTCGACACCACGGTGGTGTTCGAGAACTACCCGGCCGAGCGCGGCCTGGCCGGCGGCGGCGACCCGCCAGGGCTGACGGTGACCGACGTGAACATCAGCGACGCCTCGCACTACCCGCTGTCGCTGGTGGCGGTCCCGGGTGAGCGCATGCTGCTGCGGCTGGACCACCGGCCCGACCTGTTCACCCGGGCCGACGCCGAGCTGCTGGCCGGGCGGCTGGTCCGGGTGCTGCGGCAGGTGGCGGCGGACCCGTCCCGGCCTGTGGCCGCGATAGACCTGCTGACGGCGGCGGAGCGGGCGCAGGTTGTGGACGGGTGGAGCGACGGCGGCCCACCCGCCCCTGCGGCGACGCTGCCGGAGCTGTTCGAAGCGCAGGTGGCCCGCACGCCCGGCGCGACGGCCGTTGTGTACGGGCAGGACCGGCTCTCCTACCGGGAGCTGGACGCGGCGGCCAACCGGCTGGCCCGGCTGCTGGCCGCCCGGGGGGCGGGGCCGGAGCGGGTGGTGGCGCTGTCGGTGGACCGGTCGGCGCGGATGATCGTGCCGATCCTGGCGATCCTGAAGGCGGGCGCGACCTACCTGCCGGTGGATCCCGGCTACCCGCCGGCCCGGGTCGCCTTCATGCTGGCCGACACCCGGCCGGCCTGCCTGGTGACCACGGCCGGCCTGGCCGGGCGGCTGCCCGAGCCGGACGTGCCCCGGGTGCTGCTTGACGACCCGGCGACGGTCGCGGAGCTGGCCGGCCAGCCGGACACGGCGCTGACCGACGCCGACCGCACCGCCCCGCTGCGTCCGCAGCACCCCGCCTACCTGATCTACACCTCAGGATCCACTGGCACGCCAAAGGGCATCCTGATGACCACCCGCGCCGTGGTCAATCTGGTGGCCTGGCACAAGCCGGCGTTTCCGGCTGGCCGCAACCGGGTCACCGCGCAGTTCACCACGATCAGCTTCGACGTCGCGATCCAGGAGACGCTGACCTCGCTGCTGCACGGCAAGACGCTGGCTGTGCTGCCCCGCGAGTTCCAGCGCAGCCCGGCCGATCTGGTGCGCTGGCTCCAGCAGCACGAGGTCAGCGAGCTGTTCGCGCCGACCCTGGTGATCGAGATGATGTGCCAGGCGGCGGCCCAGGACGGCACCGGCCTGGCCGCGCTGCACGACGTCGCCCAGTCCGGCGAGCCGCTCGTCGTGAGCCCGCCCATCCGGGAGTTCTTCGGGCGCGCTGCCGGGCCGCTGATGCACAACCACTACGGCCCGGCCGAGGTCCACGTGGTGACCGCCATCACGCTGCCCGCCGACGCCGCGAGCTGGGCGCAGTTCCCGCCGCTCGGCCGGGCCATGCCGGGGGCGCGGCTTTACCTGCTCGACCGGTGGCTGCGGCCGGTGCCACCGGGAGTGACCGGTGAGGTATACATCGGCGGCGTCCAGATGGCGCGGGGGTACGCGCGGCGGCCTGCGCTGACCGCGGAGCGGTTCGTGGCCCGCCCGTTCGGCTCGGCGGGAGCGCGGATGTACCGGTCCGGAGACCTGGCGAAGTGGGCACCCGGCGGGGTGCTCATGTTCTGTGGGCGGGCCGACAACCAGGTGAAGGTGCGCGGCTTCCGGGTGGAGCTGGGCGAGGTGGAAGCGGTCCTCGCCAGCCATCCGGGGGTGGCGCAGTGCGCGGTCGTGGTGCGCGAGGACCCGGCCGGCGGCCGGCGGCTGGTGGGGTATGTGGTGCCCGGCCAGAGCGCCGACGGGACGGTGGACGATGCGGGCCTGCGGCAGTGGCTGGGTACGAAGCTGCCCGAGTTCATGGTGCCCTCGGCGGTCGTGCTGCTCGGCGCGCTGCCGATGACCCCGCACGGGAAACTGGACCGGGCCGCGCTGCCCGCACCGGAGGCACCGGCCGACGGCAGCGCGCAGGGGCCCAGGGATCCTGTCGAAGACGTGATGTGCGGGCTGTTCGCCGAGGTGCTTGGCACCGGCCAGATCGGCGTGGAGGACGACTTCTTCGGGCTCGGCGGCGATTCGCTGCTGGCGATGCGGCTGGTCGCCAGGGTCCGGGCGGTGCTGGGAGCCGAGGTCAGGGTCAGGGCGCTGTTCGCGGCACCGACCCCGGCCGGGCTCGCCAGGGCGGTGCAGGCGGCATCGGGCCAGGTGCGCCCACCGCTGACCCCGGCGGCGGCGCCAGGGCCAATGCCGCTGTCGTTTGCCCAGCAGCGGCTGTGGTTCCTGAACCGGCTGGAGGCGCGCAGCGGGCTGTACAGCATCCCGGTCGGCCTGCGGCTGCGCGGGCCGCTTGACCCCGGCGCCCTGTCCGCCGCCCTGGCCGACGTGGCGGGCAGGCACGAGGCGCTGCGGACCGTCTTCCCCGAGGCCAACGGGGAGGCCACCCAGCAGGTGCTGCCACCGGGCGACGGCTGCCCGCCGCTGAAACTGACCGAGGCGGCGGAGCCGGAGCTGGCCGGGCTGGTGGCCGAGGCGCTGGGCCGGGGGTTCGACCTGTCCACCGAGTTGCCGTGGCGGGCACATCTGTTCAGCCTGGGCGGCCAGGAGCACGTCCTGGTGCTCGTCTTCCACCACGTGGCCTGCGATGGCTGGTCGCTGCGCCCACTCGCCAGGGATCTGCGGGCGGCCTATGCCGCCCGGCGGGCCGGGCAGGTGCCGGGCTGGGCGCCGCTGCCAGTGCAGTACGCCGACTACGCGGTCTGGCAGCGGGACCTGCTGGCCGGCGAGACCGGCACCGGGCAGCTGGCGTACTGGCTGGCGGCCCTGAACGGCCTGCCGGAGCGGCTCGAGCTGCCGTCCAGCAAGGCCCGGCCTGCCACGCCCTCGCACCAGGGCGGAGTGGTGCCGCTGCGGATCGGGGCGGACGGCCATGCGGCGCTGGCCCAGGTGGCGCAGCAGGCGGGCGGCAGCGTGTTCATGGTGGTGCAGGCCGCCATGGCGATGCTGCTGTCCCGGCTGGGCGCGGGCACGGACATCCCGCTGGGCGTCGCGGTGGCCGGCCGGGTCGATGCGGCGCTGAACGACCTGGTGGGGATGTTCGTCAACACGCTGGTGCTGCGCACCGACACCTCGGGCAACCCGTCGTTCGCCGACCTGGTGACCCGGGTGCGCGAGACGGACCTGGCCGCGTTCGAGCACCAGGATCTCCCGTTCGAGCGGCTGGTGGAGGAGCTGAACCCGGTCCGCTCGCTGGGCTGGCACCCGCTGGCCCAGGTGATCCTCACCTTCCAGGACAGCCGGCTGGGCGGCTTCGAGCTGGACGGCCTGGACGTCAGCGAGGAGCCGACCGGGGCCGGCACCTGGACCGAGTTCGACCTGTGGTTCTTCCTGACCGAGCGGCGCTCGCCCGACGGCAGCCCGGCGGGTCTTGACGGTGGCCTGGTGTACAGCACCGACCTGTTCGCCGCCCCGGACGCCGAGGCGCTCGCTGGCCGTCTGCTGCGGGTGCTCGATCAGGTTGCTGTGGATGCGTCGGTGCGGGTCGGTGGGTTTCAGATTTTGGAAACCAAAGAAAGATCCCAGGTCGTAACCGAGTGGAATGCCGCGACCGCACGCCCGGTGAGCACGCTGCCGGACCTGTTCGGGGAGGTGGCCGCCCGCGCTCCCGGTGCCCCGGCGGTGGTCTGCGGTCCGGTCCAGCTCAGCTACGCCGAGCTGGACGCCGCCGCGAACCGGCTGGCCCGCCTCCTGGTGGCGCGGGGCGCCGGCCCGGAGCGCGTGGTCGGGCTGATGCTTGACCGGTCGGTGGAGCTGGTGGTGGCCATCCTGGCCGTGGCCAAGGCCGGCGCGGCCTACCTGCCGCTTGACCCGCAGCACCCGCCGGCCCGGACGGCCTTCATGCTGGCCGACGCCCGCCCAATCTGCCTGGTGACCACCGGGGAGCTGGCCGGTCAGCTACCGGCAGGGCTGCCGCCGGTGGTGCTCGATGACCCGGTCACCGTGGCGGAACTGGCCACCTGCGACGACACCAGCATGGGCGGCGCCGGGCCCCTGCACCCGGCCTACCTGATCTACACCTCCGGGTCGACCGGCACGCCCAAGGGCGTCGCCGTCACGCACGCCGGGGTCGCCGGGCTGGCCGCCAGCCAGGTCGCGCTGTTCCAGGCCGGACCCGGCCGCCGGGTGCTGCAGTTCGCCTCGCCCAGCTTCGACGCCAGCTTCTGGGAAGTCTGCATGGCGCTGCTGACCGGGGCGACCCTGGTGGTGGCCACGGCGCGGGAGCAGGAGAGCGGCGAGGCCCTCGGCGAGCTGCTGGCCGACCAGGCGGTGACCCACGCGACGCTGCCCCCGGCGCTGCTCGGCGCCCTGTCCGAGGAGGCCGTGCCCGCCGGGATGACGCTGGTGGTGGCCGGCGAGGCCTGCCCCGGCGAGGTGGTGGCGCGGTGGTCCGCGCGGCGGCGGCTGTTCAACGCCTACGGGCCGACCGAGGCGACCGTGTGCGTGTCGGTGGCCGGGCCGCTGGCCGGTGCCGGGGTGCCGCCGATCGGGCGGCCGTTGCCAGGCGTCCGGGTGTTCGTGCTGGACGCGTGGCTGCAGCCGGTCCCGGCCGGGGTGGTGGGCGAGCTGTACGTGGCGGGCCTGGGGCTGGCCCGTGGATACCTGGGCCGGGCCGGGCTGACCGGCGAGCGGTTCGTCGCCTGCCCGTTCGGCGACTCCGGGGAGCGGATGTACCGGACCGGCGATCTGGTGCGCTGGCTGCCGGACGGGCAGCTGATGTTCGCCGGCCGGGCGGACGACCAGGTGAAGGTGCGCGGCTTCCGGGTGGAGCCTGGCGAGGTGGCGGGGGTGCTGGCCGGTCATCCTGGTGTCGCCCAGTGCGTAGTGGTGGTGCGCGAAGACCGGCCCGGCGACCGGCGGCTGGTCGGCTACGTGGTGCCGGACCCCGATGGCGGGGAAGCCGACGGCGCCGGGCTGCGGCGGTGGCTGGCCGCCCGGCTGCCTGACTACCTGGTGCCCTCCGCCGTGCTGGCGCTGGACGCGGTGCCGCTGACCGCCAACGGGAAGCTGGACAAGACGGCGCTCCCAGCGCCTGACGTGCAGGCGGCCACCGGGTCGCGCGGGCCGCGTGGCCCGGTGGAAGAGGTGCTCTGCGGTCTGTTCGCCGAGGTGCTCGGCGTCGCCCGGGTCGGGGCCGAGGATGGGTTCTTCGAACTGGGCGGAGACTCGCTGCTGGCGATGCGGCTCGTCGCCCGGATCCGTGCCGTGCTCGGTGCCGAACTCGGGGTCAGGGCGCTGTTCGAGGCTCCGTCACCGGCCGGGATGGCCCGGCTGGCCGGGGCCGCGTCCGGGCGGGTGCGGTCACCGGTGGCCCCGGCCGCCCGGGACGGGCTGGTACCGCTGTCGTTCGCGCAGCAGCGGCTGTGGTTCCTCGGCCAGCTCGCCGGGCGCAGCGGGCTGTACAGCATCCCGGTGGGGCTGCGGCTGCGCGGCGCCCTTGACGTCGGCGCGCTGGTGGCGGCCCTGGGCGACCTAGCCGACAGGCACGAGTCGCTGCGGACGCTCTTCCCCCAGGTGGACGGCGTCGCCATCCAGCAGGTGTTGGCGGCCGGGGACGGCCATCCGCCCTTGGAAGAGCGCGATGTGGCTGGCGAACAGGAGCTGGCCAGGCTGGTGGCCGAGGCCTCGGGCCGTGGGTTCGACCTGTCGGCCGAGCTGCCCTGGCGGGCGCACCTGTTCCGGCTATCAGGCCGGGAGCACGTGCTGGTGCTGGTGCTGCACCACGTGGCCTGCGACGGCTGGTCGCTGGGACCGCTCGGCCGGGACCTGGCAGCCGCCTACGCCGCCCGGCGGGCAGACCAGGTGCCATCCTTGCCGCCGCTGCCGGTGCAGTACGCCGACTACGCGATCTGGCAGCGCGACCTGCTGGCCGGGGAGGTGGGGACCGGGCAGCAGGCGTACTGGCTGGCGGCCCTGGCCGGGCTGCCCGCACGCCTTGAGCTGCCCGCCAGCCTGGCCAGGCCGGCCAGGGCCTCGCATCAGGCCGGCATCGTGGAGCTGCAGATCGCGGCGGACGTCCATGGCCGACTCGTCCGGCTGGCCCAGGCCTCGGGGTCGAGCGTGTTCATGGTGGTGCAGGCCGGCCTGGCCGTGCTGCTGTCCCGGCTGGGTGCGGGCACCGACATCCCGGTGGGCGTGCCGGTGGCCGGCCGGGTGGACGCGGCCCTGGACGAGCTGGTCGGCATGTTCGTCAACACGCTGGTGCTGCGCGCCGATGCCTCGGGCAACCCGTCGTTCGCTGACCTGATGGCCCGGGTGCGCGAGGTGGACCTGGCCGCGTTCGAGCATCAGGATCTGCCGTTCGAGCGGCTGGTGGAGCAGCTCAACCCGGTCCGCTCGCTGGGCTGGCACCCACTCGTCCAGGTGATCCTGGCCTTCCACGAGGACCAGGAGAGCAGCTTCGCCCTGGCCGGGCTCGAGGTCAGCCAGGAGCCCGGCCTGGCCGGGGCCGGGGTGTGGACGCACTTCGACCTGTCGTTCCGCATGGTCGAGCGGCGCCGGGCGGACGGCAGCCAGGCCGGGATCGAGAGCGGCCTGGTCTACCGCGCCGACGTGTTCACCCGTTCTGACGCCGAGCACCTGGCCACGAGGTTCGTCCGGGTGCTGGAGCAGGCGTCGGCGGATCCATCCCGCCGGGTGGGCGACATCGAGCTGCTGGCCGAGGCGGAGCGCCGCCAGCTGCTGACCGACTGGAACGACACGTCGGTCCCAGCCCCGGCCGGGCTGCTGCCGGGTCTGTTCGGGGCGCAGGCCGCCGGTACGCCTGGTGCGGTGGCGGTTGTGTCGGGGGCGGACCGGCTCACCTATGCCGAGCTGGATGCCGCCGCGAACCGGCTGGCCCGGTTGCTGGTGGCCCGTGGTGCGGGTCCGGAGCGGACGGTGGCCCTGGTCCTGGACCGTTCTGTGCAGCTAGCCGTCGCGGTGCTGGCGGTGCTGAAGTC
>DASXMU010000233.1:0-11349 GCA_036495485.1 Streptosporangiaceae bacterium
ACCACCACCCCGTGGTGTCGATGGCACATCGACACCCATTGACCAGCCGGGAACCTGGCAGCTGATGATCATCCCCACACCACCCCCCGTGGTGTCAATGTGCCAGTGACCACCACCCCGTGGTGTCGATGGCACATCGACACCACGGGCCAGGTGGAGCTGGCCGCGGGGGGCAGCCTGAGATCCTGGCCCGGGCTTCTCGCGGAGTCGCGATATAACTTAATATGGGCAACCGGCCGACGGCAGTGCCGCGAGGGATACTGCCATGAGCGAACGGGGTGGCTATGGACGCGGTGGAGATACTGACCAGGCTCGGCACCCCGGAGGGCAGGGCGGACCCCTATCCGCTGTACGCCACGCTGCACGAGATCGGTGAGGTGATCCCGGCCGGGCCGGCCGACGTACTGGTGGTCGGCTACGACGCCATCAACTCGGTGCTGCGCGACCCCGGCTTCCGGGTCTCCGACGAAACCATCTTCGAAAGTGAATTCCCCAGCTGGCCGGAAAACCCGGTGTTCGTGCAGGGGAGAGACTGGATCCTGAACCTGAATGCGCCGCGGCATGCGCGGGTCAGGAGCCCGATCGCCCGCGCGTTCACCGCCAGGCGCATCGCCGGCCTCGAGCCAGCGATCGCCAAGATGGCCGACGAGCTGCTCGATGATATGGCCGGCCGCGGCGCCGATGGCTCGGCCGTCGAGTTCATGCACGACTTCGCCTACCTGCTGCCGGTCACGGTGATCTGCGAGCTGATCGGGATCCCCGAGACCGACCGGGAGGGGTTCCGGCCGCTCGCCCGGGACCTGGCCGGTGTCTTCGAGCTCAGCGACGTCGAAACGCTGCCGGTGATCAACGCGGCGGCAGCCCAGTTGCTCGGCTACTTCACCGAGCTGGCCGCCAAGCGCCGCGTGGACCCCCGCGACGACCTGCTCAGCGACCTGATCGCGATCAGCGACGCGGACAGCGAAAGGCTGACCAGCGCCGAGCTGCTGCACAACCTGACACTGCTGCTGGTGGCCGGCTTCGAGACGACGACGAACCTGCTGGGCAACGGCCTGCAGATCGTGCTGCAGGACCCGCCGGCCGGTGCGGCCATCAGGGACGGGTCGGTGCCGCCGCCCGCGTTCGTGGAGGAAGTGCTGCGTTTCGACTCGCCCGTCCAGCTCACCAGCCGGGTCGGCTACGACACGAGCGTGTGCGGCGTGCCGGTGTCCGGGCAGAGCGGGCTGGTCACCCTGTTCGGGGCGGGCAACAGGGACCCGCGGCGGTTCGCCGACCCGGCCAGGTTCGACCCGCTGCGCCCGGACGGCGGGCCGCTCAGCTTCGGCGGCGGCGCGCACTTCTGCATCGGTGCCGCGCTCGCCAGGCTGGAAGGGACGGTCGCCTTCCCGCGGCTGCTGAACCGGTTCCCTGGCATCCAGGCCGCCGGCGAGCCGGCCCGCCGGGACCGGCTCGTCCTGCGCGGCTTCGATACGCTGCCGGTGACGCTCAAATAGCGGCCGTCAGGGAGCGGGAATCCCGCCGGTGGACGTGATCGAGGGGGCGTCCGGTGGACGAGGCTACCGGCGTGCCGTCCGCCCATCGCCGTTCGGGGAAGCCCGGACAGCGCTGCGGGCTGCTCGCTTAGACTGCCCCGGTCCATCGCCGTTGGCCGCCTCCCCCGCGGCCAGTTCCCCGGTGGAGACCTCCTCGCTGGCGGGCTCCACGTCGGCAGGGACCGCGACCTGCACGGGCTCGGCGGCTACGGCCGGGTGGAGCTTGCGGGCACCGGTCAGCACGGACGCCACCGCCGCGATGATGTTGGCCACGATGGCGAAGACGAACGCGACGCTCAGCCCATCGTGGAACGGGGTCGCCATCAGGTGCGGGAAGAAGCTGCGGCTGGTCAGGAAGGCAGCGTGCCCGGCTGGCAGGTGGGCCAGCACGTGTGGCCCGAGGATCTGCTTCATCGGGTTGTAGCCGAGGAACGCCGAGAACAGCAGGGCGATCGGCGGCAGGTGCGAGACGTGCGCCGCTGCCGCCTGCGGGACGCCCTGGGCGGTCAGGCCGCTGAACATCGCCGAGGGCAGCGAGCTGGCCAGGCCGGTGACGATCAGCGAGAAGAAGATGCCGATGGACAGCACGAACGCCGCGTTCTGGAAGGTCGCGATCATGCCGCCGGCCGAGCCGCGCTGGTTGGCCGGCACCGAGTTCATGATCTCGGCCCGGTTGGGTGAGGCGAACAGCCCGGAGCCGAACCCGTTGATGACCAGCACCAGGGCGAACACCACGTACCTGAAGTCCACCGGGATGAAGAACAGGCACAGGAAGCTGCCGGCGGTGAGCAGCGCGCCGCCCGCGGTGAAGGCCCGCGCGCCGAACCGGTCGGAGATGATCCCGGACAGCGGCGCCGACACCAGGAAGCCGATGGTGAGCGGGACCATATAGATCCCGGCCCACAGCGGGGTCACCGCGAAGTCGTAGCCGTGCAGCGGCAGCCAGATGCCCTGCAGCCAGATGATCAGGATGAACTGGATTCCACCGCGGCCGAGGGCCACCAGCAGGTTGGCGACGTTGCCCGCGGCGAACGCCCGGATCCTGAACAGGGAGAGCCTGAAGAGCGGCTCGGCGATCCTCGTCTCGACGATCATGAAAATCACCAGGCAGGCCAGGCCGCCGAACAGGGCCGTCAGCACCCAGGGATTGAGCCAGCCCATCGTGTGCGACCGGTAGGGCTCGAGGCCGTAGGTGATGCCGACCAGGATCGAGATGAGGCCCACCGCGAAGAGCAGGTTCCCCCACCAGTCCATCTTGGCGGGCTGCCGGATGCCCTGGTCACGCAGCATGAAGTAGGCCCAGAACGTGCCGAACACGCCGAACGGGACCGTGACGAGGAAGATCAGGTGCCAGTTGTGCGGGGCCAGCACGCCGCCGAGCAGCAGGCCGAAGAACGAGCCGGCGATGGCCGCGATCGCGTTCATGCCGAGTGCGGTGCCGCGCTGGTTGGGCGGGAACGCGTCGGTCAGGATCGCTGTGGAGTTGGCGAACAGGAACGCGCCGCCGATGCCCTGGACGACCCGCCAGCCGATCAGCCACAGCGCGGCGGGGGCCCCGTGCATCCAGGAGACCGCGAGCAGGATCGAGGCGAGGGTGAAGACGGCGAAGCCGAGGTTGTACATGCGGACCCGGCCGAACATGTCGCCGAGCCGCCCGAACGCCACCACGAGCACGGCAGAGACGACCAGGAAGCCCATCAGCATCCACAGCAGGTAGCCGGTGTTGCCCGGCGCCAGCGGGTTCAGGCCGATCCCGCGGAAGATGTCCGGCAGCGCGATCAGCACGATGGACTGGTTGATCGTCGCCATCAGCACGCCGAGCGTGGTGTTCGACAGGGCGATCCACTTGTAGTGCGGACCGTGCTCCTTCACCGTGTGCTCGCCGCCCGCCCCGGCCACCGCCGCACCACCGCCTGTCCCGGCCGCCGCACCGCCACCACCGCCACCTTTGAGCCTGAGCCGCATGAGCGTTCCGCCCTCCCCGGGCATACAGGAACCAGTTAGTTAGTTGCTTGCTTGATACCAACTAACTGTACACGGCAGACATTCCGCAGATCGCCCGGGTTTCCGCCGGAGGCTCCCGGCCAGCGTCGTCAGGACTCCAGGTAGGCGAGCACGGCGAGGACCCGGCGGTGGTCGGCCTCGGACGGCGGCAGGCCGAGCTTGCTGAAGATGTTGCCGATGTGCTTCTCCACCGCCCGTTCCGAGATCACCAGGACGCGCGAGATGGCGTTGTTGGACCGCCCCTCGGCCATCAGGGCGAGCACCTCACGCTCCCTGGCGGTCAGCGCGGCCAGCGGGCCAGCCCGGCGGCTCGCGCCGAGGAGCTGGGACACCACCTCCGGGTCCAGGGCGGTGCCGCCGGCCGCGACCCGGGCCAGCGCATCGACGAACTCCGCGACATCCACGACCCGGTCCTTCAGCAGGTACCCCACCCCGGCCGCGCCGCCACCGCCGCGCGAACCCGCGCCGAGCAGCTCGGCCGCGTAGCTGGTCTCGATGTACTGCGAGAACACCAGCACGCCGAGCCCGGGGAAGTCGCGCCGCAGCGCCACCGCCGCGCGCAGCCCCTCGTCGGTGTGGGTCGGCGGCATCCGCACATCGACCACGGTCACGTCCGGCCGGTGCCCGGCGACCGCAGCGCACAGCGCGTCCGCGTCTCCCACAGCAGCAACCACCTCGTGCCCGCGGTCGGCCAGGATCTCGATGAGGCCGGCCCGCAGCACGGCGGAGTCCTCAGCGATCACGATGCGCATGCCCATCCCCGGAGCGTTATTCACAACCGCATCGCGAGTGCAGGCCCCTCCGGGGTCCGCGCGAGCGATCGGACAGGCCACGACGGCAGCCACCGGGCAGTTTTTTTTGAATAACGCGACTTTGAACAGGACACATGGAGCCTTAGGGCTCGTAAATGAACAACACGCCCAGGTTCACGCCGCCTTGGCCGGGTTGACGCAGTAGTTCCACTCGCCGTGCCAGTCATGGCGGGTGATCCGGGCCTCTAGTTCGCGCATCTGCCGGTCAGTGATCTTGATGCCGCACGGATAGCTTCCGGTGTCCTGCTCGGCGCGGACAGTCAGACCGGTGCGGGCGGTGGTCCCGGCGATCAGGTTGACGACGACTTCGTGGCTGGTCAGCGGCTTCCCTGCCCAGTTCATCGAGATGTGCGAGAACAGGCGGTGCTCGATTTTGTTCCACTTGGAGGTGCCCGGCGGCATGTGCGTTACCGTGATCTGCAAGCCGGTCTCGTCCGCGAGCCGGGCCAGCTCGGTCTTCCACAGCCGCACCCGGTAGCCATTGGACCCGCCGGCATCGGCGGTGATCAGCAGTTTCGCCGCCTCCGGGTAAGCTCCCGCGCCCACGGTGCACCACCAGCGGCGGATCGTCTCGACCGCGAACGCGGCGGTATCGCCGTCCTGGCCAGCCGAGACCCACCCGCTGTCCGCGCCGATGTCATATACCCCGTACGGGACGGCCTTGCCCAGCTGCTTATCGATGAAGTCGTGCACATTCACCCGCTCGGGCTCCCCCCTGGGCCGCCAGGCGCGGCCCTTGTTCGCATAGGCGCCGACCAGCTCCTTCTTCTTGGCGTCCACGCTGATCACCGGCTGGCCTGCCGCCAGGTGCGCGGTGACCTGCCCGCTGATGTAACGGAACTGGCCATCCCGGTCTGGGTGCTGCTTCCCCTCGACGGTCTTGGCATTGCCCTGCAGGCTGTAACCCAGGTTGTCTTTCAGCAGCCGGGCCACGCTGTGATGCGACACCTGATGGCCCAGGCCACGCAGCTCGTCAGCCAGGTTGCGGGTCGACCGGGTCGTCCACCGCAGGCGGGTCATCGGATCCCCCCGCGTCTCCGGCTCCACCAGACCATCCAGCGCCTCGGCCAGGCCCGGGTCAGCCTGGGCCAGCGGCTTACGGCCCCCGCCCTCCCGGCGGACGCGCTCCCCGAGCGGGTCCTCACCCGCCTCCAGCTCCGCGGCCCCTGCCGACACGGTCTTGCGCGAGACCCCCGACGCCTGGGCCACCAGCTCGATCCCGCCGTGCCCCAGCCAGCGCGCCTCCGCACCCAGCACCAGCCGGCGCTGCCTCTCATCCAGGTGCGGCAGCAGCGCCTCGAACTTGGCTGCCAGCACCTGCTCGTCGATTTCCATCACCCGGGCCATACCACAAGACTGCCAGGCTCAAGAGCAAATAGGAAGGTTATTTAGCTACAGACCCTTAGGCGTCTGTGGGCAGTTCGGCTGTCACCACGGTAGGGCCTCCGGGCGGGCTGGCGATGTCAAGCCTGCCGTCCACGGTGCGCACCCGGTCGGCCAGCCCGCGCAGGCCGCTGCCCACTGATACGGTCGCGCCGCCGTGGCCGTCGTCGCTGACCCGCACCCGGATCAGCCCCGGCACGTGCACGGCCTCCAGGGCGGCGTGCCGCGCGCCGCTGTGCTTGGCCACGTTGGCGAGCAGCTCGGCGGCGCAGAAGTAGGCGATGGTCTCGATCGCCGCCGACGGCCGCTGCGGGATGTCCACCACCAGGTCCACCGGGACCGCGCTGCGCGCCGCCAGGGTGGACAGGGCCGGCTCCAGGCCCCGGTCGAGCGCGGGCGGGTGGATGCCGCGGGCGAGATCCCGCAGCTCGTTGATGGCCTCCCTGGCCGTGCGGTGCGCGGTGTCGACGAGTTCGAGCGCCCGCTCGACGTCCAGCTCGGCGGCCGGATCCTCGCCACCGCCGAGCTTCTCCTTGGCCAGCCCGAGCTTCATCGCGACGGCGACGAGCTGGGCCTGGGCGCCGTCGTGCAGATCCCGCTCGATGCTGCGCAGCCGGGCAGCCGAGTCGTCCACCGCCTGCTTCCTGGTCCGCTCCAGGTCATGCACCCGCTCGGACAGCGAGACCGGGCCGAGCAGGCCGTAGATGAGCCTCCGGTCCAGATTCAGCATCGCGCGCACCGCCCACGGCGCGGCCAGCAGCAAGACGATGCCCTGGATGCACAGCAGCCACATCCCGGGCATGGTGTCGAGGCGGAGACTGCCGTAGTCGACGCCGAAGTGCACCGGCCTGCCCTCCTGCCTGATGATGACCCGGTTCAGGCCGAGCACCCAGGCCAGCGGTGCCAGCGTGTAGTCGATGCCAACGATCCAGGTGGTGACCGCCACCACGAACGTCGCGATCGCGACCGGGAACTTGAGCAGCGCGTAGGCCCGCGCCCGCCAGGCCACAATGTCGGTGAGCTGCGAGAGAATCCAGCCGAAGAACCCGGGCCGCGGCACCAGCGGGGCCGGCTCGCCGATCTGCAGCCCGAGCAGGCGGCGCGCCATCGTCCGGTTGGTCACGCCGAGCCAGCGGGCGACGATCGACCCCATCGCGAGCACTGGCACGCCGAAGAAGCCGACCGCCCACATGATGCCAGTACTGAGCAACGTCACCGTGATAGCGAACCCGGCCACGGCGATCGGCAGCCCGGCCAGGGCATAGCCAAGCTCGCGCCATGTCCGCCTGGTGAAGGGCGCCCGCAGGATCCGGGCTACCGGTCCCCGGCGCCGGCTGGCGTCCGCGGTCAGATTTTCTGGAAAAGGAAATTTCTGAACGGCATGGGTGTGGGCCGGCTGGTCAGCCCGGCCAGCCGCGCGTGATCCAGAACCCACGCTGTTCACCCTTCCCATTGTGCGTGACCGGCAGGTGATGTGTTCATGTCCTCGATGCTGGCCCCGCCGCCCTGCCGGATCCATGGTGCGGCCACCCCGGTCCGTGGTACGGCTAGCCCCACTCGCCCCGGCGCGGCCCGCTCTCGCCATAGGATGACGCGAGACGGCATGACACACCAGCCGACCGCGCCGCGTGATGCCTGAGGGAGGCGTTTTGAGCTACACCGGAAACGTGAGTGTGGGCGGTCCGCCGGACTCCCGTGAGATCCCCGGGCTGAGCGTGACCAAGCTCGCCGTGGGCCCGATGGACAACAACGCCTACCTGCTGCGCTGCCTGCGGACCGGGGAGGCTCTGCTGGTCGACGCGGCCAACGAGGCCAGCCGGCTCCTGGAGATGATTGGCGACGTCCACGTCACCCGGATCGTCACCACCCACCTGCATGGCGACCACTGGCAGGCGCTGGCCGAGGTGCAGAAGGCCACCGGCGCGGCTGTCGCCGCCCACCCCAGGGACGCCAGCGCGCTGCCGGTCCCGGTGGCCGAGCTGGTCGAGCACGGCGGGACCGTGCGGGCCGGTGACGCTGAGTTCACCGTCATCAACCTGCGCGGTCACACCCAGGGCAGCATCGCGCTCAGTTACGACGCTGGCGGGGAGCTGGCGGACACGCCGCACCTGTTCACCGGCGACTCGCTGTTCCCCGGCGGGCCGGGCAAGACGGTGAACCCAGCCGACTTCAACTCGCTCATGGATGACCTGGAGCAGCGGATTTTCGGCCCGCTGCCGGACGGCACCTGGGTGTACCCCGGGCACGGCAACGACACCACTCTTGGGGTTGAACGGCCGCACGTTTCCGAGTGGCGCGCGCGGGGCTGGTGAACAGCATGGGACTTTCGTCACCCGACGGGCAAGTAGCACGTCGGTCCGTAACCGAATCCGTTTCTGCCGCTGAGCTTAGAAAACGTTTACTTTGCGCAGCGGTTGTTACCATGTCCCAGAATAACTGATAAGGGTCGCGCCGCAGTTCAGCGCGTAGGAGGGGGTGTAAGTTGACGGTCACGATTCGTGAGGTGGCCGATGCCGCGGGAGTTTCCACGGCCACCGTCTCCCGCGCGCTCTCGGGCGTGCAGACCGTAGACCCAGAGCTCGTCGCCCGGGTCAGGCAGTCTGCCGAGAGCCTTGGTTATCGTGCCAACCGGGTGGCCCGCGCGCTGCGCCGGCAGTCCACCCAGACGGTCGGGCTGGTCATTCCCGACATCACCAACCCGTTCTTCCCACCCGTGGTCCAGGCGGTGGAGAAGGAGCTGCGCCGTGGCGGGCTGAGCCTGCTGCTGTGCGACGCTGGTGACGACGTGGCCATCGAGGCCGAGCTGGTGCGCAACCTGTTCGACCACCAGATCGACGGCCTGCTGATCAGCGTCTGCGACCGGATCGCCAGCAAGCCGGCGGTGGAGCTGGCCGCGAGCCGGGTTCCCGTGCTGCAGATCGACCAGCGGGCGGCCGCCGAGGTCCCCTATGTGGGCGTGGACCAGGCCGACGCGATCGGCCAGCTCCTCGGCCACCTGCGCGAGCAGGGCTGCCAGAGCTTCGCCTACATCGGCCCGCGCCAGGAGCTCTCCCCCGCCACCGAACGGCTCGATGAGTTCCTCGCCCAGGTAGCGCCGCTGGATTCGGCCGCGGCCGACCGGGTCTGCCTGGGTGACTCCTCGCTGTCCTGGGGCCACCAGGCGGCGGCCAAGCTGCTGGACCGGCCAGACCGGCCGGACGCGATCGTCTGCGCTGCCGACCAGATCGCGCTCGGCGCGTTGCGGGCGCTCAGCGAGCACCGGGTGAAGGTGCCCGGCGACGTGGCCGTCACCGGCTTCGATGACACCGTGCTCGCCTCGGCCTGCGATCCCCCGCTGACCTCCATCAGGCAGCCCCTGGAGGAACTGGGCACCGAAGCGGTGAAGGCATTGAGCGCAGCCATCGAACAGCACCTGTCCCAGCCCCGCTCCGCCCTGCTCAAGGGCGAGCTCATCGTCCGCGCCTCCTCCCAGCGGAAGTAGCACACCACCGCAGGCCAGCGCGCTCGCCGGCCTGCGGTCAGTGCGCTAGCTGGGGATGGCCTGCCGAAGGATCAGGTGCGGGTCCGGCAGGATCCGCCGGAACCCCGCGGGGATGCGGACCTTCAGCTTGGCAAGGTTGGCAAGGTTGGCGGGCGTGGGCGGCTGCGGTCCGAAGTTAACCCGGTCACGATGATCTGCTACCTGACGTGGTTTGCTGTCTCCTATGACCGTCTCCGCCACCGCGCTGACCGCGTTCAACGCGGCTGCCGCCGCCGACGCTGGGCGCGAGGTCGCCCGGTGCTGCGGCTCCACGGCGTTCGTGGCCGCGATCGTGGCCGGGCGGCCCTATGCGGACATCGGTGAGCTGAGCGCGGCGGCCGACGCCGAGTTCGGCAGGCTTGGCTGGGCGGATGTCGCCGAGGCGCTGGACGGTCACCCGCGGATCGGTGAGCGGGCCGTGGCCGGCTGGTCCAGGGGCGAGCAGGCGGGCGCGCTGGCTGCGCCGGAGCAGGTCGCCCGGGAGCTGGCCGATGGGAACAGGGTCTACGAGGAGCGGTTCGGCCACGTGTTCCTGGTGTGTGCCAGCGGGCTGTCCGGCGAGCAGATGCTGGGCACGCTGCGGGCCAGGCTGGCCAATGACCCGGCCGCCGAGCGGGCCGTGGTCACCGATGAGCTGCGCAAGATCACGCAGCTCCGGATCCGGAAGCTGCTGGGCGGATGAGCCTGTCGACGCACGTGCTGGACGCGACGCTGGGACGGCCCGCGGCGGATGTCGCCGTCCGGCTGGACCGGCGCGGCTCCGGCGGTGAATGGGCCGAGGTCGCCACCGGGCGCACCGGGCCGGACGGGCGGCTGGCCGACTGGCTGCCCGACAGCGAACCCGCCACCGGGGTCTACCGGCTCACCTTCGGCACCGGCGACTACTTCGCGGCGCGCGGCGTGGCCACGCTGTACCCGGAGGTCACGGTCACCTTCCAGGTGCGCGACGCCGACGGGCACTTCCACCTGCCGCTCCTGCTCAGCCCGTACGCCTACTCGACCTACCGAGGGAGCTGAGACGTGGCCATCGTGCTCGGGCCCAACCAGTACGGCAAGGCGGAGATCCGCCTGGTGCACGTCGCCAAGGACGGCGGCCAGCATCGCCTGCGGGATCTGACCGTCGGCGTCACGCTCACCGGCGACATGGCCGACGCCCACCTGACCGGCGACAACTCCGCCGTGCTCCCCACCGACACGCAGAAGAACACGGTGTACGCCTTCGCCGCAGAGTACGGCGTCGGCGGGATCGAGTCGTTCGCGGCACGCCTGGCCAGGCACTTCGTCACGTCTCAGGACAGCATCGCGACCGCGCGGGTGCAGGTGGCCGAGCACCCGTGGGACCCGGTCGCGGGCACCGGCCATTCGTTCGCCCGGCGCGGCGGCGAGACCCGCACCGCCGAGGTCACCTGCGACGGGACCGCGACCTGGGCGGTCAGCGGCCTGGCCGGCCTGGTCCTGCTCAACTCGGCGGGCTCGGAGTTCCACGGTTACATCAAGGACAGGTACACGACGCTGGCCGAGACCACCGACCGGATCCTGGCTACCGAGGTGACCGCCCGCTGGCGGCACATGGCAGTCCCGCCGGACGGCGGGGGCCTTCGGGCGGAGTCCCGGCCAGAAGAGTACGGCTGGGATACCTCGCACGCCGAGGCCAGGCGGCATCTCATCGAGGCGTTCGCGCAAACCCACAGCAAGTCGCTGCAGCAGACGCTGTACGCCATGGGCAGCCGGGTCCTTGACCACCGGCCCGAGGTCGCTGAGGTCCGGCTGACGATGCCCAACAAACATCATTTCGTGGTTGAGCTGAGTCATTTCTTTATAAAAAATCCGAACAATTCTGGGACGGTGCTGTACGCGGCAGACCGGCCTTATGGGCTCATCGAGGGGACCGTCCTGCGCGACGACGCACCGCCGGCCGGCCTGGCCTGGTGAGCGGGCCGATGGACTTCCTGCGGCCCGCCACCCTCACCGAGGCGCTCGAGGCCAAGGCCAGCCGGCCCGACGCTGTGCCCATCGCCGGCGGCACCGACGTGATGGTCGAGATCAACTTCGATGCGCGCAGGCCCGGGGCGCTGCTCGACCTGAACCGGGTGACCGA
>DASXMU010000234.1:0-34735 GCA_036495485.1 Streptosporangiaceae bacterium
CCAGCAACACCATCGAGGGCGACTACAACTTCTGGTTCCTCCCGCAGCGTGAGGACCACATGGGTGCCAAGCCCGGCGACCACGACTACTACGTCGAGTACCGGCCGGTCTTCGAGGCCGCGCCGCCGGGCAAGCCGATCAGCCCCGACCTGGCCGGCCGGTTCGCCGCCGACTTCGCGCTCGGCGCCCAGCTCGACGCCAGGACCGACCCGCCCGAGGCCGCATACCTGCTCGCCGAGGCGCGCGAGGTCTACCGGCTGGCCCAGACGACCAATGTCAAATCGATCATCACCACGTTCCCGCACGACTACTACCCGGGCAGCGAGTGGAAGAGCGACATGCTCTGGGGCGCGACCGAGATCGCCCTGGCCGACGCGGCCGTCCACGGTGAGGGCCACCACATGCACATGGACCTTGAGGCCGCCGCAAAGTGGGCCGACGCCTACATCAAGCAGGGCCACCCGGCCGGCGGCGACACCTTCAACCTGTACGACAACGGAGCGGCAGCCGAGGGCGATCTGCTGAAGGCCATGCGCGAAGCGGGCGGCACGCCGGTGATATCGCCAGCGTCGCTGCTGGCCGACCTGGCCGCACAGCTCAAGGTCGGCGAGGCCTGGGCCAAGAGCGACCCGTTCGGCCTCGGCACCGAGCTGGGCTCGGCCGATGCCTCGCCGCACGCGTTCGGTCTGTACACGACCAACGCCATCTATCAGGAGTACGGCGGCCCGGACACCTACCGCGCGTTCGCCCAGCAGCAGATGAACTTCGCCCTCGGCGCCAACGCCTGGGGCAGCTCGTTCGTCGTCGGCGCGGGCAGCACCTTCCCGCACTGCATGCAGAGCGAGATCGCCAACCTGGCCGGGTCGCTGAACGGCCACGGCGACATCCAGCTCGGCGCGACCACGGACGGGCCGAGCAGCCTGGGCAACTTCAAGGGCCTGGGCACAGTGCAGGGGATGAAGGCCTGCTCGGTGGGTGGCTTCAAGATGTTCGACAACAACGTCGCCGGCTACGAGGACAACGTCGTCAGCTGGCCGAGCGTGGAGCCCGCGGACGACTACACGGCCGGGTCGCTGCTGGCGTTCTCCTTCGGGGCGGACGGGCCGTCTGCCTGACCGTTCCTCATCTGCGGGCTGGCCAGTCCCGACCCCCCGCGGGACTAGCCAGCCGCAGGCCTCTAGCGGGCGGGCCTGCCTCGACCTCCCCGAGGCCGGCCCGCCTTCGGCTTTCTGCCGGCTGTTGCGGGGCCCGCCGCCGGTTGCATTTGTTCTGTGCGTCAGATGTGGATGGTGAGGCCGTCGTGGGCCGCCTCGAAGGCGATCTCGCCGGGGTGGTCCAGGACGTCGTCTGACAGGTGGGTGAGCACGACGCGACCACAGGCGAGCTCGGCGCGGTGCAGGGCGAGCGTGCTCAGGCTGAGGTGATGCCGGATCTCGCGATCCAGCGTGTAGGCCTCCGCGATCAGCAGGTCCGCCTGATCTGAGGCCGCCGCGATGGCGTCCGTCCAGGCCGTGTCGCCGGTGTAGGCGATGCGCCTGCCGCCTATGTCCAGCCGGACGATCAGCGGCGGTGCGCCGCTGGGGTGCCGGGCTTGCCAGGCGGTCACCTCGCCGTTGGTGAGGGGCGTCGTCGTGCCGGGGTGGAGTTCGGCCGTGGTCACCTCGAACCGCCGGGTGACGCCCGTGGACCCGGGGAACATGACCTCCATGGCCTGGCGGAGCCGCGCTGCGATGCCCGGTGGGCCTGCCACCTGGAGCGGTCTGGTCCTGCCGTGGAACTGCCCGTCCAGAATCAGGAATGGAAGTCCACCGAAATGGTCGCCGTGCAGGTGGGAGACCACGACCGTGGCAATCTCGTTCGGGTCCAGGCCCTGCCGTTTCAGCGCGGCCAGGCTGGTGGCGCCGCAGTCGAGCAGCGCCGCGTCCCGCTGGCCGCCGGGGCGCAGGTGGATGCATGCCTGGAGCCTGCCGCCACTGCCGAAGGCGTCACCGCAGCCGGCGAAGGTAACCGTGACCCCGGTTGCATCGGCTGGCATCACGCCTCCCCGTTGCGCTTCCCCATCACGCCTCTCTATCACGCTTCCCAAGGAATATTTGCGGCGTCAACTATCTTGGCACAAACGACAAAGCTTGCCCGGCCTTCCCAATGGGTAACCGGCCAGCAGCCCGATAAAGGAGTAAAGCCATGCCAGCGGTATCAGCCGACGACATCCTCGTGCTGCCGCGGGTTCTCGACCCGGACCCCGCCACCACGGCCGACCGGCCCGTTCTGTCCGTGACGACCGCGCCCTCCGGCCTGGAGGGCGAGGGCTTCCCGGTCAGACGCGCCTTTGCCGGGGTGGATCTGAACCAGCTCGACCCGTTCATCCACATGGACCAGATGGGTGAGGTGGACTACGCGCCGGGTGAGCCCAAGGGCACCCCCTGGCACCCGCACCGGGGCTTTGAGACCGTCACCTACATGATCGACGGCGTGTTCCGGCACCAGGACTCCAACGGCGGAGGCGGCCTGATCACCGACGGCGACACCCAGTGGATGACCGCGGGCGGCGGGATCCTGCACATCGAGGCCCCGCCGGAGGAAGTGGTCATGAAGGGCGGCCTGTTCCACGGCTTCCAGCTCTGGGTGAACCTGCCGGCCAAGCTCAAGATGACCGACCCGCGCTACCAGGACATCAGGGCCGGTCAGGTGCGGCTGCTCAGTTCGGCCGACGGCGGCGCGCTACTGCGGGTCATCGCCGGCGAGGTGGCCGGGCACCAGGGCCCCGGCGTCACCCACACCCCGATCACCCTGCTGCACGCCACCCTCTCCCCCGGCGCCCAGGTCAGGCTGCCGTGGCGGCCCGACTTCAGCGCGCTCGGCTATGTGCTGGCTGGCTCCGGCTCGGTCGGCGCGGGGCACCGGCCGGTGCGGACCGGCCAGCTCGCCGTGTTCGGCCCGGGCGACGTGATCACCGTAGCCGCCGGCCAGCCTCAGGACGGCCCGTCGGCCGGCCTGGACATCCTGCTGCTCGGCGGCCAGCCGATCAGGGAGCCGGTCGCCGCCTACGGCCCGTTCGTGATGAACACCAGGGAGGAACTGGTCCAGGCCTTCGAGGACTACCAGGCCGGCCGCCTCGGCTCCATCCCGGCCGAGCCGACCCCCCTGCCCGAGGACCCGCACCCGGGCCACGACGTCCTGTAAGGCATTCACCGAGGCGCGGTCCCCACCCGGGCTATCGCCGGCTCCGGCCGGGTTCTCAGCGCACGCCCAGGTGGTGTCGAAGTGCCATTGACCACCACCGCGTGGTGTCGAAGTGCCATCGACCGCCTTGGCCAGGTGGCCGGGTGGGCTTTCGCCCGCTCCGGCCGGGTCCCAGCGCACGCCCCGGTGGTGTCGAAGTGCCATTGACCACCACCCAGTGGTGTCGAAGTGCCATCGACCACCTTGGCCAGGTGGCCGGATGGGCTTTCGCCCGCTCCGGCCGGGGCCCAGCGCACGCCCCAGTGGTGTCGAAGTGCCATTGACCGCCACCCAGTGGTGTCGAAGTGCCATCGACCACCTTGGCCAGGTGGCCGGGCGGGCTTTCGCCCGCTCCGGCCGGGTCCAGCGCACGCCTCCGCTGTCGCCGGCTGATGTCTGCGGTGGGGCCAGCCGAGTCCGTTCGATTTATTTTCTTTCCAAAAAAAGAAATTCGCCGGATGGTACTCAGCCAGACAACGGCGGTCAGCTAGGCGGGGCGGCGGGCTTCGAAGGTGAAGCAGCCGAATTCGAGGGCCCGCATGTGGACGAGGGCCACCTCAGGGTCCTCGAACAGTTCGGTGAGGACATCCTGCGCGGCCTGCGCCAGCGGATCCGGCTCGGCCAGCCGGCCGCCCAGGATCCGGCCGTCGGCCGCGTAGGCGCGCAGGACGCGGCGGCCTTGCGCGACCGCCACGGGGAAGTCACGCACTGGGTAGCCCGGGCAAGGCTCCGGGTGGATGAAGACCGGGCCGACCTCGTCGTAGGGGCCGGGCTCCGCGCCGGTCTGCGCGGCCCAGCGGCGAAGCGGCGCATAAGACACCAGCGCCACCTTCTCGCCCGGCTGGATGGGCCGCAGGCAGCAGCGCAGCGGGGAACCGCCCTCTTCGTCCACCAGGAGCCTGGGCGGGTTGCCCGCGTCGTCGCGCTCCCGCAGCTCGTCGAGTACGTCCGGCTCGATGGGCATGATCTCGTATGTCGCTGTCATGCTTCCAGGGTCGGCGATGGCTGTAACGGGTGCTGGCCAGAATCCGACATGGCTTTGGCTGGCCGGCGACGCCACGCCACGCCGCCGGCCGCGGTCAGCAAGGCAAGCGCGATGGTGGCGAGCGACGAGGCTCGCAGGGTCCCATAGGCGCCCAGCGCCGCCACGAGCGGACCGCCAAACGCGGTGCCCAGTGGCACGGCAACGATCATCATTCCGGCCCTGGCCGCCAGCAGCCCGGCCAGCTGGCCAGCCGGCGCGGAATCCTGGAACACGACCATCGCGATCGAGTTGTACGGGGCGAAGATAACCCCGCCAACGGCGAACGAAACGAGACAGACGCCGATGGGAGCGCCGAGGCCCAGCGGCAGCAGCGCGATACCCCAGCCGACCACGATGCCGATCATCGTCGGCCACAGCGGCCAGTGCCGCAGGTACGGCGCGATCAGCGAACCCATCACCGCGCCGGCTCCGTTCGCCGCCCAGAACCAGCCGAGCAGCTCGGCCGAGCCGTGCAGGTCGCTCGCCACGTGCACCGGGAGAGCGACCTCAACCGGGCCGTAAAGCAGGAAGAAGACAAAGCTGAGGGCGACCAGCCCGAGCAGGGTGCGGCTCTCGAAGATCATCCGCACACCGGAGCAGCAGGTGGGCTTGGTATGGCTAGTGGGGTTAGGGAGAGTCGCGGGTGACGTGGAGGCACCTGAGCGAGCTGGGTCAGCGCGGGGAACGCTGCCCGTGGGTTCGGTGGAGCTGTCACGGCTAGTGGGGCTAGTGGGGTTAGGGAGAGTCGCGGGTGACGTGGAGGCACCTGAGCGGGCTGGGTCGGCACGGGGAACACTGCCCGTGGGTTCGGTGGAGCTGTCACGGTTGGTGCGTGGGGCCGGGGGGCCAGGGCCGGCCGGGGGGCCAGGGCCGGCCGGTGAGCCGGGCTGGCTGACGGTGAGCATGGGGGCTACGCGGGCGTAGCTGACCGCGAGGATCGCCCAGCTGACGGCGTCGGCGCCGATGACGGGGGCTGGGCCGGAGACGACGGTGAGCAGGCCCGCTAAAGCTGGGCCGATCACGAAGGTCAGCTCTGCCACGCTGGCGAGCAGGGCGTTGCCAGCCAGCCGGTGCCTGGCCGGGAGGACCTCGGCGACCAGGGTGTACTGGCCGGCCACCCCCCAGGCGTGGAGCAGGGAGGATGCCCCGAGCAGGGTTACATAGGTGACCGGGCGCAGGGCGTGGACCGCGCTGAGGATCGGGATGGCGCCGAGCGCGGCAGCGCGGAGCATGGCATCGGCTCCGGCCAGGCGGACCCCGGCGCGGCCACGCAGCCAGCGGCCCAGCAGGGCGGCGCCCAGGGCACCCGGGACGGAGTATGCGGCGACCGCCGCGCCTACCCACAGGCCCTGGCTGGCCCGGGGGGCCAGGCGGAGCGCTAGCCAGGCGACCGCTACGGCGCTCATTCCGTCGCCGAGGGAGGAGAGCGCGTAACCAGGGAGCAGACGTCGCACCACCGGGTGGCTGATCGCCGGCCAGTACGGCCAGGCTCGCAGCCACGTCGCCGCACGGACCGACCGGGTCGCGTCGGTCATCACGGCAATATTCATCACACAATTGAATTATGGTCAAGCCATCACGGGGATTATTCCGGTGCGTAACTTGGATAAACCAGGGTGAAGTCTCCCAGTTCATCTGGGCAGCCCGGTAAATTGTGCCGGGGGTTTATCCACAGGCTCACCAGGGACGGTGCCGGAAAGCGTTTTCCGCTTCCCGGCACCCGTTATCTACTAACTTGAATCGTGCTCAGTCGGGATAGATCGCCACAGCGGGCTGGGGTTGGGTAGTGGCTCAGTTTGAGGTTGAGCGGCCGGCCATCGCAGCCCGAATGTCGTGGTTGTGGCAATGCCCACCAAAGAGTGCCGACGTTGCCACAACCACGACATGGACCGGGTGGGCTCAACTAACTTCAGCCCAGCCAGCGCTAACGCTGGCACAATAGCCAAATCAGAATGGCGGCAATGGGGCGTGGCCGGGACAGAAGTCACGCGTTGCCGTCCCATTTAGATCACCTGCGTAACCGTCCCGCCAGAGGGATCAGGAACTGCCTGGAATTCAGGGACTGCCCTGGGGATGCCCGCTGACTACCGGGGTGTCACCATGGCCTGGTGACTGAATCAAGCTCCGCCACCCTGGCATTCCGCGAGGCCCGCGATCTCCTGCTCCGGTACCGCGAGGACTACACCACCGCGCGGGGGGAGTTCAGCTGGCCCCGGCTGGACCACTTCAACTGGGCGCTGGACTGGTTCGACGTCATCGCCGCCGAGCATCCGCAGCGCGACGCCCTGCGGATCGTCGCCACCGGCAGCGACGTCAGGCTGAGCTACGCGGAGCTCTCCGCACGGTCCAGTCAGGTGGCGAACTGGCTGCGCGACCTCGGCGTCCGGCGGGGCGACCGGGTACTGCTCATGCTCGGCAACATCGCTCCGCTGTGGGAGGTCATCCTCGCGGCGATCAAGCTCGGCGCCGTGATCATCCCGGCAACGACCCTGCTCGGGCCAGCCGACATCGCCGACCGGATCGGCCGCGGCGAAGTCCGCCATGTGATCACCGAGTCGGGCCAGACGCCCAAGTTCCGCGACGCCGGCATCGGCAGCGGATGGACACCGGTCGCGGTGGGCGAGCCGGTGGACGGCTGGCAGCACTACGGCGACGCCGCCAGCTCACCCGGCACGTTCACCCCCGACGGCGTCACCGGCGCCGGCGACCCGTTGCTGCTGTACTTCACCTCGGGCACGACGGCTCAGCCCAAGCTGGTGGAGCACACCCACGCCTCCTATCCGGTCGGCCACCTGTCCACCATGTACTGGCTCGGCCTGCAGCCCGGTGACGTGCACCTCAACATCTCCTCCCCCGGCTGGGCCAAGCACGCCTGGTCGAACGTGTTCGCGCCGTGGAACGCCGGGGCCGCCGCCTTCGTGCTCGGCCACGAACGCTTCTCCGTGGCCGCCCTGTTCGCGGCGATCCCGGCCTGCGGCGTCAGCACGCTGTGCGCCCCGCCCACCGTCTGGCGGATGCTCATCCAGGCCGACCTCACCAGCTGCGACACGGCCGGCCTGCGCGAGTGCGTCTCGGCCGGCGAGCCGCTCAACCCGGAGGTGATCGAGCAGGTCCGCCGGGCCTGGGGAATCACCGTCCGCGACGGCTACGGCCAGACCGAGACCACCGCCCAGATCGGCAACACCCCCGGCCAGCAGATCAGGCCGGGCTCCATGGGCCGCCCGCTCCCCGGCTACACGATCACCCTCATCGACCCGGTCACCGGCACCTCAGCCGCCGAGGGGGAGATCTGCATCCCGGTGGACCCCACCGCTGGACGCCCGGCCGGCCTGATGACCGGCTACCGGGGCGACCCGGAACGCGCGGCCGAGGCGATGCACGGCGGCTACTACCACACCGGCGACGTCGCGGCCACGGACCCCGACGGCTACATCACCTACGTTGGCCGCACCGACGACGTCTTCAAGGCGTCCGACTACCGGATCTCCCCCTTCGAGCTGGAAAGCGTGCTCATCGAGCACGAAGCGGTCGCCGAAGCGGCCGTCGTGCCCTCCCCCGATCCCGTCCGGCTGGCCGTCCCCAAGGCCTACATAGCCCTCACCGCCGGCACCCAGCCCTCCGCAGTGGTCGCCGAATCCATCCTCGCCTTCGCCCGCGAACGCCTGGCCCCCTACAAGCGCGTCCGCCGCCTCGAATTCGCCGACCTCCCCAAAACCATCTCCGGCAAGATCCGCCGCGTCCAGCTTCGCGACCAGGAACACCACCGCCACTCCGTGATCACTGAGGCGAGTGAGACCCGTGGGACAATAGAGTTCTGGGAAGACGATTTCCCAGGATTGAAAAGCTAGTTGAAGAACTAGGTCGCAGAGCTAGTTGGAGCACAGGGAGCGCCCACTCGGCACAGCCAAAGCTCAGCACAGCCAAAGCTCAGCACAGCCAAAGCTCGGCACGCCGACCCGTCAGATGGACGAGTGGGTCTCCCCGCGCCGTTCCGCGTTTGAACGCGAGCCGACACGACCCGGGCAAGACATGCCCCGGGCAACCGGTTGTCAGCTCGTGATGTCGCTGCTCGTGAACCGCGCCCAGGCGATCGAGCCGAAGATCACTATGTAGACCGCGAACGAGAGCAGTCCGTGCAGCAGCGTGGTCGTGTCGATGGGCGTGCGGAGGATGGAGTCGAACGAGTTCCACCAGTCGGTGGGCAGGTAGGGCTGCACCGCGGCGAACTGCGGGACGTTGCCGGCTACCTCGCTGGCTACGGTGAGGACAGCCAGGGCTGCGATCGCGCCGATCGCGTGTTCGGTGAACGTGGAGATGGCCACGCCGATGGCGGCGAGAGCGGCCATGGCTGCGCTCACGTACAGGGTGACGAACAGCACGCGGAGCAGGCCCTCGGCCAGCGGCACGGTGGTGCCGGAGAGCAGGGTGACCGGGCCGATCGGGAACAGGATGGACCCGATGATCAGCGACACGGCCGTGACCACCGCCGTGGCACACAGGCCGAAGGCGACCACGGTCAGGTACTTGATGCCAAGCAGCCTGGTCCGCCCGGCGGGGACCGCCAGCAGGTAGCGCAGCGTGCCATAGCCTGCCTCGCCCGCGATGGAGTCGCCGGCCGGGACGGCCACGACGAGCGGCAGCACCAGGGTCAGCATGACGGTGAGGGCGAGGAAGGTGAGGAAGACGCCGTTGCCCGCCACCTGGTCGAGGAAGGGCGGGCCGCCATTCCCGCCGCCGTTGGGCGAGGGGGCGGCCAGCCGCAGTGCGATCCCGGTCATGATCGGGATCAGGGCGGTCACGGCGAGCAGGGCCAGGTTGCGGCGGCGGCAGAAGACCAGGCGGAACTCCGAGCGGAGCAGGCGCAGCCAGGCCCTGGCGGCCGGTGGGGACGTGGAGGTCACCGGCGCCGCGGCCGGTGCGGTGGTGAGGTCAGCCGTCGACATCGAAACCCTCCCCGGTGAGTCCGACGAACAGATCCTCGAGGCTCGGCCGGACGACGGCCAGGCCGCGGACTGGGACGCCGGCGTGGACGAGTTCGGCGCAGGCCCGCTCGGGCAGGACATCGCCCAGGACGGCGGAGATCCCGTCGTCCACCGTCTGGGTGTCGGCCAGGCCGAGCTTGGTGAAGACGTCGGCCGCGGACTGTGGATCCGGTGTTTCCACCCGGACACGGGCGGCGCCGGTACGGCGCAGCTCGTCGAGGGGGCCCTGGAAGACGAGCTTGCCGGTGCGCATCACCCCCACGTGCGAGCAGATCTGCTCGACCTCGGCGAGCAGGTGCGAGGAGACGAAGACCGTCGTGCCGTCGGAGGCGATCTCGCGGATCAGGTTGCGGACCTCGCGGGTGCCCTGCGGGTCGAGACCGTTGGTGGGCTCGTCCAGGACGATCAGCTCGCGCGGCTTGAGCAGGCTGGCCGCGATGGCCAGCCGCTGCTTCATGCCCAGCGAGTAGATCCGGTAGCGCTTCCTGGCGGCGGCCAGCAGGCCCACCTTTTCCAGGGCGGACTCGATCCGCTGCGGCGCGGTCCGTGGATCGGCGGTGCGGTCGGCGGCGTCGCAGCGGGCCAGGTTCTGCTGGCCGTTCAGGAAGGGGTAGAAGGCCGGGCCCTCGATCAGCGAGCCAACCCGGTGCAGGACGGCGGTAGCGCTGCCGGGCATGGGGGCGCCGAGCAGCTCGTGGCTGCCGCTGGTCGCGAAGGCCAGGCCGAGCAGTATCCGGATCGTGGTCGTCTTGCCGGAGCCGTTCGGGCCGAGGAAGCCGTAGACGCTGCCACGGGGAACCTGCAGGTCGAGGCCGTCCACGGCTAGCTGGCCATTGCGGAACCGCTTGGTGAGCGCGGACGACGCGATCGCGAGGCTGGCCGGCCCGTCAGCCGGGCCGGCCTGCTCCGCGATCTGCTGCGTCGCCGTCGCCGGCGATGGAGTCATTTGACGTGGGCCACTGCTCGGTAGAGGACCGAGGGAGTGACGGCGCCGAGGAAGACCCGGCCGTCGCTGGTCATCAGCACGGACAGCAGGCTGGTGTGCAGCAGCTCACCGCTGCCCCAGGAGCCGTGCACCTTCTTGCCCGACTGCGCCAGGATGCCAAGCGCGCCGACCATGTCCAGTCCGCCCGGGCCGGCGCCCGGCGTGCCCGCCGCGGCCTGGGCCGCCGACGCCGCTGCCGGAGCCGCCTGCGACGACGATCCTGCCGGGAGCAGCTTCGCACTCGAAGCCGAGTGACCGGACATTCCGTGCAGGGCCGCGGAGAGGTCCGAGGCCGGCAGCTCGAAGACGGTCAGCCAGCTGGTGCCGTATGTGGCCGGCTGAGCCTTGTCGGTCATCTGTTTGGCCGAGCCGCTGTCCGGCCCCAGCGTCTGCGTGTTCACCGTGGCGCCGGGCGGCGGGGTGAAGTGGAAGTTCGCGGCAGCGGGCCGCACGAACGAGATCGACGAGAAGCCCACCTGGAACGCCGGGTTGACCGCGTGCCTGGGGAAGATCTGCACCCGCAGCGGCACGTGGTGGGTGGCATCGACCGCGATGCGCACCTGGCCGATGAGTGAATCGGAGCTCTTGGGCGCGAGGACCAGCTGGTAAGCGGGCTCACCGGCGACCGTGATGTTGGTCTGGGTGGTCACCCTGGTGGTCGGGCCGACCGCGGCGATCGCCTGCTGGGCGGCCTGCTCCGGGGTCAGCGAGGGTAGCTGGACCTGCTTCTTGGCGTCCTGGCCCCCGCGCAGCAGGACGTGCGTGACGGAGTTCGTCGTGCTCTGCCAGTACCATGCCGAGCCGCCGTTGATGATCATGTCGCTCTCGGTCAGGTTCTGCGGCACCGCGAGCCGCAGGTGACTGGGGTCGGAGTACCAGATCTTGACCGTGTGGTTGCCGGAGAGCAGCGATGTGAGCGACGTCGCGTCGTCCTGGCCCGGCAGATCGGGCAGGCCGAGCGCCGCGTTCTCCACGATCGTGCCGGTGAACGCCGGCAGCGATCCGGTGCGGCCGCTGACCGTGGCGAGCAACTGGGCGGCCGTGCGGGCCGGCAGGACCGGGCTGGCCTGTGCGCTGGGTACCAGTACCCCGGCTATGACCGCGCCGGTGACGGCCAGGGCCCCCGCTGGTACCGCCCACCGTGCACGGCGCGAAAACTTCGGAATTCGATCCATGACACCTCACCCGTCGTCAATCTAGATGTCTTCAGCCTGTGCTGTTTTTCGACATTTCCGAGTCTGCCTGACGGTCGCTGAGCTGAACCTGTGGAGAGCTGAGAGCGCTCTCAGCGTGGCTTAAGGGGGCGATGAGTCACACTGGTTGGGCAGGCGGACGGCACATCGAGAGGAAGCCGGGGGATCATGCGGGTGCTCGTGGTAGAGGACGAGCGGCGGCTGGCGGCCGCGGTCCGGGTCGGACTGCAGGCCGAGGGCTTCGCTGTCGATCTCGCCCATACCGGCCCGGACGGGCTGCACCTGGCCCGGGAGGGCGGCTACGACGCAGTGGTGCTGGACGTGATGCTGCCCGGCCTGTCCGGTTACAAGATCTGCGAGCGGCTGCGGGCCGACAGCAACTGGGTGCCCATCCTCATCCTGTCGGCGAAGGACGGCGAGTACGACCAGGCGGACGGGCTTGACCTCGGCGCCGATGACTACCTGACCAAGCCGTTCTCCTACGTCGTGCTCGCGGCCAGGCTGCGCGCGCTGCTGCGCCGCGGTGCGGCGCCCCGGCCGGCCGTGCTGCAGGTGGGCGACCTGTCGCTGGATCCGGCCAGCCGGCAGGTGCGCCGGGGCGACGTGAGCATCGAGCTGACGCCGCGCGAGTTCGCGCTGCTCGAGTACCTGATGCGGCGGGCCGGCCAGGTGGCGCCCAAGGCCGAGATCCTGGAGCACGTGTGGGACGCCTACGACGCCGCCGAACTGAACGTCGTCGAGGTGTACGTCGGCTACCTGCGACGCAAGATCGACACGCCGTTCGGGCGCGGTGCGCTGCAGACCGTGCGCGGCGCCGGCTACCGGCTGGCCAGCGATGGCGGCTGATCCGGCTCTGGGCGCCACAGCCACCGGACGCGAGACCGTGTCGCCGGCTGGCAGCGAACCGGCCTCGCCAGCCGGGCGTGTGAACCCCGGGCCGGCCGGGCAGGAGGGCGCGGCGGCGACCGGGCACGGCCGCCGGGCAGCGGACATTGTGCCTGGTCTGGTGAATAACGAGCGGCAGTGGCACACCCCGGGCGCCTGGTGGCGGCGGCGCGGGCTGCGCGCCAGGCTGACCCTGGCGGTATCGGCCCTGCTCGTGGTGGTGCTCACGGCCGCCGCGCTGCTGCTGTTCAACGCGCTGCGGGTATCACTGACCCGCGGCCTGGACGACACGGCCAGGCAGGGCGCCCGCGAGGTGGCCGTCCTGGCCAACGCCGGCCGGCTGCCCGACCCGGTGCCGGTCGCGGACAGCACGCTGACCGTTCAGGTGCTGGACGCACAGGGCCGGATCGTCGACGCCTCGCCCGCCGCCGACCGGCTGGTCCCGCTGATCCCGTTCTTCGTGGCGAAGTCGATCGCGGCCAGGGGCCAGGGGATATCGCTGGCCGGTGGGCCGATGGACATCGCGCTGCCGCTGCGGGTGGTGGCCGTGCCCACCGACGGCGACGGTGTGGTGATCGCCACCGTTTCCTATGCGGAGGTCGGTGGCAGCCTGACCGCGATCGGCCGGGTGACCATCATCGGGACACCGGTACTGTTCCTGGTGTTCGTGCTGCTCACCTGGCTGGTGACCGGTGCCGCGCTGCGGCCGATCGAGGAGCTCAGGCGCGGGGCGCAGGAGATCACCGGAACCGCCATCGCGCGCGGCCGGACCCTGCCGGTACCCGAGGCCAGAGACGAAGTGCACAGCCTCGCCGTCATCCTGAACGACATGCTGGCCAGGCTGGAGGCTGCTCAGCAGCGCCAGCGCGGCTTCGTCTCCGACGCCGCGCACGAGCTGCGCAGCCCGATCGCCAGCATCCGGACGCAACTCGAGGTCGCGGTGGACCATCCGGACGCGATCGACTGGAGGCAGACGGCGGGCGGTGTCCTGGCCGACACGCTCCGCCTGGCCAGGCTGACCGAGGATCTGCTCGCCCTGGCCAGGCTGGACGAGCGGGCCGGCCGGCCCAGCCGCGGCCGGCCCGTCGACCTCGCCGGGGCGGCCGCGGCGGTGGCGTTGCGCTATGGCGAGGCGCGGGTTCCGGTGACCACCCAGTCGCTGAACGCCTGCGTCGTCCTCGGTGACGCCGACGGGCTGGACCGGATGCTGGTGAACCTGATCGACAACGCCGTCAGGTACACCCACAGCCGGGTGAGCGTGACGGCCAGGGCGGACGGGCCCTGGGTGGTGCTGTCGGTCTGCGACGACGGCCCGGGCATCCCCGAGGCGGACGCCGAGCGGGTGTTCGGCAGGTTCACCAGGCTGGACGACGCACGCAGCCGCGATCATGCCGACCAGGCCGGCTCCGGGCTCGGCCTGGCGATCGTGCGCGCCACCGCCGCGGCGCACGGCGGGACGGTGTGGCTGGAGGACGCCGCGCCAGGCCTGCGGGCCGTGGTCCGGCTACCAGCGGCCCCACGGCAGCAGGGCAGTGACCGCGATCACGGCGAACAGCAGGGTCAGGTAGGCGATGGACAAGTGGAACAGCCGCATCGGAGCGGGCGCGACGGCTGAGCCGTCGGGCGTCCTTCCGGCCAGGCCAGGGCCGTCGGGCGGCTTTCCGGCCAAGCCGTTATGGCCGGGGCTGGTGGCCGCTATCTGGGCCTGCAGGCGGTGCGCCTCGGCCAGGAACCAGCCGCCCAGCGCGACCGCGCAGACGGCGTAGATCCAGCCGGCCGCGGGGGCGAGCGCGAGCGTGGCCAGCACCATCGCGTAGGAGTAGTTGAGGATCTTGCGGGCGACCACCTGCGGGGTCGCCACCACCGGCAGCATGGGCACGCTCGCCGCCGCGTAGTCGTCCCTGAACCGCATCGCCAGCGCCCAGAAGTGCGGCGGGGTCCACAGGAAGATGATGGCGAACAGCGCGGCAGCGGGCCAGGCGACGGTGCCGGTGACGGCCGCCCAGCCGACCAGCACCGGGAAGCAGCCGGCCGCGCCGCCGATCACGATGTTGGCGGCGGTGCGCCGCTTCAGCCCGAGCGTGTAGACGAAGACATAGAACAGGATCGCCCCGGCGGCCAGGGATGCGGCCAGCCAGTTCACCAGCAGCCCGAGGAGCAGCGTGGCGGCCACGCCCAGCGTGATCCCGGAGGCCAGGGCCTCGTTCGGCTTGATCGTGCCCTGCCCGGAGCCGGCCACCAGCGGGCGGTGCGCGGTGCGCCGCATCACCGCGTCGATGTCACGGTCCAGGTAGCAGTTCAGGGTGTTCGCGCTGCCCGCGGCGAACGCGCCGCCGATCAGGGTGACGAAGAACACCTTGAGCGAGGGCAGGCCCCGGTGCGCGAGCAGCATGGTGGGGATCGTGGTGACCAGCAGCAGCTCGATGATGCGCGGCTTGGTGAGCTGGAACGCCGCGCGCGCTACCGCGCCCGGCCGCCGCCGGCCGGGCGGCAGGCTCGGCGGGGCTGTCGCGGCCGAGGCAGGCAGTGCGGCGGCAGAGGTCACCCGGCAACCCCCGGCCCGGCCTCCTGGGCGTCCGCGTCCCCCGGGACCTGGTGCGGCCGGGTGAACAGCAGGTACAGGACCGTGGCTGCGGCAATGAACAAGAGCATCGGCATGGCGAACGTCAGGATAGACCCACTCAGGCTCCAGCCCGAGGCCGCCGTCGCATGAAACGGACGCCGCGCTGGCTGCTGCTCGCCCTCGCGCTGCTCGTGGTGGGCGGGGTGCTGGCCGCTCGCTCGACGACCGCCAGCCCCCGCGACACCGCGACCCTGCAGCGGGATCAGCGGGCGCTCGATGCGATGCGCGCCACGATCGACGGCATCATCGGTCACGCCATCACGGCTGTCTCCGCGCACGCCCAGAGCCGCCCAGCCTGCCCGGCTGACCACGCCGGCCGGGCGTGGTCAGGAGCGGGCGGGAACCGGGTCAGGCGCGGCGGCGCCTGGTGCCGGCTACCGTGCCGGCGGCGCCGGTCAGGCCGTAGGTGACGGCGCCGTGCCACAGCGCGCTGTAGATGCCGGAGAACATGCCGCCGCCGAGCACCACGGACAGGACGAACACGATCGCGGCACAGGCGACACCCGGCACAAGCGCGAACCGCCAGGGGTTCTCGCGCACCCAGCGAACCGCCCGGCCACCGCGCGAGCTGAGCATGGCCCCGGCCGCGGCCACGACGAGGAAGGTCACCACGCCGAGCGACACCGAACCGCTCAGCGCGCTGAGCCCGATGTGCCCGCCGATCAGATGCAGGCCGAGGTCGCCGGCCGCGACGACGGCACCGGTCGCCCCGGCCGCGGTCCACGGGGCACTGGACATGACAGCGCCGGAGACCGCCACTTCCTCGCGCCTGGAAAGCCCAGGTTCGCTGCGTGTCGATGCGGGCATGGCCACTCCCTGGTGTGAGAATCGGCGACGGCTTGGGTTGTCCGGACTCTCCGACGTTCCCGCCATCACGTTATATCTTGAGTGTAGCGCAAAGCACGAGCGCGTGGTAAAACTCATGTTTCCGCAGCTCACGCCACTGCGATCGAGTTTGCGGCGGCGTGATCTGAGTCACGTTGGGCAATCCTCAGCAGGCCTTCAGCTTTAGTCCAGGCAGGTCGGGCTAACTAGGGAAGAGCAGGGACAAGGGACCACGTTCTGGTACCGGAGTTGGGCAGGACCTGAACGGGATTTACGCTAGTTCCGGGCAAAGGTGATGGAGATGGACGAAGAGCGCAGCGGAAGCGAGCAGCAACGACCGGAGTTCCCCGCTTTTCCGGCCGGAACTCCACCCTCCGGCAGCACCTGGTCAGCGTCCGGGGATGGAACCGTCGAACGGCCATCCCTCCTGGGCGAGGACACCAGCCAGGCGCGGGGCGAGCCCGCCGCCGCGGCCGCATCGCCGGAGCCGGGCACGGGCGGCGAGCCAGCGGCGGCCAGCGACGAGGCGGACACCGCACCGGGCGGGCTGTGGGCCAGTTCGCAGGCTCCCGGTACCGGCGAGGCCACGGCCGGCGGCTACGAGAACCCGACGGTGGCCTACCCGCACGGCGGCTACCCGCCAGGGATGGGCTATGGCCCCGGCTACCCGGGCGGCTATGGCCCTGGGTACCAGGGTGGGCCTGGTGGCTACCCAGGCGGCGGCTATCAAGGTGGCTACCAGGGTGCTGGCTACCCTGGCTCCAGCTACCCGCCGGGCGCCGGATACCAGGGCGTCTACGGAGCGGGCGGCTATCCGGGCACTGGCGGTTACCCGCCGGGCTACGGCATGCCCCCCGGCTACGGCTCCGACATCATCGGCGGCGGCTATGGCCAGCAGCGCCCGCCCAGGCGCAGCCGGATCCTCACCTACGTCGTGGTCGCGGCGCTGGCGGCCGGAGTCGGCGCGGGGACCGTGCTCGCACTCAGGCACAACGACAACTCGAACTCGACCGGCCTGACGCTGCCCGGCGGCGGCGCGGCCCCCGGGGCAGGCAATGGCCAGCCCAACGGCAACTCGGGCGCGAACAGCTCGGTCACCCAGTCCGTCGCCAGCAAGGTGAGCCCCGGAATCGTCGACATCATCTCCACGCCCAGCTTCTCCGGCCAGGACAGCACGCTGGAGGGCACCGGCATGGTAGTGAGCCACAGCGGCCTGGTGCTGACCAACAACCACGTGGTCGAGGGAACGAACTCGGTCGAAGCGAAGATTGCCAACACCGGGCAGATCTACAAGGTCACCGTGCTCGGCACCGACCAGACCCACGACGTCGCGCTGCTCAAGCTGAGCAATGCCAGCAACCTGAACACCGTCACCCCCGGCGACTCCGGCAAGGTCCAGATCGGAGAGACCGTCGTGGCGCTGGGCAACGCGGAGGGCCAGGACGGCAGCCCCACCGTCGTCTCCGGCCGGATCACCAGCCTGAACCAGTCGATCCAGGCGAGCGACGCGGGCGCGGGCACCACCGAGAACCTGCACGGGATGCTGCAGACCAACGCGCCGATCGTCGCCGGTGACTCCGGTGGCGCGCTGGCCGACACCCAAGGCCAGGTCATCGGGATGAACACGGCCGCCAACAGCGCCGCCAACAGCTCAGCAGGCGGCGCCAGCATGGGCTTCGCGATCCCGATCAACCGCGCGCTGTCGATCGCCAACCAGATCCTCTCCGGGCACGCGACCTCCGACATCCAGATCGGGCTGCCGGCCTTCCTCGGCGTCACCGTGGCCACCTCCAGCTCGGCTGCGGGATCGTCGCCGAGCACCGCGACCAGCCCCAGCACCCAGCAGCAGCAACTGCAGAACGCGGCCGACCAGAACGGGTTTGGCGGCTTCGGCAACGGACAGGGCAACGGCAACGGCAGTTGCCTGAACAGCGCCGCCACCTCGGTCCCATCCACGATCCCGTCCGACGTCAGCTCGGGCGCACTGGTCGGCGGGGTGCTGTGCCGCACCCCGGTCGCCCAGGCCGGGATCAGCGGGGGGTCCGTCATTACCAGCATCGACGGCCAGGCAACCAGCTCGCCCGCCGTGCTGACGAAGCTCCTCACGCACTACCACCCGGGCAACTCGATCTCCATCACGTGGGTGGCGCCCAACGGCCAGAAGCACACCAGCTCGGTGAAGCTGGCCTCGGGCCCGGCCAAATAGGTTCCGACGGAGGGCACCCAGAGGGGGGTGATCCCGCGCCTAGTGTGCGGGATCATCCCCTGTTTTTGTAACTCATGGGCCCGGCAAGGCTGGCCGCCGATGCCAGCCTGTCCGCCGTTTATCTGATAATGGTCATAAATTCGATTTTGTTAACGGAAAAGTAGCCAGTGGCCCAATCGCTCACGCTGGCCCGGTCGCGGCGGATTCCTTGACCGAACGGCGCCCAGCGGACCCCACCGCTGCTCAGGCCGCGCCGTCGCGGCAGCTTCCCTGGCGACTTTTCTTTTTCATCAAGAAATCCCAGCGAACCCCATCGCGCGCGCCGACCCGGACGGCGGCGGGGTACCTTGCCGATTTTCACCGCACGGTGCCCAGCGACCCAATCACTCAGGCCGGCCCAGACGTGGCGGGTTCCCCGGTGATCAGCGACCAGGCGGCGACGGCGCCAACCGCGGCAGCGCCGGCCGCCGAGCCGGCTACCAGCCAGCGAGTCACTGCGGGCAGCTCATCCCAGGCAGCCGCGGTCGCCACCACGTCGAGCGAATCGGCCAGCGCGGCCATGCCCACCCAGACGCCTGCGCCAGGCTGAGCTCCGGCTTGGGTCCGCTGCAGCGCGGCGAGCGCACCGAGGCCGAGCGCGAGGTCGCGGCCGCCCAGTGCACGGCCGAGCACCTGCCCCGGCGCGGCCTTGGCAGCGCCGGGGCCCACCCAGGGCCGGGCGATCAGCGCCGGTGATGCGAGTGCGGCGACGCCGATCGCGGTGCGCGCGACGGCCAGCGCCGTCGCCCCACGGCGTATCCAGGCAGCCGTCGCCTTGTTGCGGGCCCAGGCATCGGTCACGGGTGTCCCCCTCCGTTGTGGTCCGGTCGGTGCCAGGGTAGCCAGTGCGCGATTCGCCGGTTTACGATCTTGGAGTTTACGATCGCGTTGTTTGTGATTCAGTGTCCGGTATCAGGCTTGAAACTGAAACTTGTCTACCTAGCCGATGATGAGTTACCTTATGTGAGCTGAGAAGTGCTAGCCGTAGTCACGGTGACTGCGTCCTAGCGTTGACCTGCGCCCATGCGTGGCGGCGCCCCAGGTCCCCGAGTGGAGGGATTTATGCGCAGTCACATGTATTTGGCGACGGGTACCCGGGCAATGTTTGCGATGGCCGCTGCGATGGTGGCGGCCGCCATGGCCCTGAGCGGGCCCACCAGTCCTGCGGACGCGGCAAACCAGCGTGCTCTTGGGCCTGGGAGCATATCTCTGGTGGCGGGTGGCACCGGCGGGCCCTCTCCGGCCCCGAATGTGGCTCTCGACTATCAGTGCGGCGTGTCCTATGCCGGCGGGAACCTGTATGTGGGCGACGGCCTAGTACAGCGGGTGGACACTCACAGCGGCTGGCTGACCAGCCCGGTCGGCGCCCTGCGCCGGGCCTCGGTGATCAGCGGGACCGTGCTGCTGGGCGACGGCGGGCGGGCCAGCAGGGCGATCACCAGCGCCTGCGGCGTGGTCGTCGACGGCGCGGGCAACCTCGTGATCGCCGACAACACCGACTACATGGTGCGGGTCGTCGCCAGGCACAGCGGCACCTTCTACGGCCGGCACATGGCCGCGGGACACATCTACGCCGTGGCGGGAACCGGCAGCGGCCCGAAGATCTCCGGTGACGGCGGCCCAGCCACCAAGGCCGGGCTGGCCTACCCGAAGGACGTGGCCGTGGACCGGGCCGGGAACCTGGTGATCGCCGACAACGGCACCTCGGCCCCGCCCATCGCCGCCCAGGTACAGGTGGTGGCGGCCCGTAGCGGCACCTTCTACGGCCAGCACATGACCGCGCGACACATCTACACCGTGGCGGGCAACGCCAACGGCCTGGTGGTCTCGGGGCGCGGCGGCCCGGCGGTCAGGGCCGGGCTGGGCGAGACCATCGGCCAGGTGAAGATCGACAAGTCCGGCAACCTGGTGATCGCCGACACCTCGGGCAACACGATCCGGGTGGTCGCGGTCAGCGGGGGGACCTTCTACGGCCAGCGGATGACCGCCGGGCACATCTACACGGTCGCTGGCGATGGCACGGCCGGGTACTCCGGCAACGGCAGGCGCGCCACCCGGGCCCGGCTCAGCGGCCCGCTCGGGGTCGCGCTGGACGGCGCGGGGAACCTGGTGATCGCGGACACGGTGAACAACCGGGTGCGCGTGGTGGCGGCCCACACCGGCCACTTCTACGGCCACCGGATGAAGGCCGGCGACATCTACTCGATCGCCGGCTGCGGGACCGCGTGCGAGGAGGGCAACGACGGCCCGGCCGCCAAGGCCAGGCTGGTCCTGCCCTGCGCGATCGCGGTGGACGGCTCGGGCAACCTCATCGTGGCCGAGTACGGCCAGATGCTGGGGCCGCAGGATCGCTGGGTGCGGCTGATCGCCGCTGCCACCGGGTACTTCTACGGCCAGAAGATGCGGGCGGGGGACATCTATACCGCGGCCGGCAACGGCTTCCTCGGCCTGTCCGGCCAGGGCGTGATCGCGACCAGGGCCGTGATGATGATCACCAGCGCCAGGATGACCGTGGACCGCCACGGCAACCTGCTGGTGCCGGCCGGCCAGAACAACCGGATCCGGGTGGTGGCCACCGGGCCGGGGTCGTTCTACGGGCAGCAGATGATGGCCGGGCACATCTATTCGATCGCCGGCGGCGGCTGCTTCCCCTACTGCGGCAACGGCGGCCCGGCCAGGAAGGCCGGGATGAACTTCCCCGACGGCGTGGCCCTCGACGGCCACGGGAACGTCGTGCTCGACGACGGAGGCAACAACCTGGTGCGGGTGGTCGCCGAGTCGGACGGGACCTTCTACGGCCAGCAGATGACCAACGGGCACATCTACAACGTCGCGGGGACCGGCACCGCCGGGTACACCGGCGACGGCGGCCCGGCCAGCCAGGCCGAGCTGAACGTGCCCGGCGGCCTGGCCGTGGACGGCCACGGCAACCTGGTGATCACCGACGAGAACAACAACCGGATCCGGGTGGCCGCCGCCCGCGACGGCAAGTTCTACGGCGTGCACATGACCGTGGGTCACATCTACACGGTCGCGGGCAACGGCACCGCCGGGTACTCCGGCAACGGCGGCCCGGCCACCGGCGCCGCGCTGCACTCGCCCAAGGACGTGGCGCTCGACCGCTCGGGCAACCTGGTGATCTGCGACCAGCGCAACGAACGGATCCGGGTGGTGGCCGCCCGCGACGGCAAGTTCTACGGCGTGCACATGACCGTGGGTCACATCTACACGGTGGCCGGCAACGGCACCGCCGGGTACTCCGGCAACGGCCGCCGTGCCACCGGCGCCGAGCTGAACATGCCGGCGGACGCCACAGTGGACGGGCACGGCAACCTGGCGATCGCCGATCAGGACAACAACCGGGTACGGGTGGTCGCCGAAGCGGCCGGGACCTTCTACGGCATGGCGATGACCCCCGGCAACATCTACACGGTGGCCGGCAACGGCGTCCCGGGGTTCTCCGGCACACACGGCAAGGCGACCAGGTCCGAGCTGGTGGCACCCACCGGGGTCGCGGTGAACTCCAGCGGCGGCCTGTACATCGCCGATCAGTACCGGGTGTGGAAGGTCACCGGCTGAGCAAACCAGTCATGCGAGGTCACAATGGGCCGGGCAGGGTCTTTTAGTGATCTCGCATGACAAATTACCGTGAAGAATGAAAACCTATGTGCCATCGGGCGGGGGGATCAAAGCGTCTGTTCCACCGAGGGCTGAATGACGCTGGGTTCCGGCAGAGCGTCCCCCCGCGCCCGGGTAGGCATGCGGTCCGCCCTGCGCCTGGACCGCGGCGTAGCCACGTTCGAGCGGAGGAACTCGTGCTCAGTCACGCGTCAGGCAAGTCCCGTGGCCGGATAGCCGTGGCCGTGGCCGGTGTGACGGTGGCGGCAGGCCTGACGCTGAGCGGTACCGGCGGCAAGGCGCAGGCGGCGGGCCCGGTGCATCCGGCCGCGGCACAGTCCGGCGGGCCGGGGACCATCAGCACCGTGGCGGGCGGTGTCGGCGGGCCTGGCCCGGGCCGGCAGGTGGCTATCAACTTCCCGTGCGGGGTGAACGTCAGTGCCGGCGCCGTGTACATCGGCGACGGGCTGGTGCAGGAGCTGAAGCCGGGCACCGACTGGCTCACCACCCAGGCAGGGGGCGTCCGCCGGGCGGCCGTCATCCCCGGCGAGCCCGTCGATCTCGGCAACGACGGCCCGGCCGCGGACGCGGTGACGAGCGCCTGCGGCGTCGCGCTCGACAAGAGCGGGAACCTGGTGATCGCCGATCAGCTCAACGGCTCGGTGCGGGTGGTGGCCGCTCACTCCGGCAGCTTCTACGGGATGCAGATGACCGCTGGCCACATCTACACCATCGCCGGGGTGGGCCGGATAGGGCGGACCGATGGGAACGGCGGGCCCGCCACCAAGGCCGTGCTGTCTCAGCCGGCGGATGTGGCCGTGGACTCCAGCGGCAACGTGGTGCTGACCGACAGCGGGAACCCCAACACCGGGATCCCGGCTCAGGTGCAGGTGGTGGCGGCCACGACCGGGAACTTCTACGGCCAGCACATGACCGCGGGCGACATCTACAACGTGGCAGGCAACGGCCACATCCTGAAGGCCTCGGGGGACGGCGGGCCCGCCGTCAAGGCCGGCCTCGGCGCCACGATCGGCCAGGTGCGGATCGACTCCGACGGCAACCTGGTGCTGGCCGACACCTCGGGCAACAGCATCCGGGTGGTCCCGGTCAAGAGCGGCACATTCTACGGCCAGCAGATGACCGCCGAGCACATCTACCCGGTCGCGGGCACCGGCACCGCCGGGTTCTCCGGCGACGGCGGGCCCGCCACCCAGGCCAAGCTGAACGGGCCACTCGGGGTGACGGCGGACAGTGGCGGAAACCTGCTGATCGCCGACAGCAGCAACGACCGGGTGCGGCTGGTCGCCGCCAAGGCGGGGACGTTCCACGGCCAGCAGGTGGCCGCCGGCGACATCGACACCATCGCCGGCTGCGAGCCCGGCTGCGCCGTTGGCGACGGCGGGCCGGCGCTGAAGGCCAGGGTCACCATGCCGGACGCGGTCGCCGTGGACGCCTCAGGCGACGTCATCGTCGACGAGCGCGGCGAGGGGCGGGTGTCCGACGACCGCCGGGTCCGGGCCATCGCGGCCAGCAGCGGGCACCTGTACGGGCAGAACATGACCGCGGGGGACATCTACACGATCGCTGGCAACGGCACCCTGGGCCTGTCCGGCAACGGCGGGCCGGCGCTGCGGGCCGTGATGATCACCAGCTCGTCGCGGATGGCGGTGGACTCAGACGGCAACGTGGTGGTCGCGGCGGGTGAGAACAACCGGCTCCGGGTCGTGCCGGCCAGCAGCGGCCGGTTCTACGGCGTGCAGATGACCGCTGGGCGCATCTACACGGTGGCGGGCGGCGGCTGCTTCCCCTACTGCGGCGACGGCGGCCTCGCGACACATGCCGGGATGAACTTCCCCGACGGCCTGGCCATCGACGCCGACGGCAACCTGGCGGTCGCGGACGAGGGCAACAACCGGGTGCGCGTGGTGGCCGACACGACCGGGAACTTCTACGGCCAGCACATGACCGCCGACCACATCTACACGGTGGCCGGAGACGGCAAGCAGGGGTCCTCAGGCGACGGCGGCCCGGCCACCAAGGCCGAGCTGAGCGTGGTCAGCGGCCTGGCCGTGGATCGGGACAGGAACCTGATCATCACCGACGACGGCAGCAACCGGATCCGGGTACTGGCCGCCACGACCGGGAACTTCTACGGCCAGCACATGACCGCCGACGACATCTACACGATCGCGGGCGACGGCACCAGCGGCTTCTCCGGCGACGGCGGGCTTGGCACCAACGCGGAGCTGGCCGCGCCGAAGGACGTGGCCAGCGACGGCGACGGCAACGTGATCATCGTGGACCAGGGCAACAGCCGGATCCGGGTGCTGGCAGGCTCGACCGGGAACTTCTACGGCGTGGCGATGACCACCGGTCACATCTACTCGATCGCGGGCAACGGCAGCAAGGGCTTCTCCGGCGACGGCGGCCCGGCCACGGGCGCCGAGTTCGACTTCCCGGCGGCCGTGGCCCTCGACAGCCACGGCAACGTGATCATCGCCGACCAGAACAACAACCGGGTGCGGGTGATCGCCGAAGCGGATGGCACCTTCTACGGGGTGCCGATGACCACCGGCAACATCTACTCGGTCGCCGGCGACGGCCTCGCCGGGTACTCCGGCGACGGCGGCCCGGCCACCAAGGCCGACCTGCTCGAGCCCGCCGGGGTGGCGGTGAACGGCGCGGGCGCCCTGTTCGTAGCCGACAACTACCGGGTCCGCAAGATCACCGGCTGACCGCCGCCGGCCCAGCCCGGCTGGCCCGCCGCGACTCCGGCCGGTCACCACCGGCTCAGCCGCTGGGCCGCCGCGGCCACGCGCGGGTCAGCGCGACCGGTGGCCTGCCAGGTTCGCGGCCGCCGTGTGCAGGGCGGCCAGCACCACCTCGATCGCGGGCCGGCGGACGCTGGAGGTGCGGACCACGGCGTAGACGTCCCTGGACGGCGCGGTCCCCGGCAGATCCCGGACGGCCACCCGGCCCGCGCCCACGGCCAGGGCCAGCCGGGGCACGGCGGCGATCCCGATGCCACGGGCGACCAGGCTGAGGATGGTGCCCAGGCCCTCGAACTCCCAGGACACCGCCGGGGTGCCACCGGAGCTGGCGAACAGCCGGTCCACCGCCTGCCGGGACGGCTCGCCCGCCGGTGTGACCATCCAGGCCTCCTCGCGCAGGCTGCGGAGCAGGACCCGTGGCTGGCTGGCCACCGGATGGGTGCGGGGAACGACCAGCACGAGCGGGTCGCGGATCAGCCGGTAGAACTGGAGCAGCCCGGTCTGCTCCCGTGACATCCGGCCCGACCAGTCGTCCACCAGGGCGATATCGGCCTCGCCCGAGCTCACCGGGCGCAGCCCCTCACCCGGCTGGGTCTGCCGGAGCAGCAGCGTCAGCCCGGGATGGACCCGCAGGCTGTGCGCCAGCGCGGGGGCGAAGGCGACGGCGGCGGTGGGGAACGCGGTCACCACCACCCGGCCCTCCGGCTCGGCCGCCTGCGCGTCCAGGTCGGCCTCGGCGGCCTCCATCATCGCGAGGATGCGCCGTGCGTGGCCGGCCAGCCGCCGCCCGGCGTCGGTCAGCTCCGCACTGCGGGCCGTCCGGTCCAGCAGCCCGGCGCCGGCTTCTCGTTCGAGCGCGGCGAGCTGCTGGGAGACCGCCGAGGGCGTGTAGCCGAGCGCCGCGGCGGTCGCCGCGATGCTGCCGCGGTCCGCGAATTCGGCCAGCAGCCTGAGCCGATGTGGATCGAGCATCAGATTAGCTTAACCTCTCCCCTAGTAAGGGCTTCTTGTACTTATGCTCATCCACGGTGACACTTGGTGAGTTCGGGTCTGACGGGCCGCCCGCAACGAGAACTGAAGAGCCCGGGTTCTCCCCGCACTAGGAGTGATCCTCACCGTGGCTGGAATAGCCATGACCGCACCCGCCCCTGCTCGCATACCGGTTACCGTGTCCGCCACGCTGGCGGCCAACGAGGCGCTGGCGGCCAGACGACAGCGGGGCGAACGCGTCCTGCCGTTGGCGTTCGGTGAAGCGGGCCTGCCCGTCCTCCCGCTGCTGCGGGCCACGCTGGCCGAGGCCAGCGGCCGTAACTCCTACGGCCCCGTGGCTGGTCTGGCCACGCTGCGGGAGGCAGCGGCCGGTTACTGGGGCCGCCGGGGGCTGGCGACCGACCCGGCGGCGGTCGTCTGCGGCCCGGGCAGCAAGCCGCTGCTCTACGGGGTCCTGCTCGCCCTGGGCACTGACGTGGCCGTGCCCAGGCCGAGCTGGGTGAGCTACGCCGCCCAGGCCGGCCTGATCGGCACCCGGCCGCACTTCGTGCCGGCCCTGCCGGGACAGGGCGGAGTTCCGGATCCGGCCCTGCTGGCCGAGACGGTCACCGCCGCCCGCGCCGGCGGCAGGCACATCGGCGCGGTGACCGTCACGCTGCCCGACAACCCAACCGGCACGCTGGCCACGGCCGCGGCCGTCCGGGAATTGTGCGCGGTAGCGGCCGAGCACGACATGATCATCATCTCCGACGAGATCTACCGCGATCTCATCCACGACCCAGCGGCACCGTTCACCAGCCCGGCCACACTGGCACCGGAGCGGACCGTGGTGACGACCGCGCTCAGCAAGAACCTGGCCCTCGGCGGCTGGCGGATCGGCGCGGCCAGGCTGCCCGGCGGCGACCAGGTGGCGCCGCCCGCGGCCAGGCTGCGGGACCGGCTGGTCAGCATCGCCAGCGAGATCTGGTCCGCACCGGCTGGGCCCATCCAGCAGGCCGCGGCCGTCGCGTTCGGCGAGCCGCCGGAGGTGACCGAACGGGTGGCCCGCAGCCGGCGCCTGCACGCGACCGTGGCCCGTGCGGTCGCGGCGAGGTTCGCCGCAGCGGGTGTGCCCGGCCCGGTCCCCAGGGCCGCGTTCTACCTCTATCCCGACTTCGCCCCCTGGCGCGAGCTGCTAGCCGCCCGGCACGGCGTGACCACTGGCCAGGGACTGGCCACCCTGCTGCTCGACCGCTACGGCGCCGGTGTCCTGCCCGCCGTCGCGTTCGGCGAGCCCGCCGGAGCTCTCCGCCTCCGGGTGGCCACCGGCCTGCTCTACGGCAGCACCGACGAGCAGCGCGAGACCACGCTCGCCTCCCCCGACCCACTCGCCCTGCCCTGGATCGCCGCCGCCCTGGCCCGCGTCGAAGAAATCCTGGCCGACCTGAGCCACAGCGCCGGATAATCACAGCACCAGTCCCACCAGCCCCAAACCCATCATCAGCCCGCCACCCAGGCCAGCACCGGCCACGACATAACCGGATAACCGGCGCGATCTCAATGGGCTGGTGAGAGCCGCGGGGTTGGTGAAGGACGGCGGGTGGGGTGGTTAGGACTCCAGGGGGAGGAGGTCGGGGCGCTTGGGCTCGCGGCCGTCGCCGGCCGAGATTCCCTTGATCCGGCGACGGGCCCAGGGGGCCGCATGGTCGCGGGCCCAGCGGGCATCCACCGACACCATGCAATACCCCCTGTCAGCCGAGGAAACGGGCGATCGTGGCGGCTAGCGGGCCGGGGTCGTCGAGCCAGGCCATGTGCCCGGCACCCCGGTGGACGACCAGCTCCGCGTGGGGAAAGAAGGGTACCGCCTGCGCGGCCAGCTCCGGGGTCGGGATGATGTCCAGCTCCCCGGCGTAGATCAGCACCGGCGCTTCGAGCTTGGCCAGCGCGGCCTTGGTCGCCTCGGGGTCGAACGCTCCCCTGCCGTAGAAGCGCGCCCCGATCAGGAATGCCCGCGGCTCCAGGCCGAGCGTGGCGTGCGCCTGCGCCGCCTCGTCCCAGCGGGCGTAGTAGAACGGCGCGTACTTCTTCAGGTTGCCTACCGAATCCTGGCCGGCCTCGGCCGCGTGGAAGGCCTCCACGGCGGCTGGGTACCACGGCTCGGTGCGGCGCCGGGCCAGCGCCTCCCGGCGCTCCCCGCCCGGGGCCAGCATCAGGCCGACCGCCCGCAGGCTGGGCGTGAGCAGGACCAGCCGCCGGATCCGCTCCGGGTAGCGGGCAGCATAGAGGATGGCCACGTTGGCCGCGGCGGAGTGGGCGAGCAGGTCGAGCTGGTCCAGGCCAAGGTGCTCGCGCAGCGCCTCGACGTCCCCGGCCTGGCGGTCGCACCGGTAGGTCGCGTTGTCCTCGGGCACGGCCGAGGCCCCGGTGCCGCGGGTCTCCAGCATTACCAGGCTGCGCCCGGCCGCCTCGCCAAGGCCGCCGAGGTCACCGAGGTAGACGGGGTTGCGCGCGGGCCCACCGGGCAGGCACACCAGGACCTGCCCGGTCGCTGCGCCCTGGTAGGCGAGCGCCGTCCCGTCATAGGAGACAAATCTCGTCATCCCTCCATTCTGGCCGCTACGTCATATCCGACATTCCTCGCGCCATGTTTCGAGGGAGAAGTTTGCCGCTGCCGCGAGCGCGACGGCAGCGGCCGTTGGGACCACGATCGCCGCCGCGAGCGACCAGAACCCGAAGATGGCGGGCTACGCCGGGCAGCTCACCCTCCCGGCTACGACAACATGACAGGGGTGGGCACGCCCAACGACCCGGACTTCATCGCCGCCCTGCGCAAGCTGGCCGGCTAGCCAACAGCGGCCCTGCCCGGCCGTGCCACACCAGGCCCGGCCGGGGCAAACTGGAGGCATGCGGACTCCGCGCGCACGCGCTCTGCTGCTTGCCACCGTCCTCGCCGTCACCGGCTGCGCCAGCGCCACCACGGGCAGGCAGGCCAGCAGTCCGCCCGCCTCGCAGAGCCCGGCCACCGCGGCGCCCGCACCAGACGGCACGAACTGGCTTATCTACCACGCGAATGCTCAGCACACCGGCCTGGTCAACGGCCTGCCGAAGGCCGGGCCGCTGAAGCTCGACTGGACCCGCCAGCTGGATGGGGCCGTCTACGGCCAGCCGCTGATCATCGGCTCCCTGGTGGTCGCGGCCACCGAGAACGACTCGCTCTACGGGCTGAACCGGGGCACCGGCGCCATCGAGTGGCGCACCCATGTCGGCACGCCGGTGCCGCTGTCCGCCCTGCCCTGCGGCGACATCGACCCGCTCGGCATCACCGGCACGCCGGTCTACGACCCAGCCACCAAGCTGGTCTACGCGGTCGCCGAGGAGACCGGCTACAAGCACGTGCTCTACGGCTTCACGCTCACCGGCAAGGTCACGATCACCCGCCCGCTGCCGGCGCCGGACGGCCAACCGCGCTACGACCAGCAGCGCCCGGCGCTGGCCATCGACGAGGGCCGGGTGTACGTCGCGTTCGGCGGGCTGTTCGGCGACTGCGGCCCATACATCGGCTCCATAGTGGGCGCACCGGTATCGGGGAACGGGCCACTGATCTCCTACCGGGTGCCGTCCACCCGCGAGAGCGCGATCTGGGGAACGGCCGGACCGGTGCTCGGCCCGGGCAGCACGCTGTACGTCAGCGTCGGCAACGGCGCCGCGACCAGCCCGCCCTACGACGGCGGCGACTCGGTGCTCGAACTCACCGCCGGGCTGCACCGGGCTGGCTTCTTCGCGCCGTCCAGCTGGGCCGGCGACAACGCCAGCGACCTGGATCTGGGGTCGATGTCGCCGGCCCTGCTCGGCAACGGCATGACGCTGGCCGACGGCAAGCGCGGCACCGCCTACCTGCTGAAAACCGCGCACCTGGGCGGGATCGGCGGGCAGCTGGCGAAGGCCCCGGTGTGCCTCGCGTTCGGCGGCCCGTCGGTAGACGGCTCGGTGGCCTACCTCCCGTGCGAGGGTGGCGGCATGGCCGCGATCGACACGGCCGGCGGGAAGATCAAGGTGCTGTGGCGTGGCCCGGCCAGCGCGTCCGGCTCGCCGGTGCTTGGCGGCGGCGCGGTCTGGGTGCCCGACTGGGACTCCGGCACGCTGTACGAGCTGAGCCAGGCCACCGGCAAGGTCCAGCAGAAGATCGGCCTGGGCGCCGTGCTGCCGCACTTCGCCTCGCCGTCCCTGTCCGGTGGGCTGGCCTTCATCGGCACGATGCACGGGGTCGCCGCCGTCCGTGGTGTCTGATGGTTGCGGCAGCGGGCACGGCAGACTAGGGGCCATGGTCACCCCCCTGCGCTATCCGCAGCCACCGCCGCCGGCCTTCCTGTTCGACCTGGACGGCACGCTGATCGACAGCGTGTACCAGCACGTGATCGCCTGGCGTACGGCGCTGGCCAGCGTCGGCATCGAGCTGTCGGTGTGGCGGGTGCACCGGCGGATCGGGATGAGCGGCGGGCTGTTCGTGTCGGCGCTGCTGCGCGAGACCGGGCGGTCGCTGTCAGCCGGGGAGATCGACGAGCTGCAGACGGCGCACGCAGCCGCCTACATCGCGCAGGCGCATTCGGTGACCGCGCTGCCCGGCGCGGCCGAGCTGCTGGCCACGCTGACCGGCCGCGGCATCAAGTGGGCGATCGCCACCAGCGGCATGGCATCCACGGCACGGCCCGCGCTGCGGCTGCTCGGGCTGCCCGACGACGCCCCGATGGTGACCAGGGACATGGTGGCGTATGCCAAGCCGGATCCGGACCTGTTCCTGGCCGCGGCTGCCCTGCTCGAGGTCGACCCGGTGCACGCCATGGTGGTCGGCGACAGCGTGTGGGACCTGCTGGCGGCCAGGCGGGCCGGGTCGCTCGGCATCGGGGTGCTGTCCGGCGGGTACGGTCGCGAGGAGCTGGAACGGGCCGGGGCGTACCGGGTGTACTCCGACCCGGCCGACCTGCTCGGCCGGCTGTACGAGGTCGGGGTGCGCGGCCTGACCGTGTGACCGGGGCGTAGCGCCCCGCCGGTATGACCCATATGGACCGCCCTGCCGCCTGCGCGGCGTGAGGCTGGCGGCCCAATCCGCATGGGTTCTGTTAGGGCCGCCGTGGCCCCCGCATGGATCGCGCATGGAACCGGTCCGTGCGCCATTTTCCCAGGTATCACTGGGTGGTCCGGCCGCCCAGACAGGGACGGCCGGGGCCGTATGCCTGGGAGGCGACCCGTGTGGGACCTGTTTTACATCGGCCTGACGATCGTGGTCTTCGGCGTGCTCTGGCTCATCGTGAAGGGGGTCGAGCGCTTTGAGCGCTGAAAACTGGATCGGGCTGATCGGCGGAGTCCTGGTGACCATCTATCTGTTCGTGGCCCTTGTGCTGCCTGAGAGGTTCTGATGAGTGGCACTGCCGCCGGGTGGCTTCAGTTCGCCCTGCTCTTCGCCGCGCTTGCCGCCTGTTATGTGCCGCTGGGCAACTACATCGCCTACATCTTCACCACCGGCAAGGACTGGCGGATCGAGCGCGCCCTGTTCCGGGTGATGGGCATCGACAGCAAGGCCGACCAGAAGTGGAGCACCTACGTCAAGAGCGTCTTGGCGTTCTCCGCGGTCGCCGTGCTGTTCCTGTACGGCCTGCAGCGGCTCCAGTTCTACCTGCTGGAGTGGATCGGGCCACACTTCGGCAACGTGCCGCCGGACACGGCCTGGAACACCGCCGTCTCGTTCGTGACCAACACCAACTGGCAGAACTACGCCGGCGAATCCACGATGAGCTACGTCGTCCAGACGAGCGGCCTGGTCGTGCAGCAGTTCATGTCGGCCGCGGTCGGCCTGGTGGTGGCCATCGCGATGATCCGGGGCTTCACCCGGTCCAGGACCGACCGGCTGGGCAACTTCTGGGTGGACGTGACCCGCGCCGTCCTCAGGTTGCTGATCCCGCTGTCCATCGTCGGCGGGCTCGTCCTCATCGCCAGCGGCGCGATCGACAACTTCAGCGCCTACCACACGGTCACGACGCTGTCCGGCGCGCACCAGACGATCCCGGGTGGCCCGGTGGGCTCCTCCGAGGTCATCAAGGACCTGGGCAACAACGGCGGCGGCTGGTTCAACACGAACTCGGCGCACCCGTTCGAGAACCCCACCTCGTTCACCGACATCTTCGAGATCTTCCTGCTGCTGCTCATCCCGTTCGCTACGCCGCGCGCGTTCGGCCGGATGGTCAAGGACAACAAGCAGGGCTATGCGCTGGTCGCGGTCATGGCCATCATCTGGCTGGTCGCCATCGGCGGGATCAGCCTGTTCGAGGCGCACACCGGCACCGGCGGCGCCGCGACGAAGCTCGCGCACGGCGCGATGGAAGGGGTGGAAACCCGGTTCGGCAGACCCGCGTGCTCGCTGTTCGCGGGGTCCACGACCGTGACCTCCACCGGAGCGGTCAACTGCTTCCACGATTCGCTGACCCCGTTCGGCGGCGGCATCGCGCTGTTCGACATCGCGCTCGGTGAGATCGCGCCGGGCGGGATCGGGGCCGGCATGTACGGCATCCTGATCCTGGCCATCGTGACCGTGTTCGTGGCCGGGCTGATGGTCGGCCGCACCCCGGAGTACATCGGCAAGAAGATCCGGCCGGTGGAGATGAAGTACGCGGCGCTGTACTTCCTGACTTTGCCAGTGGTCATCCTGACCGCGGCTGGCTTGTCGCTCGGCACGAAGGCCGGGCAGAGATCGATCTTCAACCCGGGGCCGCACGGGCTGACCGAGGTCATGTACGCGTTCGCCTCCATGGCCAACAACAACGGCTCGGCGTTCGGCGGGCTCGGCTCGGCCGCGACCTGGTACCAGACGCTGGGCGGCATCGTGATGCTGGCCGGCCGGTTCGCGCCGGAGATCTTCGCGCTCGGCCTGGCCGGGTCGCTGGCCAGACAGCAACCCGTGCCCGTGAGCGCGGGCACCCTCGACACCAGAACGCCGCTGTTCACCGGCATGGTGGTCGGCGTGGTCCTCGTGCTCGTCGGCCTGACCTACTTCCCAGCGCTCGCTCTGGGACCGTTCGCCGAAGGACTGCACTGAGAAGACCCTTTCAAATCATGGATTCGCCGCAGACAGTCGCAGGTCAGAAGTAAGTTTCACGATCTTTTTGATGATTTCAAGGGGTCTTTATGGCTATGACAATCAAGCCCGGGGCTCCTGCCGACAAGGGCGGCAGGCAGGCCGACGCGGCAGAGCACCGGATCGGTGGCGGGCTGCTCGACCCCACGATGCTGTGGAAGTCCCTGCCCGGCGCGTTCAGGAAGCTGGACCCGCGGGTCCAGATCCGCAACCCGGTCATGTTCGTGGTCGAGGTCGGCTCGGTGCTGACCCTCTACACCGCGATCCGGACGTCGTCGGTCTTCAACTGGACCATCGTGGTCTGGCTGTGGCTGACGGTGGTGTTCGCCAACCTGGCCGAGGCGGTCGCCGAGGGCCGGGGCAAGGCCCAGGCCGAGACGCTGCGCCGGACCAAGCGGGAGACCGTGGCGCGGCGGCTGGCGGGCTGGCAGCCTAGCCAGGCCGGCCCCCCCGAAGAGGAGGTGCCGGGCACCCAGCTCCAGCTCGGCGACCACGTGGTGGTGGAGGCCGGCGAGATCATCCCCGGCGACGGTGACGTCGTCGAGGGTGTCGCGTCGGTGGACGAGTCGGCGATCACCGGCGAGTCCGCGCCGGTGATCCGGGAGGCCGGCGGCGACCGGTCGGCGGTCACCGGGGGCACCAAGGTGCTGTCCGACCGGATCGTCGTGAGGATCACCTCCAAGCCCGGCGAGACGTTCATCGACCGGATGATCGCCCTGGTCGAGGGCGCGAAGCGGCAGAAGACGCCGAACGAGATCGCGCTGAACATCCTGCTCGCCTCGCTCACCGTGATCTTCATGCTGGCGGTCATCACGCTGCAGCCGATGGCGTTCTACTCCAAGGCGCCGCAGTCCCTGGTCGTCCTGGTGGCGCTGCTGGTGGCGCTGATTCCCACCACGATCGGCGCGCTGCTGTCGGCCATCGGCATCGCCGGCATGGACCGGCTGGTGCAGCGCAACGTGCTGGCCATGTCCGGCCGGGCCGTCGAGGCGGCCGGGGACGTCAACACCCTGCTGCTGGACAAGACCGGCACGATCACCATCGGGAACCGGCAGGCCTCGGAGTTCCTGCCCGTGAACGGCGTGACCGACACCGCGCTGGCCGACGCGGCCCAGCTGTCCAGCCTGGCCGACTACACGCCCGAGGGCCGGTCCATCGTGGTCCTGGCCAAGAACGACTACGGCCTGCGCGAGCGCGAGGAGGGCGAGCTGCAGGGCGCCGAGTTCGTCGAGTTCACGGCGCAGACCCGGATGAGCGGCGTGAACCTGGCCGACGGGCGGGAGGTCCGCAAGGGCGCGGCGGCGTCGGTGGCGCAGTGGATCCGGGACAACGGCGGCACCCCGCCCGAGTCCCTGGGCGCGACGGTGGACGGCATCTCCGGGGTCGGCGGCACGCCGCTGGTCGTGGCCGAGCAGGTGAACGGGACGGCCCGCGCGCTGGGCGTCATCTACCTCAAGGACATCGTCAAGGACGGCATCGCCGAGCGGTTCGCGGAGATGCGCAAGATGGGCATCCGGACCGTCATGATCACCGGGGACAACCCGCTGACGGCCAAGGCCATCGCCGACGAGTCCGGCGTGGACGACTTCCTGGCCGAGGCCACGCCCGAGGACAAGATGGCCCTCATCAAGAAGGAGCAGGAGGGCGGCAAGCTCGTCGCGATGACCGGCGACGGCACCAACGACGCGCCGGCGCTGGCCCAGGCCGACGTCGGGGTGGCCATGAACACCGGGACCTCGGCCGCCAAGGAGGCCGGGAACATGGTGGACCTGGACTCCAACCCGACCAAGCTCATCGAGATCGTGGAGATCGGCAAGCAGCTGCTCATTACCCGCGGGGCGCTGACCACCTTCTCGATCACCAACGACGTGGCCAAGTACTTCGCCATCATCCCGGCCATGTTCGAGGGCGTCATCCCGGGCCTGGCCCGGCTGAACATCCTGCACCTGCACAGCGCGGCGTCGGCGATTACCTCGGCGATCATCTTCAACGCGCTGATCATCGTGGCGCTGATCCCGCTGGCCCTGCGCGGCGTCCGGTACCGGCCGTCCTCGGCCTCGTCGCTGCTGCGCCGCAACCTGCTGATCTACGGCGTCGGCGGCCTGATCGTGCCGTTCGCCGGAATCAAGATCATCGACCTCATCATCCAGTTCATTCCCGGATTCAGGTGACCTGACCATGCATCGCCTACCCAGCATCGTCGCCCAGCACATCGTGGCGCTGCGCGGCCTGCTCCTGTTCACCGTCATCCTCGGCCTGGCCTACCC
>DASXMU010000235.1:0-2486 GCA_036495485.1 Streptosporangiaceae bacterium
CAGGTATCGGGCTGTGGTGCCGCCGCGATTGCAGCCACTGAACCGACGCATTGCGCCGGGGCCGGCCAGCAGGCCAGCTCGCCAGCAACGCAGCCGCGGCAGCGGTGCGCTCGTAAACGGATGGGCAGCCGACCGTAACCAGGCACGGTAACGCGCCGGTCTCGGCGCATGGATCTTGAGGATGCTAAGCGCCCCACGAACACCGACGTGCCCCGCAAGACGAACTTGCCAGCACAGCCAGCGGATCCTGTCTGCGCGGCCATCCCCACCGCCTCCCCCCAGAGAGGCCCCTTTATCGGAGTGTAACTCCGGCCCACACCACTCACCAGGCTCACCAGAGCAAAAGCGTTGGCAATGGCGTTCGCAACGCTGGCAGGTGGTGAAACCCCAGCTCAGCAACCCACAAGATCACTCAGGCCGTGATCGTGTCACAAGCATCGGGTCCCTCCGCTGGCAGGCCTTCTGAGGAAGAACGACCGCAACGACGCGAGTCGGGGCTGGATCCGGCGACCCTGCTGTGCATCAGGCCGGGAGATCCTCAACTTTCCGCATTTAGTGCAGGGCTACTGCTATCCATTCAGCATGGCTGTCCCTGACTACCAGTCGCTCATGGCCCCTGCCCTGCATGTCCTAGCGGACGGGCAAGATCACTCGATGCCCGAGCTGCGAACAGTGATCACGGAACGAGTCGCCCTGACTCCAGGCGACCTGGTAGCCACCATCCGGAGCGGCGCCTCCCTGTTCTCCAGCCGCCTGCACTGGGCGATCACCTACATGTACCAAAGCGGTCTGGTACGGCGACCCAGGCGCGGAGTCGTGCAGATCACACCTCGCGGGCAGGAGGTTCTGGCCAAGCATCCCGATCGGGTAGACCTCAGCATCCGCCGGTGCGGCGGGCCAGAGTCGAGAGTGCCTTGACAGAGAAGTGTCAAACGCGCAGGTCTGCGAACCTCGTCAGCTCAGTAGTGACTGGTCCCACTCGGCCAGCTTGCTCTTCTGGATCTTGCCGCTTGCCGTTGTCGGCAACGCGGACACGACGGTCCATTGGGTGGGGATCTTCTGCCGTGCGAGCTTGATGTCCTCCAAGTGCTGGGTCAGCCGGCCAGGACCGTCCCACGTGACCCCAGGAGCGAGGACGACCCAGGCGCCGACCGCCTCACCGAACCGTTCGTCGGGTACCGCAGTGACCGCGACCGCGGACACGTCCGGGTGCGAGCCGATCGCCGACTCGATGTCGAGCGCTGAGAACTTCTCCCCGGCCCGGCTGATGATGTCCTTGAGCCGGCCGGACATCCGCATCCAGCCCTGCTCGTCGACCACGCCAACGTCGCCGGGATAAAACCAGCCCTCGCCGTCGATCTGCTCGCGGGTGCGCTCGGCATCGGTGTAGGCCGTCAGCAGCTGCGGCCCGCGGATGCGCAGCTCGCCTTCCTCGCCCGCCAGGAGCGGTGCCCGGCCCGGCGATACTGCCTGGATCTCCATGCCCGGCAGGACCTGGCCGTCCCACTGCGAGCGCCGCTCGACGGAGGCGTCTGCGGGAGCGGCGGCGCAGACCCCGGCAGTCTCGGTCATCCCGTAGCAGCGCATCGCGTGTACGCCCACCGCTTCCGCCCGCAGCACCAGGCTCGGCGGGAGGGTCGCGCCTGCGGCGGCGTAGAGGTCAAGGCGATGGTTGCGGCCCGCGCCTGCCTCGTACCGCTGGACCAGGTCGGACAGGAACACGGTGGCGCCCATCGCCAGGCTGGCCCGTTCCTGCCCGATCACGTCGACCGCCTCGTCCGGCCGCCATCCAGACATGATCACCGACCGGGCGGCCAGGAAAGCCGGGAAGATGACACCCGCGATGAAACCGCTGAGGTGGGACAGGGGCGTGGCACACAGGATCACACTGTCCTCGCCGACGCCCAGGACGGCCTGGAAGTTACGCAGGTGAGCGATCAGCGCCGCGCTGGTCAGCAGCGCGCCCTTGGGGGCCGAGGTCGTCCCGGACGTGTACAGCAGCAACGTCGGCTCATGGGCCGGGAGCGGCTCCGGCAGGGTGACCTCCGCGACATCGCCCTGGGCCGGCACCGTCTGCCAGCCGGGACGCTCGCCCCCGGCGACATAGCGGACGGCGGGCTCGTGGCCGAGTTCAGCGAGGATCGTGTCGAGCTCGTCAGCGGAACGGCGGCTCCCGAGCCGGGCCGCCGCGGCCACCACCGCCGGACGGGAGTCCGCGACGATCTGCCGGACCTCGTGCTCGCGGTAGATGGGGACGACGGGCATGTCGACAGCGCCGATCCTGAGGGCGGCCACCTGCAGCACGAGGGCCTCGAGGCAGTTGGGCAGCTGCACCATGATCCGGTCCCCCCTCCGGACTCCCCGGCGCACGAGATCGAAGGCCACGGTGCTGACCCAGGCGTCGAACTCGCCGTAGCTGACCCGGCGGCCCTCGAAGACGAACAGCTCCCGGTCCGGTGTGCGGGCCGCCTGGTCCCTGACTAGGT
>DASXMU010000236.1:0-32707 GCA_036495485.1 Streptosporangiaceae bacterium
CGAACGCCGCATGGCTGTCGATCACGGCCATGACGCACAACCTGCTCCGCGCCGCCGGCGCCCTGGCCAGCCTGGCCTTCGCGAAAGCCCGGGCGGCGACCATCCGCCGTGACCGGCGCGGTCCGCCGCGCCGGTGCCCGGTTCTCCGTCACCGTGCCCATGAACGCGAGCATCCGGGCCGCGATCGCCGCCATCGGCGGCGACGCCTGGACCCCGATCCAGTACCCGCGCGCGATCTGGGACGACCAGCTGCAGGCCTGGATCTCTGACGCCGAGGTCGCCGAAACGCAGTACACGGCGTTCGCGTCGAAGAAAGGCCAGGCGGTCACCGCCCGGCTGGTCGTCCGCCGGGTCCGGGACCTGAACAAGAACGCGGCTGACGGGCAGGACGAGCTGTTCCCGGTCTGGCGCTACCACGCGGTGTTCACCGATTCGCCGTTCGAGCTGATCCAGGCTGAGGGGCAGCACCGGGACCACGCGGTCGTGGAGCAGGTCTTCGCCGACGTCACCAGCGGGCCGCTGGCCCATATGCCGTCCGGGGTGTTTGCCGCGAATGCGGCCTGGCTGTCGATCGCGGCCATGGCGCACAACCTGGTCCGCGCCGCCGGCGCCCTGGCCAGCCTGCCCTTCGCGAAGGCCCGGGCCGCCACCATCCGCCGGGACCTGATCGCCGTCGCCGCCCGCACCGCCCGGCACGGCCGCGGCCACATTACCCTGCACCTGCCCGCGGCCTGGCACCGTGAGCAGGAATGGCTGAACCTCCTCGGCGCGGCCTGCGGCCCGCCCGCCGCAGCGGCCTGACCAGCCCAGACCGGTCCGCATCCCGCAACAGCCATCACGGCCACCCGAACCCCCGCCCCCGAGCCCGGGAACCCAGGCAAGCCGCAGAACAGGCGAGCGGCAAGAAGCCCACGCCCGGATTCACCTCGAAAACTCCTCGTGCAGGAATCGGACCGGAAGCGGTCTACCGGAATTGGCCGGTGGATCCAGGCTTAGGCGGCGTCGAATTCGTCGATCGCGCCCAGGCTCTGCTGCGCGCCGGTCCCCGGCTCGTCGGCGACGAGGTCCGCCAGGCCGTAGCGCTCGACGTGCTCGGGATCGTCGAGGCTGATCGCCCGCATGCCGTCGGCGGACAGCCGTTCGTTGATCTCGTCAAGGTGGTCGTGGACGAGCTGCTTCTCGGCGTCGGTCGTCTTGCCCTTGTGCGGCTTGCCCGCGTGCTCCAGGGTGGCGTAGCTGACCCGGCTGTCGCGAGCCGTGGCTGTCGTGGCGGCCCGCGCCGCACGCTTGGCCGGGCGGGCGCTGGCCAGCAGCTCGCTCATCGGCTTGTCGGTGGCCAGCCGGTCGAACGCGTCCACGTCCATGGCCACGCGGTGCGGCTGCTCGTCGCCGGGGAAGTAGAGGTCGACGACGGCGACCTGCACACCCTCCTTCTCGATCGTGGTGACCTCATCGGCCACGGCCTCGATCTCAACCGGGCTTTCGCCGAGCTCGGGGTGCTCGTGGACCACGATGCGCGCCAGGGCGCTGTCGTCCAAGATGAGCTGGCCACTAAGGTCGCTGAAGCGGACAGTCTTCTGGCCCACGGGTCGTCCTCCATCGTCGTAGTGAAGCGTGCGGGACAGCACGGTCTCGGTGTGCTGCCACCATCACTGGCTCGAACGCGACTACCATGTCGTACCTGGCACCCGCTGTCAAACACGTGTTTGACATTAATTGTGCGTGTCGCCCGGCATGCGCTGTTGTTTTCGACTCCCCGAGGGACCATGGCCAGCGACCTGCGCAGGGCAACCGCGTGTAAAGTCTGGCTAGGAACGGCACTCATATGTTGGGGGTCTGCGTGGGGTCTTACGGCGATGGCAGCCGGAAGTTCGGTACGGAGTTCATGGGCGCGCGGACATCCTCGTTTGCGGATTTCCTCACCTCGTACGCTCCGGAGCTGCTCCCGGGCCAGCGGCCGCGGGAGGCCCGCCCGGGCGGTGGCGCTACGGTCAGCGTGCCACACCGCACCGGCCAGCCCGCGCTCGAACTGGAGCACGGCACCACGATCGTCGCGGCGAAGTTCGCCGACGGCGTGGTGCTGGCCGGCGACCGCCGGGCGACGATGGGCAGCATGATCTCCAAGCGGGATGTCGAGAAGGTGTTCCGCAGCGACGAGTTCTCGGCCGTGGGCATCTCGGGCGTGTGGAGCACGTCAGTGGACATGGTGCGGCTGTTCCAGGTGGAGCTGGAACACTACGAGAAGATGGAGGGCCGGCCGCTGTCCCTGGCCGGCAAGGCCAACCGGCTCGCCACGCTCATCAGGGGGAACCTTGGCGCGGCCATGCAGGGGCTGGTAGTGGTCCCGGTGTTCGCCGGTTACGACGAGGACGAGGGAACCGGGCGGATCTTCAGCTACGACGTGGCCGGCGGCCCCTCGGAGGAGCGCCAGTTCTACTCCATCGGCTCGGGCTCGATCTTCGCCCGGGGGTCACTCAAGAAGCTGTACACCAGCGGCATGGCCAGGCACGAGGCCATCCTTGCCTGCGTGCAGGCGCTGTACGACGCCGCCGACGAAGACTCGGCGACCGGCGGCCCGGACCTGCCCCGGCAGCTCTTCCCCATCGTCACCACCGTGACCGCCGACGGCTTCAGCCGGGTGACCACCGAGGACGCCGCGGAGTTCGCGCGCACGGTCGTCGAGGGCCGCATGACAGCCCCGGACGGGCCAACTGCCCCGCTCGGCTAGCGCTGGGCCGGCGGGCGCGAGCGCTTCCGCTAACCGCCGCCCCGACGAGCCCGTAATGGGCCAATCACACCTTTCGCCAATACCCGGTCAATGGCGGGCCGGTCCGGACTACACGCCGTACTCCCGGTCTTGACGGAACGTTTCAGATACATTACGCTCCGATTTATTACTATTAAGAAACTTTCTTAATAGTTCTTGTCCGGTTCACCCGCCGGGAAGCGCCCGGCTCGAGGCCCGGGAGGACCCCATGCGTTACCGGCTCTCCGCCTTCGTTGCGACGGCCGCCGCCCTGCTGACCAGCGCGGCCGTCATTTCCGCACCGCCTGCTGCCGCCCAGACGAACCTGATCAACAATGGCGGCTTCGAGACCGGCACCTTGTCCGGATGGTCCTGCTCAACGCTGGACAGCGTGGCGACAAGCCCCGTGCACTCCGGCTCCGACGCACTGGCCGGGGCGGCATCCAGCTCCGACGACGCCCAGTGCTCGCAGACCGTAACCGTACAGCCCAGCTCCGCCTACACCCTGACCGGCTGGGTCCAGGGAAACTACGTCTTCATCGGCGACTCTGGCACCGGCTCCTCCGATACCGACACGTGGACGCCCTCGGCCACATCGTGGCAGCAACTGTCCACCTCGTTCAGCACCGGCGCGTCCACCACCTCGGTCACGATCTACGTGCACGGCTGGTACGCGGAGGGCACCTACAACGCCGACGACCTGTCACTGACCGGTCCCGGTGGCGGCGGGGGCAGCCCGCCGGGGGCGCCGACCGGGCTGAAGGTCACCGGCACCACCTCCAGCAGCGCGTCCCTGTCCTGGACCGCCCCATCAGGCACCGTCACCGGCTACAACATCTACAAAAACGGCACCCGCACCGCCACCGCCTCCGGCACCAGCACCACCATCACCGGCCTGACCGCATCCACCACCTACACCTTCACCGTCTCCGCCACCAACTCCGCAGGCGAAGGACCACAATCCAGCTCCGTCCAGGCAACCACCAGCGGCACCACCGGGGGTGGCGGCGGGCTCCCGGCGCATCTGCTGGAGGGCTACTGGCAGGACTTCACCAACGGAGCCATGCCCCTGACGCTCGCCCAGGTGCCGACGAGCTACAACCTGATCGCGGTGGCGTTCGGCTCCGCTACCGGCACGCCCGGGCAGGTCGCGTTCAGCCTCGACCCGACGCTGTCCTCCGACCTGGGCGGGTACACGCAACAGCAGTTCATCAACGACATCAAGACGCTCAACGCACGCGGCCAGAAGGTCATCCTCTCGATCGGCGGCGCGAACGGCACGATCAGCGTGAGCGATTCGGCCAGCGCGAGCGAGTTCGCCAGCAGCGTCAACTCGCTCATCCAGCAATACGGGTTCAACGGGGTCGACATCGACCTGGAGAACGGCGTCAGCCCCACCTTCATGGCGCAGGCGCTCAACCAGCTATCATCCGACGACCCCGGGCTGATCATCACGCTGGCACCGCAGACCGTCGATATGCAGTCCACCGGCGGTGACTACTTCCAGCTCGCTCTGGACATCAAGTCGATCCTGACCATGGTCAACGACCAGTACTACAACTCCGGGACCATGAACGGCTGCGACGGCAACGTGTACGCGGAGGCAACGGAGAACTTCATGACGGCGCTGACCTGCATCGAGCTGAACGGCGGTCTCAGCCCGTCACAGGTCGGCCTCGGCCTGCCAGCCTCGCCATCAGCCGCAGGCAGCGGGTATACCAGCCCGTCGGTGGTGAACAGCGCGCTCGACTGCCTGGCCGCGGGCACCTCGTGCGGCTCGTTCAAGCCACCATCGACCTATCCATCCATCCGTGGCGCGATGACCTGGTCGATCAACTGGGACGCCTCCAACGGCTACAACTTCGCCAATACGGTCGCCCCGCACCTGTCCACGCTGCCCTGACCCCCGGCTGTCTGCTGGCTGGCGGGAGAGGTGTTCCCGCCAGCCAGCAGCCGCTGCGTCCGCACCATCGGCCGGATTACGCCCATTTGAAATGAAATTTGCTGCTATAGCAAAATGGTGCGTATGGCTGACGACGAGGCCGGTTTTGACGATGTGCTGCGGGCCGTGGGGCCACGGCTGCGGGAGCTGCGGCGGCAGCGGCGAGGCACGCTGGCCCAGCTCTCGCAGAGCACCGGGATCTCGGTCAGCACCCTGTCCCGGCTCGAGGCCGGGCAGCGCCGGCCGACGCTGGAGCTGCTGCTGCCGCTGGCCCGGGCACACCAGGTGCCGCTGGACGAGCTGGTCGGCGCGCCGCCGACCGGCGACCCGCGCATCCACCCCCAGTCGATCAAGCGCAACGGTGCGACGTTCATCCCGCTGAGCCGCAGGCCAGGCGGCCTGCAGGCGTACAAGCAGATCATGCCGCCGCACTGGCGGGAGGGTGCGCCCGAGCCACGGGTGCACGAGGGCTATGACTGGCTCTACGTGCTCTCCGGCCGGCCGCGCCTGCTGCTCGGCGAGCACGACATCACCCTCTCTCCGGGCGAGGCTGCGGAGTTCGACACCCGCGTCCCGCACTGGTTCAGCAACCCCAGCGCTCAGCCGGCCGAGCTCCTCGTCCTCTACGGCCCCCAGGGCGAGCGCATCCACGTCCGCGCCCGCCCCGCCCGTAGCTGACTCAGAGGGTGCCGTCAGGAAGTTGCTGGATGCCCGGGACTTTTCAGCGCCGCACGCAGCCGGGCGATGTCCTCGGCGTCTTTCGGGCGGCGGGGAAAGCCCGGCGCCCACACCGGCATCATTTCTTTGATCTCTATCTGGGCGAGCGGGCTGATGATCGGGCATCGCAATGACCCAATCCGGCCGGGCTCCCAGTCCAGCATGCCCTCCGGCCACCGCTCCCCCGCGTACGGGCCAGCGGGGACCACGACCTGCCCTGCGGCATCGGTGGCCAGCCACTGCCACTGCAGATCCAGGCCCTCTCCCTCCGTGACCAGGTCAAGGCCAAGCCCGGGCGGCGCACCTGGCACCTGCTGATATCCGCGCCCCAGCAAGGCGGCCCCGAGGACGGGCGCATCCGCAGCCCACGCAAACCAGTCGATGTCCTTGTGGTCGCGCGTTACCTGGCCAGCGAAGAAGTCCATGGCCCACCCACCCCGCAGCCACATCTTGACAGCGTGCTCCGACGCGATAGCCAGGACGTCCGAAATTACCTGGAGCTGCCGCCCGGCGCGCTGCCTGTCCACGAGCTGGATGCTTCCTCCGGCCACACCATGATCCTCCCAGCCACAGCAACCGGATAACGGCCTGCCCCGGTTCAGCGCTGGCTGGTTTCAGGCGCTGGCTGGCGGGATGTTGTGGTTGAGGCGGAAGACGTTCGCCGGATCCCAGCGTCGCTTGACCGTGCCCAGCCTGGCGAGGTTGTCCCGGCCGTAGGCGGCGAGCACGCCTGCCGGGCTGTCGTCGATCTGGTGGTTGATGTCGTTCCCGGCCGACCAGGGGCGCATCGCTTCCCAGACGTGATCCGCCCAGTCACGGTGCGGCTGGGGATCCTCGTCATCGGACGGCCAGGCGGCGCCCACTTCCAGGCAGTAGGCGGCGTCCCGGTGGCCCACGGCGGTCGCGCCGGCGGGCACCCGGGCGATGGCGCCGCCCATCGGGACGAGCAGCACGGCGCTGAGCGGCGAGGTGGCCGGGAGGGCCGCCGCGGCCAGAGCGGAGGCCGCCGCAGCGTCGAGGCCGGACAGCAGATGGGAGCGCATGCAGTACGGCATCGGGGCGGCGACGATCGGGTCGAACAGCCGCTGGATCGCGGCGAACGGCATGGGGGCCAGCAGGTCGGCCACCGGGTCCAGGTCCCGCAGCGGCGCGAACGCCCGCTCGCCCTCCTTGACCGGCCCGGCATGACAGCAGGCGACCAGGACGACGGGCCGTCCGGCCAGATCCGGCGGGATGAAGGGCAGCGGTGGTGCGGTGGCGATGGCCGGCAGCACGCTGGTCGCGTCGGCGGCTGCCGCGCCGAGCTCGCCCACGGCCGCCAGGAGTGCGGCGGCGCGCTCGCCGGAGTAGATCAGCATCCCGGCGAGCATGGGTTCCACCGGGTGCAGGCGGAGGGTGAACCGCACGACGATGCCGAAGTTCCCACCGCCGCCGCGCAGTCCCCACCACAGGTCGGGGTTCTCCTCCGCGCTGGCCGTCACGATGTCGCCAGCGGCTGTCACCACCTCGGCCTCGATCAGGTTGTCGCAGGCCAGGCCGTACAGGCGGGACAGCCAGCCGTTCCCGCCGCCGAGCGTCGAACCGGCGATGCCGACGCCGGAGACGTGGCCGCCGGCCGGGGCCAGCCCGTGCGCGCCGGCCGCGTCGCTCACCGCTCCCCAGGTCAGGCCCGGCCCGCCGGTCACGGTCTGCCGCTGCGGGTCGATGCTCAGCTCGGTCAGGTCGCGCAGGTCGATGACCAGGCCGCCATCGCAGGACGAGTGGCCGGTGTAGCTGTGCCCGCCGCCGCGCACCGCTATCGGCATTCCGGTGGTGCGGCCCATGTCCAGAGCCGACACGACATCCCCGGCGTCCGCGCAGCGGGCGATGGTCACCGGATGACGGTCGATCGCCAGGTTCCAGCCCCGGCGGGCCGCGTCGTACTCAGGATCGCCAGGAACGATCAGCCGGCCACCGAAAGAGATCATGGTTAGTCACGATAGCCGTGGTCACGGCCGTACTCGATACCTTGAGCCTGCCGGACCCAGGTCAGCCCCCCGCTCGCAGGGCGTCCACCTCGGCGAGCAGGGTCTGGGGTATCCAGGCCGGGAAGAAGGAGCCGCGCGGGTCGGCGCCCTCGAGGGCCTTGCGGATGATGGCCTCCCGGTCCGGGGTGAGCCGCGGATGGACATGGGTGAACGGCTCGGTGTCCCGGTCGTCGCCGGGCGCGGCGTCCGCGGCCAGGTACCGCCCGATGAAGTGGCTGTAGCGTTCGGCGATGCGCGCCTCGGCGGTGTCGCGGCCGGTGCGGCCGGCCAGGTGGTCCGCGATGGGCTCCTCCCAGATGCTGCGGCCGATAGCGAAGCCGACGTAGTCCTCCAGCGGCGCCGCCACGGTCAGCCAGTGATCGACCTGGCGCTGCGGTGCGTCGCGGCCCAGCACGATGCACGAGCTGGGCGGGCTGCCGGTGTCCCGTACCGCGTCGAGTACAAGCTCGGCGCCCGCCGTGGTCTCGTAGCCTTCCAGCTTCCAGATGCCGGGGTGGATGCCCGCCTCGCTGAACGCGGCGATCACCTCGGCGGTGAGCGCGGGGCGCACGTCCCGGTCGTAGAACGCCTGGCTCTCGTGCGCGGCCAGCTGCTCGCGGGTGGGCGGGACGAGCAGCTCGATCAGCCAGTGCCGGTGGGCGGCGGTCGCCCAGTCGCTGAGCCGGCGCAGCGTGGCGATCTGGGATTGGCGCAGCTCGGCGGGGTCGGCCGGGTTGAACCGCACCAGCACCTTGACCCAGTCCGGGTCGAACTCCGTTATGTGCTCGCCGAAGCCGTCGCCGTACTCGAACGCGAGCTGGCCTGAGCCGCTGACCTCGACCGGCATGGCCAGCACGAAACCGGCCTGCTTGGCCTTCCTGGCCACGTCGGCGCCGAGCTGCTCATCGACCAGGATCCCGGGACGGCCAGGGCCGAGAGTGCCGGCCGTGACCCGCCCCGCGGCGGCGAATATCAGCGACTTGGCGTCGCGCATGCGGGCAAGCTGCTCGCCGTCCGGCGTGCCGGTCACGCCGAACAGGGTCCGCCCGAACGAGGCGCGGTGATCCATGGCGAGGATGAACAGCGGCTGCGCCGCCGACGGTGGCGCCGTGCGGGCTGACGTGGCTGACATTGGGCCGGGCATCATGCCTCCGGTCGCTGGCCGGGCTGGATGTCTCCCGCGACCGTACCGGGGCGTCAGCCCGGCGCGCGACCGGGTCCGGGAGGGCGGCATGGGTCGCAGCAGCCTGGCCCGTGGTGCACGATAGGTGGATGCGGTGGCATCGGCGGGGATTGGCGCAGCACATGGGGGCGTTGCACACGAAGGACTGGCACCTGTGACGAACCCTGCCGCGGCGGTACGGCCAGCCATCGTGACCGTGGACGATGACCCTGGGGTGTCCCGCGCGGTGGCCAGGGACCTGCGCCGCCGCTACGCGGAGGGTTACCACATCGTGCGGGCCGAGTCCGCCGAGGCGGCCCTGGACGCGCTGCGCGAGCTGAAGCTGCGCGGCGAACTGGTGGCGGTCATCCTGGCCGACTACCGGATGCCGCAGATGAACGGGATCGAGTTTCTCGAACAGGCCATGGACGTGCACCCGGGCGCGCGGCGGGCGCTGCTGACCGCCTACGCCGACACCGGGGCCGCCATCGAAGCGATCAACGTCGTGGACCTCGACTACTACCTGCTCAAGCCCTGGGACCCGCCGGAGGAGAAGCTCTACCCGGTGGTGGACTCGCTGCTGGAGGCCTGGCGATCCTCGGACTACCGGCCGGTCCCCGAGACGAAGGTGATCGGGCACCGCTGGTCGGCCCGCTCGTCCGAGGTGCGCGAGTTCCTTGCCCGCAACCAGGTCCCCTACCGCTGGTACGCCTCGGACGAAAAGGAAGGGCGCCGCCTGCTCGCCGCCGCGAAGACCGGCACCCTGAAGCCAGGCCCCGGGACAGCCGGGACAGCCGATCCCCAGACGACGCTGCCGGTGGTCATCACGGCACGCGGCGAGGTCCTGGTCGAACCGTCCGACCGCGAACTCGCGGACAAGGTAGGCCTGGCGACCAGCCCGTCGAGCACGTTCTACGACCTGGTGGTGATCGGCGGCGGCCCAGCGGGCCTGGGCGCGGCGGTCTACGGCGCCTCCGAAGGGCTGCGGACCGTGCTGGTCGAGCGGAGCGCCACCGGTGGCCAGGCCGGGCAGAGCTCCCGGATAGAGAACTACCTCGGCTTCCCCGACGGGGTGTCCGGGGCGCAGCTCACCGACCGGGCCCGCAGGCAGGCGGCCAAGTTCGGCGCCGAGGTGCTGACCACACGCGAGGTGACCGGCCTGGAGGCCAACGGCTCCGCCAGGACGGTCCGGTTCTCCGACGGGTCGAAGCTGGATGCCCACGCGGTGATCCTGGCCACCGGGGTGACCTACCGGCAGCTCGCCGCGCCCGGGATGGCCGAGCTGACCGGGCGCGGGATCTACTACGGGTCGGCGCTGACCGAGGCCACCGGTTGCACCGACCAGGACGTCTACATCGTCGGCGGGGCCAACTCGGCCGGCCAGGCGGCCGTGTACCTGTCCAGGACGGCCAAGTCGGTCACGATCCTGGTGCGCGCTCCCTCGCTGCGGAAGTCGATGTCGCACTACCTGATCCAGCAGATCGAGGCCATCCCCTCCATTACGGTGCGCACCTGCACCGAGGTCGCCGAGGCGGCCGGGGACGGCCACCTGGAGCGCCTCACCCTGCGGGACTCGGTGTCCGGCGCGACCGAGACCATCGAGGCACAGCGGCTGTTCGTGTTCATCGGCGCAGCGCCGCTGACCGGCTGGCTGGACGGGGCCCTGCTGCGGGACGGGCGCGGCTTCGTCCTGGCCGGGCCGGACCTGATGACCGACGGGGAGCTCCCGCCGGGCTGGCCGCTGGACCGGCCGCCCTATCACCTGGAGACCAGCGTGCCCGGCGTCTTCGTGGCCGGCGACGTCCGGGCCGAGTCGGCCAAGCGGGTCGCCTCGGCGGTCGGCGAAGGAGCGCTGGCCGTCATGCTCGTGCACCGGTACCTGGAGCGGCTATGAGCACAGAGTGCGACGCGGGCGAACTGCGCCATCTGTTCCTTTTCCAGGGCCTGAACGGCGATCAGCTGGCCTGGCTGTGCCGCGAGGGCCAGGTGATCGCGACCGAGCCGGGCACGCTCTACAGCGAGGGCGACCCGGCGGAGTACCTGTACGTGCTGCTGTCCGGGACGGTCGTGCTGTACCGGCGGATCGGGGCCGACGACGTCGAGGTCAACCGGTCCTCCAACCCCGGCGTCTACGGCGGCGCCTTCCAGGCCTACATGGGCGAGCGGGTGCCGCAGGTGTACAGCAACTCCATGCGGGTCACCGAGCGCTCCAGGTTCTACACGCTGGCGGCCGGGAAGTTCGCCCAGATGATGAACGACTGGTTTCCGATGCCGGTGCACCTGCTAGAGGGATACTTCTTCGGCGTGAAGAACACGCAGGAGGCGATCGGCCAGCGGGAACGCCTGCTGGCGCTCGGCTCGCTGTCGGCCGGGCTGACCCACGAGCTGAACAACCCGGCCTCCGCCGCCGTCCGTGCCACGGCGACGCTGCGCGAGCGGGTCGCCGGGATGCGCCGCAAGCTCGGCATGATGGCGGCCGGCAAGCTCAACACCGCCGTGCTCGCCGCCCTGGTCGGTCTGCAGGAGGAGGCGGCCACCCGGGTCTCGAAGGCGCAGCCGCTGACCCCGCTGGAAGCATCCGACCGCGAGGACGAGCTGGCCGGCTGGCTGGACGGCCACGGCGTGCCGGACGGCTGGGAGCTGGCGGCCATCTTCACCCAGGCCGGCCTGGACGCCGGCTGGCTCGGCCAGGTCGCCGCGACCATGGCCGAGACCCTGGAACAGACGCCGGACAGCGGCAGCCTGGACAGCGCCAGCCTGGATGCAGCACTGCGCTGGCTGGGCTATACGGTGGAGACCGAGCTGCTGATGAACGAGATCGGCGACTCGGTCACCCGGATCTCCAACCTGGTCGGCGCGGCCAAGCAGTACTCACAGCTCGACCGGGCGCCGTACCAGGTCGTTGACGTGCACGAACTCCTGGACAGCACGCTGGTGATGCTCGGCAGCAAGCTCGAGCCCGGCATCACCGTGGTCAGGGACTACGCGCCCGGCCTGCCCCGGATCCCGGCCTACCCTGGTGAACTGAACCAGGTCTGGACGAACCTGATCGACAACGCGGTGGACGCCATGGCCCAGACGGGCACGCTGACCGTGCGCACGTCCACGGACCGGGACCAGCTCCTGGTGGATTTCGGCGACACCGGCCCAGGCATCCCGCGCGAGGTCCAGGAGCGGATCTTCGAACCGTTCTTCACCACCAAGCCGGTAGGCCAGGGCACCGGGCTCGGGCTCGACATCTCCTGGCGGATCGTGGTGAACCGCCACCACGGCGACCTGCGGGTCGAGTCGGCGCCGGGGAACACCCATTTCCTGGTGCGGCTCCCACTCAGCGGGCCAGAGAGCGAGCAGGAGGGCAGATGACCGAGATACCCGGAGTCGACCCGTCGGTCCCGCCGAGCGGGACCGGCTGCGTCGAGTGCGATGCCGCCGGCGGCTGGTGGGTGCACCTGCGCCGGTGCGCGCAGTGCGGCCACATCGGCTGCTGCGACACCTCACCGGCCCAGCACGCCAGCGCACACGCGGCCGAAACCGGCCACCCGGTCATCAGGAGCTTCGAGCCGGGCGAGGAGTGGTTCTGGAGCTACCAGACCCAGGACTTCCACGACAGCGGCCCGTCCCTGGTCCCGCCGCAGCATCACCCCGCCGACCAGCCCGTACCCGGCCCAGCCCACCGCGTCCCCCACGACTGGCAGGCCCACATCCACTAGCTCGCTGCTCAGGATTGCCCGACAGCGAACCGGTTGAGTTGATCATCGCTGCGTGAAGCGCCGCGTAACGCTTTGCATCCCTTAGGTCACAATGAGCCATAGAGCCAGTTTGTCCTATTGACCGGGTGGCTGGCTGATGTTACTTACTGACTAGTAGAGCGGGGTTATTTGTTGGAGTCATACAAGGAGAATGCCCGTGAACCGCCGTCGCCGTTTCATGCTGACAAGCCTCGCCGCCACCGCTGCCCTTGCGCCCGCGCTGGCCCTCGCCCTCCCGGCCGGTGCCGCGCAGGCGCGCGCCCATCCGATGACAGGGGTGAACTATGTCGCACTCGGCGACTCCTACGCCTCCGGTCTCGGGGCCGGTGACTACTCCGACGGGAACTGCGACGAGAGCGCCAACGCGTTCTCGGTCCTCTGGGCGAATGCCAACCACCCCGCCTCCTTCGCCAACGAAACCTGCTCCGGTGCCACCACCCAGACCGTGATCAGCAGCCAGCTCTCCCCGCTCAGCAGCTCGACCACGCTGGTCTCGATCGTGATCGGCGGGAACGACGTCGGGTTCAGCAACACCCTCGTCACCTGCGTCCTCGATAGCACCAGCGCCTGCGTCAGCGCCATCCAGACGGACGAGAGCGAGATGCAGACCCAGCTCCCCGGTGAGATGGACAGCGTGCTGTCCGACATCGCCGCCGACGCCCCGGCCGCCCATGTCGTCGTGCTCGGCTACCCCGAGCTGTATGACCTGTCCCAGTCCTCGTCCTGCATCGGGCTGAGCACCACCGACCGCACCGACCTCAACCAGGCGGCGGACGAGCTCGACGGCCAGATCCAGGCAGCGGCCGCACGCAACGGCGACTCCTTCGGCGACGTCCGGTCCGCGTTCGACGGGCACCAGATCTGCGACTCCAGCAGCTGGCTGCACTCGGTCAACTTCCTCGACGTCGCCGAGTCCTACCACCCGACCGCGTCCGGCCAGTCCGGCGGCTACTTCCCGGTCTTCAGCAGCCTGGCCGGATGATTAGTCCGATTTATTCCTAATACGGTTAAAGTGGTATTCGCTCGGTCTTTACCGTGATTGTTCTGATATGTGCGATCAAATGTCGTAAAGACGGCGCAATTCCGCATTGCCGTTAAAGGTAACTAAAACATACCATCGGGTCACGAGCGGTCACCGGCGACCGCATCGAGCGAGAGGCAATACCCCCATGCATCGTCGTCTCCCTCGGGTCCTGTCCTGTGCATTAATGGCCAGCGTCCCCGCGCTGGGCCTGATGGCGGCCTTCGGCCCGGCAGCAGGCGCCAGCACCGCCCCCAACCACGCGGCCCAGAAGGCCGAGGCCATCGCGATCGCCCGCAACTGGCTCCAGCACCTGCATATCGGGCAGCACGCGACCAACCACATGTCCTCTGTGAGCCCGAACCTCAGTCAGGCGCAAAGCTCCAATTGGGGCGGCTACGCCGACACCAGCGAGACGTTCGGCAGCGTCGGCGGGAGCTGGACCGAGCCGTCGGCCACCTGCGGCAGCGGCCGTACTTCGCTCGCGGCCTTCTGGGCCGGGATCGATGGCTTCAGCAGCGGCTCGGTCGAGCAGGATGGCACGCTCATCGAGTGCTCCCAGGGCACCGCCTTCCACTTCTCCTGGTGGGAGATGTTCCCCACCAACGCCGTCCAGGTGGTCGGGCAGAGCGTAGCGGCCGGCGACCACATCACCGCAAGCGTGGTCAGAAGCGGCACCAGCTACGCGCTCAGGGTCACCGACTCCACCCACACAGCCAACAGCTTCGCCACTACGCAATCCTGCTCGGGCTGCGCCAACTCCAGCGCCGAGTGGATCGCGGAGGCGCCGAGCGGCTCGGGCGGCATCGAACCGCTGACCGACTTCCACAGCTGGACGCTGTCCGGCGCGACCGTGGCTGCGGGCTCGAGCGGCGTCATCTCGTCCTTCCCCGACACCGAGATCACCATGACCGGCTCCAGTGACACCAAGGCCGGGACGGGCCCTCTCAACAGCAGCGGCAACGGCTTCACCGTCACCTGGGAGCACAGCACCTAAATTTCTTTATCAGGATTAAAAAAAATCGCCGAACGGTTCCCAGCGAACCCTCTGCATTGATGGAGGCCGTGGCCGCTGCCACGGCCTCCATCTTTTGCCCACGGACCGCTTCCGCTGACCACTCTCCAGTTCCCAGGCAAAATCAGAGTTAGCCAATTGGTAAACTCCGGTTAGTGAGTAAGGCGCCGCCGAGATGGGCAGGGATACGCACATACCGAACCGGGAGCGACCGTGACCATGCCTGCTGGTTCCTCACCGCGCCCTGCTAGCCCCAGTGGCCCGGCTGGCGCGGTGCACCCGGCTGACCCGGTGCACCTTGCTGTCGCGCTGGACGGGGCTGGGTGGCATCCCGCCGCGTGGCGGGAGCCCCGGGCGCGCCCGGATGAGCTGCTGCGGGCCGGGTACTGGGCCGGCCTGGTGCGCGATGCCGAGCGCGGCCTGCTCGACTTCGTGACCATCGAGGACGACCTCGGGCGGGGTTCCCCGCGCACGGACCGGGTGCGCGGGCGGCTCGACGCCGTGCTCATCGCCGCCCGGATCGCGCCGCTGACCAGTTATATCGGGCTGATGCCGACGGTCGTCGTGACGCACACCGAGCCCTTCCATATCTCCAAGGCGATCGCGACGCTGGACTACGTCAGCGGCGGGCGGGCCGGGGTGCGGGTGAAGGTCTCGGCCGATCAGCGGGAGGCGGCGCACTTCGGGCGGCGCACGCTGCCGCCGGTCCGCCTGGCCGGCCGCGCCGGTCCGGCGGTGGCGGATCTGATCGACGGTCTGTTCGACGAGGCGGCGGAGTACGTCGAGGTGGTCAGGCGGCTGTGGGACAGCTGGGAGGACGGCGCGGAGATCCGCGACGTGACCACCGGCCGGTTCGCCGACCGCAGCAAGCTCCATTACATCGACTTCACCGGCACGCACTTCAGCGTCAAGGGGCCCTCGATCACCCCACGGCCGCCGCAGGGGCAGCCCGTGGTCGGCGCGCTGGCGCACGCGAGCGTGCCGTACCGGCTGGTCGCCGGGTCGGCGGATATCGGGTTCGTGACGCCGCGCGACGCCGGGCAGGCGCGGGCGATCGTCGCGGAGATCCGGGACATGCAGCGGGCCGCCGGGCGGGCGGCGGAGCCGGTCCACGTGTTCGGTGACCTGGTGGTGTTCCTGGACGGCACGGCGGGCGACGGCACGGCGGGCAGCGGCACGGCGGGCGACGGCACGGCGGTAAGCGGCGCGGATCGCAAGGCACGCCTGGACGAGCTGGCCGGCCGTGAGATCCCGTCCGATGCGGTGATCTTCACCGGCACGGCCACCGCGCTGGCCGACCTGCTGGAGGACTGGCGGTCCGCCGGGCTGTCCGGGTTCCGGCTGCGGCCCGGCGTGCTGCCGGACGACCTGACCGCGATCGTCACCAGGCTGGTGCCCGAGCTGCAGCGGCGCGGGCTGTTCCGGCTCGGGTATGAGGCCCGGACGCTCCGCGGGCTGCTCGGCCTGCCACGGCCCGCCAACCGGTACGCGGCGGCCGGATCGCAGAGATAGGACGAGGCAATGAGCAACCATCGGACCCGGGCACTCCCCGGCCACCCAGACTGCCACGGCCCGCCAGCCACTCCACGACCGCCGGACCGCAGAGATAGGACGAGGCAATGAGCAAGCCGGTGAAGCAGGTTCATCTCGCGGCCCACTTTCCCGGGGTGAACAACACGACGGTGTGGAGCGACCCGCGCTCGGGCAGCCACATCGAATTCGGCTCGTTCGCGCACTTCGCGCGGACCGCGGAGCGGGCCAAGTTCGACTTCCTGTTCCTGGCCGAGGGACTGCGGCTGCGCGAGCAGAACGGGCTGATCTACGACCTGGACGTGATGGGCCGGCCGGACACGTTCACGATCCTGGCCGCGCTGGCCGCGGTGACCGACCGGCTGGGGCTGGCCGGCACGATCAACTCCACGTTCAACGAGCCCTACGAGGTCGCCAGGCAGTTCGCCAGCCTGGATCACCTGTCCGGTGGCCGGGCCGGGTGGAACGTGGTCACCTCCTGGGACGCGTTCACCGGGGAGAACTTCCGCCGGGGCGGCTTCCTGCCGCAAGACGCACGCTACGAGCGGGCACGGACATTTCTGCAAACGGCCTGGGAGCTGTTCGACTGCTGGCGCGGGGACGAGGTCGCCGCCGGCAAGGAGTCCGGGAAGTTCCTCAGGGATACGGCCGCCGGGGCATTCGCCCATCACGACGCGCACTTCGGCATCGAGGGCTGGTTCAACGTACCGCGCAGCCCGCAGGGGCGGCCGGTGATCTTCCAGGCCGGCGACTCCGGTGAGGGGCGGGAGTTCGCCGCGTCCAGCGCGGACGCGATCTTCAGCAGGCACAGCGGGCTGGCGAACGGCCAGGCGTTCTACACCGACGTGAAACGGCGGCTGGCGCGCTACGGCCGCGGTCCGGACCAGCTGCTGATCTTGCCGGCAGCGACGTTCGTGCTGGGACCCACCGACGCCGAGGCCGCGCAGATCGCCCGCGAAGTGCGCCGCCAGCAGGTGAGCGGGGCGACGGCCATCAAGCTCCTGGAGCAGCTCTGGAACCGGGACCTGTCCGGGTATGACCCGGACGGGCCACTGCCCGCCATCGACCCCGATCCCGGCGAGCACACCGTCGCCCGGGGCCGGGCCAGCGTGCGGATGCACCGCGATCCGCTGGCCACCGCCGCCGAATGGCGGGCCAGGGCGGAGGCGGGGAACCTGTCGATCCGCGAGCTGATCATCGAGGTGACCAGCCGGCAGTCGTTCATCGGCAGCCCGGCCACCGTCGCGGCCACGATCAACGAGTACGTGCAGGCCGACGCCAGCGACGGGTTCATCCTGGTCCCGCACATCACACCGGGCGGCCTGGACGAGTTCGCCGGCACGGTGGTCCCGCTGCTGCAGGAGCGGGGCGTGTTCCGCACCGACTACGAGGGCGTTACGCTGCGCGAGCACCTCGGCCTGGCGCCGCTGCCGGTGCCCGACCGCGTCGCAACCTAAGGAGCTGCCGCATGGCCGCCACCCCGCTCGCCGTGCTCGACCTCGTGCCGATCTCCTCCGGCTCCAGCGCCGCCGAGGCGCTGCGGAACAGCATCGACCTCGCCCAGCAGGCCGAGCGGTTCGGCTACGCGCGGTACTGGTTCGCCGAGCATCACCTGAACCCCGGCGTGGCCGCGACCTCGCCCGCCGTGGTGCTCGCGCTCACGGCGGCGGCGACCTCGGCCATCCGGATCGGATCGGGCGCCGTGCAACTCGGCCACCGGACCGCGCTGTCGGTGGTCGAGGAGTTCGGCCTGATCGACGCGCTGCATCCGGGGCGGCTGGACCTCGGGCTGGGCCGTTCCGGTGGGCGGCCACCCGGCGGCAGCGAGCGCGCCCCGGCCCCTGCGGCGACCGCCAGGACCGCGACCGCCCGGACCATGGCCACCAGGGCGGCGAACGGGCTGCTCCTGCCACCAAAGTTCTCCCTCGCGCACCTGGTGAAGACGCCGCGCTACCAGATGCAGAAGACGCTGCTGCGCCAGCCGGGTGCCAAGGCACAGGACTACGGCGAGCAGATCAGCGACATCCTCGCCCTGCTCCGCGGCAGCTACCGCACCGCCGACGGCACCGAGGCGCACGTCGTCCCCGGCGAAGGCGCCGCCGTGCAAGTCTGGATCCTGGGCAGCAGCGGCGGCCAGAGCGCCCAGGTCGCCGGGGTGAACGGCCTGCGCTTCGCGGCGAACTACCACATCACCCCGGCGACCGTGATCGAGGCCGCGCAGGGATACCGGGCGGCGTTCCGGCCGTCGGCGGATCTCGGCCGGCCCTACGTCAGCGTGTCCGCCGATGTGGTGGTGGCGGCGGACGAGGCAACGGCGCGGGAGCTTGCCACCGGCTACGGGCTGTGGGTCCGCAGCATCCGCACCGGCGAGGGCGCGATCGAGTTCCCGGCCCCGGAGCAGGCCAGGAAGCACCAGTGGAGCGACGCCGACCGGGCCATGGTCGCCGACCGGCTCGACACCCAGTTCGTCGGCTCGCCGCGGCAGGTCTGCGACCGGCTCGAGCAGCTAAGGGACGCGACCGCCGCGGACGAGCTGATCATCACCACGATCACGCACGACCACGCCGACCGCGTCTGCTCCTACGAGCTGCTGGCCAGAGAATGGCAGCGCCGGGGCAGCTGAACCGGCACGCCCCGTGGTGTCCATGTGCCATCGACCACCACCCCGTGGTGTCCATGTGCCATCGACCACCCTTGACCAGGTGGAGCCAGGCGGGGCCAGGCGGGCCTGGCCAAGAACACGGGCACACCTCCGCGGTGTCGAAGTGCCATCGACCACCACCCCGTGGTGTCCATGTGCCATCGACCACCCTTGACCACGTGGAGCCAGGGCGGCCCTGGCCAAGAACACGGGCACACCCCCGCGGTGTCGAAGTGCCATCGACCACCACCCCGTGGTGTCCATGTGCCATCGACCACCCTTGACCAGGTGGAGCCGGGGCAGGCACTGGCCAAGAATGCGGGGGCAACCCGGCGCTGCCACCGCTTGGCCAGGGGTCATTTGGCCTCGACAGAATTGTAAAGAACCCTTTCCATTGGCCCACGACTGTAGTCCCCGGGGCACATGGGGTCCATGAACACGGTGTAAATATCACGCTCCCCAGCGAGGAACGCCACAGTGCCTCCCTGGATAAGCGATCGGTGTCCCCGGCGTAGATTCTCGCCTGCCGTGCCTGTGTTCACGAAGCTTGGCGACAGGTCTTCTTGGCTGATCGCGGCGCACTTATGCTGGCCGCGAGAAGGGGGCGGGAAACTCATGACTTTGCGTGGTCGCCGCCGCTGCGGGCCGGCACAACGACAGGAGCAACGGTGACTTCCGAGAACGTGGGTGGGGGCAGGTTCTGGGGCCGTTCGGCGGCGTTGCGGGAGGTGGCCGGGTGGCTCGGCCGGGAGGCCGTGGACCCGCAGGCGCTGGTGGTGACCGGGGGGCCTGGAGCGGGTAAGTCTGCGCTGCTCGCTCAGGCTGGGGCCGGCCCGGGATGCGCGGTGGACGCGCGGGGGAAGACGGCGCTGGACGTGGCGGTGGAGGTGGCCGGGGCCGCGTCGGCCACGCTGCCGGATTACGTCTGGGACCTGGAGCCCAGCGTGCGCGTAGCGCTGGCCGGGCGTGGCGTCCACCGGTTCGGCGTGGTCATCGACGGGCTGGATGAGGCGGCGACGCCGGCCGAGGCCAGGGAGATCGTCAGCGCCGTTGTCCTGCCGCTGCTCCAGCCGTCCGACGAGGCCAGTGTGCAGGTGGTCGTGGGCGCGCGGCGCAGCGACACCGACGGTGACCTGCTGGCCGCCTTCGGCGAGTCCACCGTGGTCATCGACCTGGACGAGCCGGAGTTCTTCGACGAAGACGACCTGGTGGCCCACGCGCGGGCAAGCCTGCGGCTGGCAGGCGGCCAGCGGCCCGGCAGCCCTGAGCAACCCGACGAAGCGATCGCCCGCAGCATCGCCGCCGCCGCTGGCCGCAGCTTCCTGGTCGCGGGGCTGGCTGCCTGGACGCACGCGTGCTACGGCGCGCAGCTCCCTGGGCCGGCCACGGTGACGGCCGCCGAGGCGCTGCGCCACCACCTCGGGCAGGCCGGCGCCGTCGGGGACGTGACCGCCGAGGCCCTGCTGACCGCGCTGGCCTTCGCCGAGCCGCCGGGGATTCCGCTGGAGTTCTGGCGGACAGCGGTGCAGGCCATAACCGGCAGCCAGGTGACGGCGGCCGAGCTGGCGCGCTTCGCCCGGTCACCGGCGATGAGCGTGCTGGTGGAAGCGGCCGGGGACGGCGAAGACTCAGCGTTCCGGCTGGCGCACCAGGCCTTCGCGGATGCGCTGCGGCAGAGCCGGTCGCAGATCGCGGCGCCGCAGGATGACGAACGGGCGCTCACGCAGGCCTTCACCGCCATTGGCACGCAGCGGGGGTGGGCCCAGGCGCCCGGGTACCTGCTGCGCTCGCTGCCGGCACACGCCGCCCAGGCCGGGATGATCGACGAGCTGCTCGCCGACGACGGCTACCTGCTGCACGCCGACCTGCGCCGCCTGATCCCGCTGGCCGGGGACGCCGGCTCCGAGATTGGTTACCGCCGGGCCACCCTGCTGCGGGAGACGCCCTGGGCCATCGCGGCGGGCCCGCCGGCCCGCACGGCGCTGTTCAGCGTCACCGCGTCGCTGGAGAACCTCGGCCGCAGCTTCAGCTTCAGCGACTCACCCGCGCCTTACCGGGCGACCTGGGCCTCGGTTCTCCCCCGGACCGAACGGGCGACCCTGGAGGGCCACACCGGCGCGGTCCACGCCGTGTGCGCCTTCGAGCAGGACGGAAGGACGCTGCTCGCCACCGGCAGCGACGACAAGACGGTCCGGATCTGGAACCCGGGTAACGGCGCCCTGCTGGGCACCCTGGAGGGGCACACCGACTGGGTCTACGCCGTGTGCGCCTTCGAGCAGGACGGGAAGACGCTGCTCGCCACCGGCAGCGACGACACCACCGTCCGGATCTGGGACCCGGCCACCCGCACCGAGCTGGCCACGCTGGCGGGCCACACCGGCGCGGTCCATTCGGTGTGCGCGTTCACCGGCGAGGGCGCCACGCTGCTGGCCAGCTCCGGTGACGAGAACGTGATCCGGATCTGGGACCCGGCGGCCGGCACGCAGATCCGCAGCCTGGCGGGGCACACCGACTGGGTCAACGCGGTGTGCGCCTTCCGCCGCAAGAACCGCACCCTGCTCGCCTCGGGCAGCGACGATAGCACCGTCCGGATCTGGGACCCGGCCACCGGTGCGCTGCTGCTGACCGCGCAGGGCCATACCGGCGCGGTCAACGCGGTGTGCGCGCTCCAGCACGAGGGCGCCATCCTGCTGGCCAGCGGCAGCGACGACGCGACCGTGCGGATCTGGGAGCCGGGCTCCGGCATGGAGCTGGCCGCGCTGGAAGGCCACTCCAACTGGATCAACACGGTGTGCGCCTTCCACGAGGACGCGTTCACCAAGATCGTCACCGGCAGCGACGACCACACGGTGCGGATCTGGGACCTGACCACCGGCACCCAGCGGGCGATGCTGGAAGGCCACACCGGTGCGGTGTTCACCACCTGCGCCTTCCAGCGCGACGGCGAGACCCTGCTGGCCAGCGGCGGGGACGACGACACCGTCCGGATCTGGAACCCGCCGGCCCGCGGCCAGCGGGCCGCCCCGAAGCGGCACACCGACTGGGTCAACGCGGTGTGTGTCTTCTTCAGCCGGCGCGGCCGCAGGCTGCTGGCCAGCGGCGGCGACGAGAACCTGATCAGGATCTGGGACCCGGCCACCAACGCCGAGCGGCTCACCCTGGAAGGCCACGGCGACTGGGTGCACGCGATCTGCTCCTTCAGCTACGACGACCGCACGTTCCTCGCCACCGGCAGCGACGACCACACGGTCCGGATCTGGAACCCGGCCGCCAAGCGGCTGCGCGCCACCCTGCGCGGTCACACCAGCGCGGTCAACGCGGTGTGCGCCCTGACCCACGACGGGAACACCCTGGTGGCCAGCGGCGGCGACGACCGCACGATCCGGATCTGGAACGCGGCCAATAACCGGCAGGAGGCCATCTTGCGCGGCCACGACGGCTCGGTCCTGGCGCTGTGCGCCTTCGAGCGGGACGGCACCACCCTGCTGGCCAGCGGCGGCCACGACCGGACGGTCCGGATCTGGGATCTGGCCACCGGCACCCAGCAGGCGGCACTGGAAGGTCACGCCGGCCTGGTGCTCGCGGTGTCCGCCTTCAGCCAGGACGGCGCCACCCTGCTGGCCAGCGGCGGGGACGACAGCACGGTGCGGATCTGGGACCCGGCCACCGGCACCCAGCAGGCGGTCCTGGAAGGTCACAGCGACTGGGTGCACGCGGTGTGCGCCTTCACCCACGGCGGCCAGACGCTGCTGGCCAGCGGCGGCAGCGACGACACGGTGCGGATCTGGGACCCGGCCAGCCAGGCGCCGCTGCTGGTCATCCCGGTCCACCACCAGGCGAAATCGCTCGCCTATTCATCCGGCACGCTGATCGTCGCGCTGACCGAAGGTGTCCTGACCCTGGATCTGAGCCCCAGTATCAGCGACTGGTGATCAACGGCAGCGTTCGAGGACGGCGGCGGCGAAGGCCGCTCCCCCGCACCAGGTAGCGGTGGAGCGACCGCCAAAGCCCGGCACCGTCCGGTTATTTTCTTTTCCAGAAAGAAAGAGACACGGCCTGAGCTATCCGGCTGCCGGTGCCGTGTCAGGAACCGCCGGAAGGAGCGTGCAACGAATCGGGGCGACGGCGAGTCCAGGTAGTGAGACGGATGCTGAAAGCACGCGACCGGGGACGTGCCTGTGACCAATGCTGGCGAAGACAGCTTCGCCGAGTTCGCCATGGACTCGCTGCCTGCGCTGCTGCGGTTCGGGCATGTGCTGACCGGCAGTCCGCAGGAGGCTGAAGAGCTCGTCCAGGAGGCCCTGGCCAAGTGCCTGCGCCGGTGGCGGCGGCAGGCTGCCGATGACCCGGTGGCCTATGTCCGCCGGGTCATGGTGAACGCCCATATAACCCGGTGGCGGCAATGGGGATCGCGGATGCGGCTCGAGGGCGTGCCCGAGACCGTGGCCGACGACGCCGGCCTGCGGCGCTGCGAGGACTGGGATGAGCTGCGGCGGGCGCTGCGGCGGCTGCCGTCCGGCCAGCGGGCGGTGCTCGTGCTCCGGTATCTGGAGGATCTCCCCGACGCTTCGATCGCGACGATGCTGGGCTGCTCGCCCAACACGGTGCGCAGCCAGGCGTCGCGTGGCCTGGCCGCGTTGCGGCCGCTGCTGGCGGCGGGAACGGCACACCAGGCGGGATTGGGTGGCGCTCATGGTGAATGAGCACGAGGAAGACCGGCTGCGGCAACTGCTGCGCGACGACGCGTGGTCCCTGCCGGCCTGGCCCGACGCCGGGGTGCGGGTGCGCCGGACCGCCCGCCGCCAGCGGATGGCCACGGCCTCGGCGAGCGTGGCCGCCTGCGCGCTGGTGGCGGCCGCCGTGGTGCTCCCGCTCAGGCTGGCCGGCGGCCCGGCGCCTGGGGATCCGGCAGCCGCCGGATCCCGGCCGGCCGCGTCCCAGCCGGCCACGCCCACGCCCAGCACGCCGCCGCAGAGTTACACACTGCCCCCGGTGAACGCGCCGGGCTATCCGGCCGACATCTACCCGCCGCCACAGCTGCGCCTGCTGTCCGGCACTCTCTCCTACTGCCCGAGCGGAAGCAATGTGCGGCCGTTCAGCCAAGCGAGCAGCGAACAGGCCACCGGGGTGCTGACGGCACTGGGGCACAGCCTTGACGGGGACCTGCGGCTCACCGACCGGGCTTTCTGGCCCGCCCTCATCAAGGAATGGCTGGGCGGTGGCGGCACCGGGCTGTCCCTCTCCACTACGTCCGGCCAGATGCTGTACACGGGGCCGCTGGTGAACTACCAGTCACTCAACGGGCCGCCAGGTCTCTATGGGCTCATCGCAGTGGGCTGCGGCTCCTGGCTTGCGCAGAGTACCTGGCTGATCGTGGCAGGCCCGGACGGCAGCAGCCCGGCCGCGCTGAACGAGCTGCTGTTCATCAATCGCGGCGGTCACGTGCTGCTGTACTACTCGCAGTGAGGCCGTCGAGCAGGGTGGCCGTCTGAGCGGCGCGGCCGGCCCACCACTGGCTGGCCGGGTCGGGCCGGGCGGCGTGGCGGTGCTGCCAGCGGCAGGCCTCGGCGGCGAGCCAGGCCAGGGTGGCGGCTGGGTCCTGGCCGAGCATGGCGCGCAGGGTGAAGCGGCGTTCCCCGATGCGGTGCCCGACCCCGGCCTGGCCGGCGCCGATGGCGAGCCGGTGGCGGGTGAGGATGATGCCGCTGCGTATCGGGGCGGTCAGGGCGGCGATCAGATCGCCGGGCGTTGCGTCGGCACCGGGTGGCGGGGGTGCGGCCCGCAGCGCCAGCGGGAGCTGGCGTCCGGCTGGGCGGGTGCCGAGCTCGGCGGACAGGGCTCGCTGGGTGAGATCAGCCCAGGCGGTGACCGCTGGCTGACCCAGCTCGGCGACCGCGTCCAGGTAGCCGGGCAGCCAGGGCCACAGGTGTTCGGTCAGCAGCGCGGCCTGGGATCTGGCCAGGGCGGCGGCCGTGGTGGCACGGTGGCTGCCGGCGGCGGCCTCGCCCAGGTGGGCGTAGAGGGTGAGCAGGGCGGTGAGGTGGTCAGGCTCGGCGGGCGGAGTGAGGCCGAGGGCGCGCCAGAATCCGGCCACCCGGTCGGTGCCCTCGCCGCCCAGCGCGCCCTCGGGGCCGAGGTAGACCGAGGCGTAGGGGGCGGCGTTCAGCACGAACACGCCGGTGTGCCCGGCGTAGCTGACCGGGCCGAGGCCGAGGGCCGGGGCGACGGCGCGGGCCGCGTCCGGGGAGTCGGCCACGGCGCCGAGTGCGCGCAGCAGCTCCCACCGGACGGCCGTGGCTGCTGGCGCGGTCATCGGGGCGAGCCTGCGCTGCCGCGTTCGCACGTGGGCAGGGCGAAGGCACCGGCGCCGGGCTTGAGCGGGCGCATCAGCCAGTGCGGGCGGCGGGTGCCATCCGGCGAGACCGTGCCCGCCGGGCGGGTCTGCTCCATCCAGCGGCGGTAGACCTCGCGCGCCTTGGCTGTGTCGACGGCGATGTCGCCGTGGCTGTCGCCGGGAGGGGCCGGGGTGACCCGGACGGCCTGGTGCCAGCAGTGCATCCCGGAGATGGGATCGGGGTGCACGGGAAAGGTGAGGTTCTGGTGAACGCCGGTGTCGGACCACCAGATCCTGGCCGTGTCCGGGTCGGCCGACTCGTAGGGCCTGACCGGGTCGCTCACGTGCATCGCCCAGGTCGTGTCGTGGTAATCCAGGCCGACGGTGGCCATCATGCCGCCGCTGGCCAGGCCGGCCTGGCCAGCCAGCTTCCACCGGCCCATGTGGTGTGAGCAGGCGACCACGCCGGGGCGGATGCCCTGGGTGATCCAGGCCTTGGCCACGAAGTAGCCGATCTCGGTTTGCACCCGGAGCAGGTCGCCGGTGCTCTCGATGCCAAGCCGGGCGGCGTCGGAAGGGTGGATCCAGACCGGGTTGGTGTGGGACAGCTCGTCCAGCCACTTGCTGTTGGCGGACCTGGTGTGGATCTGGGTCGGCAGCCGGAAGGTGGACAGCAGCACCAGCTCGTCAGCGGCCAGCCCGGCGGGGTGGACGTGGCTGCGGATGTAACCGGGCAGCGCGTGCTCGGGCCAGCCCCAGGCGGCCAGGGTGGACGACCAGAACTCCAGCCGGCCGCTGGGCGTGGGGAAGCCACGGCGGACGCTGCCGTCGACCATCACCCCGACCGGGCGGCGGCCCTGCTCGTCCGGTCCGGGGGCGCCCAGCGGGACGATGTTGGGGCTGCGCGGCGGCGGCGCGCTGGTGTAGACCCGGCCGATGGGGGTGACCCCCAGATCGGCCAGCTCCCCCGGCGGAACCTCGGCCTCGTGCAGGGCGCCCTGGCCGCTGGCGATCTCGAAGGCGCCGTAGCGGCGCATGTAGGCCAGCGGGGTCAGGCCCTCGGCGGCGGCCCGCTCCGGCAGGCCGGGCACCGAGTTGGCGAACATCCAGCCGTAGTACTCATCGACGGTGAGCCTGGTCCCAGGCTTCGCGCGGGACTCGTGGTAGCGGCGGATGCCCATCGAGCCGTCCGGGTCGATCCGCCAGGACAGCTCGGTCCACCATTCGTTCTCCTCCCACACCTCGCCCGGGTTGACCTGGCGGGTGTCGGTGATGGTCTCGCCCAGCCGCTCGCGGGCGGCCCGGAGGACCGGCTGCCGGAAGCCGATCCACTGGCCGTCGTACTGCTCGTAGGAGTGGGTGTCGTGGCGTTCGGAGCCGTGCCCCATCGGCAGCACGTAGTCGGCGAAGTAGGCCGACTCGTTCCAGGTCGGGGTCAGCGCGACGAAGCAGCCGACCTTGGCCTCGTCGGTGAGCACCTCCATCCAGGACAGGCCGTCGGGGTTGGTCCACACCGGGTTGTAGACCCGGGTGAAATAGGTGTCCAGGCGGCCCCGGCCGTCGGCGAGGAAATGCGGGAGCAGGAAGCTCATCTCGTTCTGGGCCAGCGGGAACTCCTCCGGCCAGGACAGGTCCTGCCACACTCCCGGGTGCGGCGGGGTGTGGATCGGCCTGGGGACGAACTTGTTCCAGGCGTTGGGGAACGTGCCGCCTTCTGTCGCGACCGCGCCGAGCAGGGCGGAGATCAGGAACAGCGTGCGCGACACCTGCCAGCCGCCCAGGTTGCCGGCTGCCGCCGACCGCCACGAATGGGCCGAGAACCGGGTGCCCGCGCCCGCGACCACCTCGGCCACCTCAGCCAGGGTCTTCGCGGGCACGCCGGACTCGGCGGCGGCGAACTCGAAGGTGAACTCGGTGTAGAGGGTGGCCAGCACGCGCTGGAAGGCCTCGAACGTGGCTGGCAGGCCCGGGTGGCACTCGGTCAGGTACTCCTGCCAGTTCCACCACTTCCGGACGAACTCCGCGTCGTACCGCCTGGTCTGGATCAGGTGGCTGGCGATGGCCAGGTTGATCGCGGCCTCGCTGCCCGGCTGGGGGGACAGCCAGTAGTCGGCGTGGGTGGCGGTGTTGGACAGGCGGGTGTCGAGCACGATCACCTTGGCCCCGTTGGCCCTGGCCTCGGTGATCCGCTGGGCGTGCGGGTTGAAGTAGTGCCCGGCCTCCAGGTGCGCGCTGATCAGGTAGATGACCTTCGCGTTGGCGTGATCAGGGCTCGGCCGGTCGATGCCCATCCAGAACTGGAACCCGGTCCTGCCGCCGGACGAGCACACGTTGGTGTGCGAGTTGTGGCCGTCCACGCCCCAGGACGCCAGCACCCGCTCGGTGTAGCCGTCCTCCCCCGGGCGGCCGATGTGCACCATGATCTCGTTGTGCCGCCCCTCGGCCAGCGCGGCCCGGATGCGGGCGGCGATGGCGTCCAGTGCCTCGTCCCAGGTGATCCGCTCCCACTTGCCTTCGCCGCGCCGCCCGGCCCGCCGCATCGGGTACAGCACGCGGTCGGGGTCGGTGACCTGGTTGAGCGTGGCCGGGCCCTTGGCACAGTTGCGCCCACGGGAGCCCGGGTGCTCGGGGTTGCCCTCGAACTTGCGCACCTGGCGGGTGTCCCGGTCCACATAGGCCAGCAGGCCGCAGGCCGACTCGCAGTTGAAGCAGGTGGTCGGCACCAGCATGTAGTGGTGCTCCTCGCGGGCCGGCCAGGCGCGCGACGACAGCTCGACCCAGTCGTCCCAGCGCTCCTTGGGCGGGAACGCGGCCAGGTGCACCCGGCTCGCGCCGGGGTAAAACGTCTCGCCTCTGGCCTCGGCCGCCGCCCGCGCCGCCGAGACCCGCTCCCCCAGCGCGGCCAGCTCGCCGGCCGAGGCGGGTCCGGGAGCGGCCGGCTCCGCCGCGGCCCCTTCGGGCGCCGTCGGCCCGGCCGACGCGGCTCGCTTGCGCGGACCGGGCCAGCCGCGCGGAACATCGGCGGAGGCGGGTCCCGGAGCGGTCGGCTCCGCCGCGGCCCTTTCGCGCGCCGTCGGCCCGGCCGGCGCGGCTCGCTTGCGCGGACCGGGCCGGCCGCGCGGAACATCGGCGGAGCGGGACAAGCGGGGCCTCCCCTTCGGCTAGGCGAGCGGGACGGACTGGCCGGCCTGGACGTAGGCGTGCTCGTGCGCCAGCAGCCCGAGCAGGGCCAGCCCGGCGGGAACCCAGGCGGCAGGGCCGACCCACGGGGCGGCGACGGCCGACGCGACCGCGGCCAGCCCCGGCCAGAAGAAGCGGGCGTACCGGCCGCGGGTCATCGCGTCGGCCGCGAGGTGAGCATGCTCGGTCGGGTGCGTCACGCTGATCTCGCCTAGGACCAGCAGCACGTGCGCGGCCGCCGCCCCGCACAGCAGCACCGCCAGCGCGGTCACGGCCGGACGCGGCCCGAGCCACTGGGCGAACGGCAGCATCGCCGCGGCGCCGGCCAGCACCGCCTGCACGGCCAGGTGCGGCGCCAGCAGCGGGCTCTGCCACAGATCCCGCGCCCGCGCCTGGGCGAACAGGTACGCGGTGTAGCACGCCGTGGCCAGGCTCAGCGGCAGCGCGAACCCCGCCGCGACCTGGCGCAGCGGCACCGAGCCGGCCAGCGACCCGAGCAGGTACAGCGCGACCGCGCCGCCGTACCCGCCGATGATGAACGACCCCTTGACCAGCCAGCTCCGCCAGTGATGCCGGGTGAAGATCAGGTAGAACCGCATCGGATGGCGCAGATCCCAGATCAGCAGGATCCCGGTGACGCCGAGGAAGCCCAGCGCCAGCAGCGGCGCTGCCCACCGGCCCGCCGCGTCGGTCCAGGACATCCGCCCGGCCAGGATGAGGATCAGCGGGACCAGCAGGCCGCCGGCCGCCAGGCCCTTGGTCCAGGTGTACAGGCTGACCCGCCAGCCCCACGGCGCGTGATGGCCCACGTCGTAGGACAGCAGCGCCTCCGCGCTGGAGTTGGGCCGGCCGGGATGGCCGCTGGTCACGTGCCCGGGGTCGTGCTCGCCGCCCTGGGTCGCCCACGCGAACAGCCCGCCGTCCGGCCGCCGGGCGGCCAGCGGATCCAGCGTGGCCTGGGTCGCGCCCTTGTAGAACAGGCCGGGCCTGGTGCCCTTCTCCGGCCGCCGGACGGTGACCGGCTCCCGCTTGACGATCTCGGCGACCTTCGACGACGGGTCGTTCAGGTCGCCGACGAAGATCGCCTGGGTCGGGCAGACGGTGACGCAGGCCGGCTCGAGGCCGATCTCCAGCCGGTGCGCGCACAGGTTGCACTTCTCGGCCGAGTTGTCATCGGGATTGATGAAGATCGCGTCGTATGGGCAGGCGGCGATGCACGCCTTGCAGCCGATGCAGATCTCCTTGTCGAAGTCGACGATCCCGTCCGGCCGCAGGTACATCGCTTGGGTCGGGCAGGCGGCCACGCACGGCGCGTCCGCGCACTGGTTGCAGCGGGTCACCTGGAACGCGCGGCGGACCTGGGGGAACGTGCCGACCTCGACCGACTTCACGTAGGTCCTGGTGACGCCGAGCGGTACCTCGTTCTCACTCTTGCACGCGGTCGTGCAGGCGTGACAGCCGATGCAGCGGTCCTGGTCGAGGACCTTCACCCACCGCTGCAGCCGGTCAACGGGACCTTCGGTCACGCGGCCGGCCCGCTGACGACGGGCAGGCCGAGTTCGGCCGCCCGCGGCCAGTCGTCGTCGACGTGCACGACCTGCCGTCCGGCCCGGTCCAGGATCGAGGCCCCGATCGAGGCGCGGAAGCCGCTCGCGCAGTGCACCCAGACCTCCCCGGCCGGCACCTCGCCGGTCCGCTGCTCAAGCTCCCAGAACGGGACATGCGTCGCCCCGGCCAGGTGCCCGTCGCGCCACTCGTCCGGGCGGCGCACGTCCAGCACGACCAGCCCGTCGCGGGCCCACTCGCGGGCCAGGTCCTCGAACCTGGTCACCGGGTAGCTGCCCAGCGGGGCGCCGCCGGCCAGTTGCACGACCGGTCCGGTCGCCGCGCGCTCGATCCGGTCGATGCCGATCCGGCTCAGCTGCAGCTGCGCGTCGCGCACCTGCCCGGGGTCGTCGCCGACCAGGGTGAGCGGCGTTCCCAACGGGATCGTCCAGCCCAGGTAGGTGCCGAACGGGTCGCCCAGCTCCACCGAGATCGTCCCGGTGACGTGACCGCGGGCGAACGCGGTCCGCTGCCGCAGGTCCACCACCCATTCGCCGGCGTCGATCCGGCGGCGCAGCTCGGCCGGGTCGGCCGGGACCGGCGGGGTCAGGTCGGCCGCGGCCGGCCCGGTCCGGTTGGCCGGGCCCATCTGCGCGTAGTACCGGGGGTAGGCCACCAGCCCGCTGATGAGCTCCTTCACGAACGAGTCCTCGTCGCTGGTCAGCGCCACGTTGACCTGCCGCTCGCGGCCGATCGTCGAGGTGTCGCCGCTGGTCGGAGTGGCCGAGCAGAAGCTGCCGAATCCATGCGTCGGATAGACGTGGGCATCGTAAGGAAGAATCTCGGCGAGCCGTCGCACCGAACGGTACTGGGCGCGGGTGAGCCGCTCGGTCTGGTCCGGCCCGATCAGGTCGGTGCGGCCGACCGCCCCGTACAGCATGCAGCCGCCGGTGAACACCGCGGCCGGCTCGCCGCCGGCCTCGCGCAGCACGTACGACAGGTGGCCGGGGGTGTGGCCCGGCGTGTGCACGACGGTGAGCGTCAGACCGCCCGCGGTCAGCTTGTCGCCGTCGCGGACGGGCAGCCGGCGAAAACCGACCTCGTCGGCCGCCGCGACGACGTACGCGGCGCCGGTCGCGCCGGCCAGCGCCAGCCCGCCGGTTACGTAGTCGTTGTGGATGTGCGTTTCCAGCACGTGGGTGATCCGCACCCCGGCGGTCTGCGCGGCCGCGAGCACGCGGTCGATGTCCCGCTGCGGGTCGATCACGACTGCGGCCTCGCCGTCGTGGGCCAGGTAACTGCGGTCGCTGAGACCCGGCGTCTCGATGGTCACAACGTTGTGCATCGGCCGACGGCTCCTTCCAGCACGAGCGTGATCGGGATCAGGCCCGGCCTGATCGGGATCAGGCCGGGCGTGATCAGGGTCAGGCTGGGCCAGTGACCAGCGGGTTCCCGCTGATCAATAATACATAATTCCGGTCTGTTATCTTGAAAATCATGCACGGGAAGCCTCCTCGGGCGAAACCTCCGAATGTACGTACATTCAAGCCCTCGCCGCACAGGGTGTCAACGACCGGCGCTGCGCTCCCCGGACCTTCGGCTGCCGGCCAGGCCGGGGGGTTGCGCGCCGGGGCGACCTGCGATCAGGGACCGGCTTTATGGCCGTCCGCACCGCGGATGGTATTCAAAACTCGAAGTCTGAGTCGCGTCTTCGCAGACGGCGATTGTGGGAACCAAGATCACTAGGAAGTTTTGGATAATACTCCGCATACTTGACAGCGTGATCGTCGATCGGAACAGCGCGCTGCCGCTGTGGGCCCAGGTGCTCGGCGACCTGCGCCGCAGGCTCGCGCGGGGCGAGTTCGGCGCGCACTTCCCCGGCGACGAGGAGCTGACCGAGGAGTACGGCGTCAGCCGGCACACCGTGCGGGAGGCGGTCAGGCGGCTGCAGGCCGAGGGCGTGGTCGAGCGCGGCCGGGGCCGCGGAACGTTCGTCACGGGCCGGGTGATCGAGCAGCCGCTCGGCGCCCTGTACAGCCTGTTCCGGTCGGCCGAGGAGCAGGGCTTCGTGCAGCGCAGCATCGTCCGGCGGCTGGAGGAGCGCCGCGACGAGGAGGCGGCCAGGGTGCTCGGCCTGCCTGCCGACGAGCCGCTGGTGTACCTCGAGCGGCTGCGGCTGGCCGACGACGAGCCGATCGTGCTGGACTCCTCCTGGCTGCCCGCGGCGCTGGCCCGGCCGCTGCTGAGCACCGACTTCACCCGCACCGCGCTCTACCGCGAGCTGCACGTCCAGTGCGGCATCCGGCTGGACGGCGGCTGGGAGCGGATCCGCCCGGTGCTGCCCGACGAGGAGCAGCGCGCACTGCTCGGCCTGCCGGACGGGACGCCGGCGCTGGCCATCGAGCGGATGGCGTCGCGCGAGACGACGCCGGTCGAGTGGCGGCACAGCCTGGTGCGCGCCGACCGGTTCAGCTATGTCGCCCGGTGGTCCGGGCAGGATTCGGCCGCCGGATTCGAGCCCCATCCCTGACGCCTGCATACTCCCTTCGCCCCTGACCCGCCTCTCCCTTCGCCCCTGACCCGCCTCTCCCCGTATCCCCTTTTATCATTTCTTTATCCGCATACCTTGCTGCTCGTAGTCGGCCGACGTCTTCAGCCTGAACCGGACGGAAATGGCTAGCGGTTCGCGTCGTTATGCAGCCAGGTGCCGGAGATGACCGACATGAAATGCGGCTGGTGGCGGAACCCGAGCGTGGCGTAAAAGGACTCGGCCTCGTCGGTTTGCAGGCCGACGTGCTGGCCGGGCACCCGGTCGACGAGCACCTGTACCAGCCGACCGCCGATGCCCCGCCTGCGGTACGCCGACTGCGTCCAGACGTCGAGCAGGTAGGCATTGCAGACGCCGTCGGACAGCAGCCGGGCCATCCCGACGACGCGTTCGCCGTCGCGGGCGATGGAGACGTGCTGCGACCGGGCGAACGACGCGTGCAGCGCCCCGGCGGACCGGCCGTTGTCGAAATCGTCGGCGGTCAGGTCGGCCTTGACCTGGTGCCAGTCGATGCCCGCCAGAGATTCGTCGATGCGCACGTCCATGCCTTGCAGCATGACGCAGGCGGCGG
>DASXMU010000237.1:0-7756 GCA_036495485.1 Streptosporangiaceae bacterium
CCGGCCGTCCGCCACCTGTGGCTGGATCTCGAAGGCTCCCTGGCCGCTGTTCAGCAGGTTGCTGTCCACCCAGGTCGGCTTGCCGGTCGCGGCGCTCAGCGCGAAGACCGAGGCCGACGTGTCCCCGTACACGGTGCCGCCCACGACCGCCACCCCGTCTGGCCCGGGCCCGCTCTTCTCCGGCAGGTTTACCTGGTATTCCCACTTCAGCTTGCCCGTGGCGAGCGCCAGCGCGTACACGTTGGCATCCTCGTCCTGCAGATACACCACGCCATGCTGGACGACCGGCGGCCCGGTCAGCGAGCCCGTCCCCGAGACCCCGGCCGCGGCCGTGCCCGCCAGCTTGAACGCCCAGGCCTCCCGCAGCGTCGACACGTTCGCCGCCGAGATCGCCGAGCCCAGCGCGTCCCTGGTGTTGGCGATGTCGCCATTCGGATACGGCCACGACCCCGACGGCCTCGCCGCGCCGGGAAACACAGTGCTGACCGGCGCCGGTCCGCTCCCGCTGCACGCCGCGGCCAGCACGGTCACCGCCGCGATCACAGTTACCGGGCCAAACAGCCTCCCCCAGGGACGCCCATGCAAAGCCAGCATCGCTTTCATCCGGCTTACCACCTTTCCCAAAATTAGATATCACAATGATATACAAAGAAAATTCGCCGGGTCAAGCCGCCGCGAACTGCTGGGCTATCCGCTGGTTATCCTGGCCGGGACAAACGGGACAAGATGACCGGGTTGCTGGGGGAGTGGGGCGAGGCACGGTGGGGAAGCTGCCGGCGTACCACATCCGGCGGCCCCGGCTGACCGATCGCCTGGTCGGCGCGAACGTCGGTGTCGTGCTGGGTGGTGGCGGATACGGCAAGTCCCTGCTCGCCGCCGAGTCCTGCGATGTCCTGGGCGTGGCCACGGTGCTGACGGCGCTGGAGCCCAGTGGTGTCCCGGCAGGCGTGCTGCCGCTCCGGCTGCGCTCGGCTGCAGCACGCGTTGGCCTGTCGGATCTGGCAGCACGGATGGAGCAGGCAGCCGCCGCGGGGCCCGCGGGTGTCATGGACGCGATGCTGGAGGCACTGGCCGGGCAGCCCGCGGTCGTGGTGGTCGACGAGATCCAGAACGCCGAGCCGGACGCGGTCTCACTGCTCACCCGGATGGCCGGCCAGCGGCGCGCGGTCTTCCCGAGCGCGCCGCCGACCTGCTGATCGGGGCAGGCCGTCCGTCCGACGCGGGCGCCCTGCTGGCCGCCATGGCCTCGCCGCAGGCCGAACGCCTCGGGCTGGACGAGCTGCTCGACTGGGCAGGGCGAAGGCACGGTGCAGTCGTCGATCGCTGCCTGTCAGTCGCCGCTGGCCTGATAGAGGAGGGCCCGGTTGTACAGCAGGTCAGGGTCGTCGCTCACGAACTCGATGGCCCGGGCGAGGCCGGGCCAGCTGGAGCGTGCTAAAACGTGCTACGATAGGTGCAGGTTTACGGGCCCCGGCTTCCTAATCGGATGACCGGGGCTTTTTGTCGTCCTGGTCTGATTAACTAACCAGATGCCCGATGCAGCAGTTGAGGGGCTCGCGACAAACCCCGCAGCCAAGGTCATTGTCTTCGTAGATGGGCAGAACCTCTACAAGACATGCAAGTCTTTGTTCGGTCATCCACTCTGCCACCCGCATTTGCTGGCGCAACACCTCGCGGGCGAAAGGAGACATGTCGGGTGCCGCTTCTACACTGGGCGGCCCAATCCGAACAACGACCCAACCGGTGCCCGCAACCTCGATCGGCGGCTCAGCATCATGCGGCGCGAAGGCGTCACCGTCATAACTCGCCCCCTCCGGTACCACTGGGACTGGGGGCATCAGGGTCGAAAACTGCCACGGCCCGGCCCAAATGTACTGCCACAGGAAGTGCTGCTCACCCCCTGGATGCGCCCTCAAGAGAAGGGAATCGATCTAGTCATCGGCCTTGACGTGGTTGAACTCCTCGTCACCCGAGTCTGTGATGTGGCCATCATTGTGAGTCTGGACCGCGATCTGTACGAGATCCCGCAGGCGATTCAGAACCTTGGCCGCCTGATCGCCCAGCCGGTTCGGCTAGAAGCCGCAGTTCCGGTTCCTGACAGTCAGAGGCAGCCGAAGATCCTTCCGGGGTTCTCCTATACGCACCAGATCAACCGTCAGGTTTTTCAGGGAATCCAGGACAACATCGACTACACGGCTCCCGACTCCGTATGGACTCCACCCCAGGTCCCCAGGACAATCTCCTGATAGCGCGCACACATCCAGGCTAGAGCCCTAGCCGCTAGGCGTTAGTTCCGGCCCGGCGATGACCGCGAGAAGATGTCACTCCGCATACACGGACCCCGCCTCGGCCAGGACCGATGGACGGAGCAAGGGATGCAGGGCGCGTGCTGACACCAGATCGACACGGCGACCGAAGAGTTGCGTGAGCTCGTCCGCGAGTTGTTCGATCTCCCAGCCCAAGCGGCGGCCAGGCCGGAGCGTGTACAGGACGTCGATGTCGCTCGCTGGACCCGCTGTACCCCGGGCCTGCGAGCCGAAGACTTTCAGCTCGCCGATCCCGTACTTGTCGCAGATGGCGTCCAGCCGGCCCACATCGACCTCGACGCCCAGAACGATCAGCATGATCGAAGGTTACCCGTCTGCGCCGGCGCGGGGACGCAGCCCCACCGGTCGGTCCCGGCAGTCATCGATACGGTCAGGCCAGGTCGTGGAGGTGGGCGAACATGCTCTCGGCCGACTCGTGGACAGTGCCTCGCCCTGCCGCGATTTCCTTGTCCGCTTCCTGTTCCCCAGCGAGCCAGCCGGGGTGAAGAACCATGCCTGGTCGGCCGGTACGGACAGGTGCCCACGAGGCTCGGCCGATTGACCATCATGCATAGCGAATCCGGCCTCATCACCCTCATTGTTGTATAGCACGTGAGGAGTAATCATTTTAGACTTCGTTTCGTAGGTGAGGACGCTAAGGAGCTGAGAGAGATACCCGGGCAACCGCGCACGCGTTGACGCCGTAGGTCTGCAACCCGTCATCGCGTGCTGCTTCGGAATGCGGCACAGCGAACTCGCCCCTGCGCCTGGCACAGCGGCACTCTCGCGCTGAACTGGGGCCGGGGAAGCATCTGCTTCAGCGAGTCGAAGGATGTCCTCGCCGTGCCTGCCTTCCGTCTTTCCTGCCTTGCCTACCTGGGCGTTGCCCTGCCCAGCTCCAGCCTGGGTCTGCTGTGGCCCTCCATCAGGCTCAGTTTGCATCAGCCGGTCGGCGTCCTCGGGATTCTGCTGATCTTCGGCGTCGTCGGCTCGGTCGCCGTGAGCGTCGCCATTGCGCCGGTGCTTGCCCGTGTGCGGATGGGCACCGTGGTCACCGTCAGTATCCTCCTGCCGGGCCTGGCGCTGGTGGTGGAGGCCCGGGCGCCGTCGGTGTGGGTGTTTGGCGGCGGGATGGTGCTGTACGGGGTCGGCATCGGGGCGCTCGACTCGGCCCTGAACGCCTACGCTGCCAGCCGCTTCGGTGCGCGGCAGATCAACTGGATGCACGCCAGCTATGGCCTCGGCGCGACGGCCGGCCCGCTGCTGACGACGGCGCTGCTGGGCGGCGGGCTCACCTGGCGGTGGGTGTACGGGGCGATGGGGATCGCTGTGGCAGCCCTGGCCCTGGTGTTCGGCTGGACCCGCCACGCCTGGGAGCCACTCCCGCACACTACGGGGCCAGCCGGGGCCGTACGCGAGCGTAAGGTGCCGGCAGCGGCTGTCGTGGGCGGGCTGACGTTCGTCGCCGTGGAGACCGGGATCGAGTCAGGAGCGGGCATCTGGGGGTATGTGTTCCTGACTGCTGGGCGCGGCCTGGGCCACGGTGCCGCAGGGGTGGCCGTGGCGGGGTACTGGGCGGCGATGTTCGCTGGGCGGGCCGTTCTCGGGCCGGTGGCCGAACGCCTCGGCGCGGCCCGCGTGCTCACCGGGGCGGTCGCGGGTGTGGCCCTCGGGGCCGCGCTCATGGCGGTGCCAGGCCCGGCCGCGCTGGCCGTCGTTGGCATGATGACCGTCGGCCTCGCCGCCGCCCCGATCTTCCCGCTGTTCACCCTCACCACGGCGGCCCGGCTCGGTGCCGCCGACGCGGCGCGGACCCCCAGGACGGTCAGCCTTCAGGTCGCGGCGTCGGCGCTCGGCAGCGCCGTCCTGCCCGCCGTCATGGGGCTGGCCATCGGGGCCGTGAGTGCGCGGGTCCTCGCCCCCGCGCTGCTCGTCCTCGGGCTGGCGATGGGCGGTGTCTACCGGTTGCTGCCCGGGCGAGGAGATAGCTAGGCTGGAGTTACGTGATCTTCCTGGATGAAGCGTATCCACCCTGGTCACAGCGTTGTAAGTGGAAGATCTTTCTGGCTGCAAGCATGGAAACCCGGTTATCTCGACAGAGTTTCCCCTGGTTAGCAGCGCCGCTACAAAGAGTTACAGCAACTTCGGGCTAGGCGGCGGTTGGGATGGCGTGCACCTCGGGCACGATCGAGGCGATGGCGTCCAGGGTCTCGTCGTCCCAGGCGTTCTGCGGGCTGAGCAGGGCGTGGTCCACGCCGAGGGCGGCCAGTTCGCGCAGGTGGGCGACGAGCTGGCGCAGGCCGGCCTGGCGGTCCTCGCCGAGAGTGAACTCGGACGTGATGGTCTTCTCGATCCCGGTGTAGTCGCGGCCCAGTTCCCGGCAGTACTCCCGCAGCACGCCTAGCTTGCGGGGGATGTCCTCAGCGAACCGGCCGGGCACGTCGAACAGGTTGCAGGCGTCCGCGTACTGAGCGACCAGTCGCAGTGTCCGGCGTTCGCCGCCGCCACCGATCAGGATCGGCGGATGCGGGCGCTGCAGCGAGTTGGGGGAGTTGAGCGGCCGGCCGAGCTGGTAGTGCTTCCCGTTGTACGGCGTCTCGTCGCCGCGCCACATCTGGTGGGCGATCTGCAGCAGCTCCTCCAGCCGCCCGAACCGTTCGGCGAGCGCCGGCGGGTAGGGGATGCCCAGGCCGGCCGCCTCGCCGCCCTGATGGCTGGCGGTGATGCTGAACGGCGCCCCAGCCCCCACGCCCAGCACCATCCGGCCGCCGGTGAGCACGTCGAGCGAGGTCACCTGCTTGATCAGCACGCCGGGATGCCGGTTGGGCACCCCGGTCACCAGCGTGCCGAGGCGGATCCGCTCGGTGTGGCCCGCGATGAACGCCAGTGTCGCGTACGCCTCCAGCATGGGCGACTCGGGCGGAAGGCCGCTCATCCGGATCTGGAAGAAGTGATCCATCGTCCAGATGCTGTCGACCCCGGCCTGATCCGCCACCCTGGCGATCCGGGTGACGATCGGGCCGATCTGCTCGGCCGGACCCGGCCACGAGAACCTGACGACACCGACCCCAAGCTTCATGATCTCCACCATCCTCAACCACATCGTTAGCCGGACAATGACTATCCTTAGCCGGCTTGCGCTGACGGCGTCAACCACCCCGGTGCAGAGGCATCCCACTCTCCCTGCCCACCCGGCCAAGGCGGTCGATGGCACTTCGACACCACGGGGTGGCGGTCGGTGGCACATCGACACCACGGGGGTGTGCCAGCGGGGCGCCCGGTCGGCTCCACCTGGCCAAGGTGGTCGATGGCACTTCGACACCACGGGGTGGTGGTCAATGGCACTTCGACACCACTGGGGCGTGCGCTGAGAACCTGGCCGGAGCGGGCGAAAGCCCGCCCGGCCACCTGGCCAAGGTGGTCGATGGCACTTCGACACCACGGGGTGGCGGTCGATGGCACTTGGGTGCGTTTCCTTTCCCGCGAGTTGTAGTCGTCTGGCTGCTTTGAGTTCTTTCTGCTGGCTGAAGCAGGGCGTTCAGGCGGCGAGGGCCAGGATGGCGCCGGGGTCCTGGTACTTGCTGAGATGGTTGCGCTGGTGCTCGGCGCGGATGTGGTGGTCCCAGTAGGCGCCGGTGTCGCCGCTGGCGTGGATGGCGCGCATCCACAGGACGGACTGGGCCCCGGGCAGGCTCCACCTGGCGCCGGTGACGCCCATGCGGTCGCCGACGAGGTGCCTGCAGGCTCCTTCGATGATGCCGGTGGAGATCGGCCATCCGTTCGCGAGCGCTGTGGGGTAGTCCAGGTAGGGTTCCTTGTTTTTCAGGTAGGACAGGGTCTTGCGGATGTTCCTGGCGTGCTCGCTGCCCGGTCTTGGCGGGTCGGCGGCGGCCCGGCGCCCGATGTCCGCGGCGACACCGGCGGACTTGCCGAGGAGGATCGCCTCGCCCCAGTCGGTGACCTGGGCCTCGGCGGCGGGGATGTCCCCGGCGGGGACGAAGCACCAGGAGGCTTTCCACAGGTAGCCCAGAAGGTGGATGAAGTCGATGATGAGAGGCATGTCCATGCCTCGTTTGGCGGCTTCCTCGCTGAAGACCCTGATCTGGTCGTTGTTGCCGTCGACCAGGCCGATCCACTGCCGCAGGCGGAGCGGGTCGCGGCGGTCGATCTCGGCGAAGACCCCCGCCCTGATGCTGTCGGCGCAGGCGGAGACGATGTCGCAGGAGTAGGCGCGGTTGAGGGCCCGCGGGTGCCGGCCCGGCTCGCTGCGGGGGCGGCGCATGATCTCATCGGGGGTCCGGGGTTCTCCTTGGGGGGGCAGGCAGTCATAGACGACGCAGGTCTCGGCCATCCGCTTGTTCCCGCTCTTCTCCCCGGACCCGAGCTTGCGGGCGGCAGGGCAGTCCTTCCTCGCGGCCTTGCGGGCCGCGTCCTTGCGCAAGGAGTCCTTCAGCATGCTGACGCCCTTAGCGTCCGCGGACGCCACCCCGGTCACGGCCCTGCCCGTCCCGTCCGGGCCCGTCAGGACGGGCGGGTCCTGGACCGGGCGGTCCGTCGCGAACTCCCCGGCGTCGGCGGCGCAGTCCTGCATGATCTCCCGCAGCTGCCGGCTCCCGGTGAGGGTCCCGGTCACCATGGAGGCGACCTCCGCCGCACTGCTATAGGTTCCGGACCGGCACGTTATCTCCGCGAGTTTCCGGAACTGCCAGGTGAAGCCGCCCGGCGGCAGGTTCAGCACCGCGTCCCGGGGGTGCAGCGCCGGCACCCCGGCCTCCCCGGGCAGGTATGCGGCCCGCCGCACCCTCACGTGCCCCAGCAGCGACAGCAGCGACCTGCTGCTGTCGGCCTTCCCCTGGCGCAGCACCCCGTCCGATCCCCTCACCCCCGGCAGCCAGCACTCGGCGAACGCCTGGCCATCCAGCGCCAGCTGCAGGCACTCCCGTCCGATCCGGCGGCTCTCCTCCACCGCCAGCGTCTCCATCGCGTCCAGCTCCGCGAGCCGTCCCGCGTTCCTGACCAGGAGAATCACCCGCAGGACCGCAGGCCCAGATCCCGGCTCGGCTGCCTCCGCGGCCGCCACCGCCCGCGCCAGCTCCGGCGCCAGCACTCCCCCTGCCGCCGGCTCCCCGCTCGCCGCCAGCCCGTCCGCCGCATACGATGCCACCCGAGGCTTCCTTTCCCTGGTCCCGTTTGTCGCAATTCAGGACCGTACGGAACGGGAGCCTCACCTGTCCCGGAAATCCCGCGGCGCAAGGCAAGCCAGCCGGGACCATCCCGCAGCCCGCCACCGGGAACCACTCAGCGCAGCCACGCAGACACGGCTCTCTCTAAAGGAAACGCACCCATGTGACATGGGTGCGTTTCCTTTCCCGCGAGTTGTAGTCGTCTGGCTGCTTTGAGTTCTTTCTGCTGGCTGAAGCAGGGCGTTCAGGCGGCGAGGGCCAGGATGG
>DASXMU010000238.1:0-7021 GCA_036495485.1 Streptosporangiaceae bacterium
GCTCGCCTGGCCCTACTACAGCCTGGTCATGGGCGGCCGGGGCCTCGGCGAGGGCTTCGGCGGCGCCGACCTCATCCCGCCGGTCACCTACGACAAGATCCCGATCGGTGAGGTGGAGGTGTGGCGCGGCGAGCACGTCCATGCCACCGACGGTGAGATCGGCCGGGTCGAAGGGCTTGTCGTCGATACCGAAGACAAGCACGTGACCCACGTGCTCCTGCAGGAGGGGCACCTGTGGGGCCGCAAGGACGTAGCCATCCCGATCAGCACCGTAGCCAAAGTGGACAAGGAAGGCATCAAGCTCAAGCTCACCAAGGAGCAGGTGAAGGGCCTGCCGCCGGTTGACATCGCCCAGTTCGCCGGCTGACGGCGAACCTCCGTGGGCATGGAAGAGGCCGCCGGGCAGTACCCCGGCGGCCTCTTGTCGTACGGCTAGCGACTAGCTACTCGGTCCACCAGTCCTCGTCGCTGGACTTGCTGGTCTTGCTGCCGACCGGCTGGCGCGCGCCGCCGGACTGGCTGCCACCTTGCCGTGGAGCGGACTGGCGCTGGCCACCCTGCTGAGCGGCGGGGCCGTTGGCGGCACGGGACGGTGCCGCGTGCGCGGGCGCCTGCCGTGGCTCCTCGGAGCGGGGCTTCGGGGCCGGGGCGTCGGCGGGTGCTGGCGCCGGGGCAGAGCCGATACCGGCCTTGGCCGCGGGAGCCGCCAGGGCCTCGTCCATGCCGGGGAGCTGGCCACCGAGCAGCTGGCGCAGCTGGGTGAGGTGGCTGGTGATGCTGTCCTTCTGCCGGGTCAGCTCGTCCACCTGGCGCTGGGCCGCGGCGCGGTGCCGCTCGGCCTCGGACTTGGTCTCGGACAGCAGCTGGTTCGCCTGGGCCTTGGACTGGGCGACGATCTGGTCGGCGTTCTTCTTGGCGTTGCCGACGAGGGTCCGGGCGTGCTGGTCGGCCTCGCGCCGGGTCTGCTCGGCCTGGGCGCTGGCCTTGGAGGCCCGCTGCTCGGCCGTGGACGCGCGCTGCTCGGCCTCGGTGACCAGCTTCTGGGTGGCTGCCTGCGCCGCGGCGAGCCGCTCCGCCTGCTGCCGCTCCGCCTCTTCGCGCTTGGCGGCGAGGTGGATCTCGAACTCGGCCTCCTGCTGGGCGCGCTGCGCTTCGCTCTCCTCGAGGATGCGCTGCGCCTGGCTGCGCATCTCGTCGGCCTGGCGCTTGGAGGTGGTCAGGATCTCGTCGCGCTCGCGCTTGGCCGAGGCCTTGAGCTGGGCGACCTCGCGCTCGGTCGAGGTGCGCAGCTTGGCGATGTCGCGCTCGATCGCGGCCCGCTTCTCGGCGATCTCGTGGTCGGCGGTGGCCCGCAGCTTGGAGACTTCGCGCTCGGTGGTCGAGGTCAGCTCTTCGGACTCGCGCCGCGCGGCGGTCTGGATAGCGTCCGCCTCGCGCTCGGCCCCGGCCCGCTGGTCGTCGGTCTCCCGCTTGGCGGTGGCCCGCAGCTCGGTGGCCTCGTTCTCGGCCGACGCACGAACCTCGGCCGCGTCTACCTTGGCGGCCGCGTGGAACTCGTTGGCGCTGGACCGCGCCTCCTGGACGATCTCCGTGGCCTGTTCCTCGGCCAGCCGGAGCAGCTGCTCGATGCGCGACCCGAGACCGGAGTAGGTGGGGCGCTCCTGCTCCTGGATCTGCCGGTGCGCGTCGGACAGCTCGCGCTGCAGCGCCTGCACCTGGTCGCGGTGCTGGCGCACCTCGGTGTCGACCTGCTTGAGATGTTCATCGACCTGATGCGGGTCGTACCCTCGCATCACCTTGGCGAACTCGCGCGGCGAAGACTCTTCGAAGAAGTTGCTTAGCTGGGCATCAATATCCGACTGCATAGCGCCTGATCCTGGGAGTAGGTAAAGGTGAGGGCACCCGACACGTTAGCGGCTCCAGCTTGCTGACCCGACTGCCGGGGGAGTGCATATACCGGACCTCCCTGCACCCAGCCCCGGCCGGTACGGATCGCCGCAAGCCTCACCGCCCAACCCATGGCAGCGTACTCCGTCCGAGATGCTGAGGTTGTGCCTTCTCACTTCCTCAGCCCGAATATCCCCTCTTTCGTATATGAGTGGAGCTGTCCCCCTCTGGTGGGGCTGGTGTTATATAACGCCTATTCAGGGGGCTGTGTCTGCACCAGTTCGGTCAGCACACCGCCCATGCCCCTGGGGTGCAGAAACGCCACCGAGGCGCCCATGGAACCGTGCCTGGGGCGCTCATCGATCAGCCTGATGCCGTCTGCGGCGAGCGTGCTCAGCACCTGCCCAAGATCGGCCACGCCATATCCGATGTGGTGTATTCCCTCGCCGCGCCGCTCGATGAACCGGCCGACCGGAGTGTCCGGGCCGAGCGGTTCGAGCAACTGAATGTAAGACGATCCGGCAGGGCCATCGGCGACATGCAGCATGGCTTCGCTGACACCTTGTTCATCGTTTACCTCGCGGCTTACCACAGTGAGGCCGAAGGCCGATTCATAGAAAGAGATCTTCTCGTCCAGGTTGCGGCAGGCGATTCCGACATGGTCGATGCGGGTGAGCAGGGTATGCACCACATGCCTCCTCGATGACGAGCCTAAAGTCCTAGGTATCGTGGCAGACGGTCCCGTGTCAGAGCCGATGCGGGACGGACAGGCGGGCAGGACAGGGAGGTCGCGCTGATGCGGGACGCGGTGATCGTAGGAGGGGCCAGGACCGCCTTCGGGCGGCTGCTCGGCTCGCTCAAGGACTTCAAGGGCGTCGAGCTCGGCGGCTTCGCCATCAAGGCGGCGCTCGAGCGCTCCGGGATCAGCGGCGGCCAGGTCGACTACGTGATCATGGGTCAGGTGCTGCAGGCCGGCGTCGGCCAGATCCCGTCCCGGCAGGCAGCCGTGGCGGGAGGCATCCCGATGTCCGTCCCGTCCATCACGATCAACAAGGTGTGCCTGTCCGGCCTGGACGCGATCGCGCTCGCCGCCCAGCTCATCCGGGCGGGCGAGTATGACGTCGTGGTGGCCGGCGGCATGGAGTCGATGACCGGGGCGCCGCACCTGCTGAACGGCGCGCGATCCGGCTACCGGTACGGCTCGGCCGAACTGCTCGACGCCATGGCCCACGATGGCCTGACCGATGCCTTCGACCACATCTCGATGGGCGACTCCACCCAGCGGCACGCCGTCAAGGCCGGGATCGGCCGCGCGGAGCAGGACGAGTTCTCCGCCCGGTCGCACCAGCGGGCGGCCGAGGCGATCAAGAACGGGCTGCTGGACGAGGAGATCGTGGCCGTCCAGGTGCCGCAGCGGCGCGGCGACCCGATCGTGTTCGACACGGACGAGGGCGTGCGCCCAGAGACCACCACCGAGGGCCTGAGCAAGCTGCGCCCGGCGTTCGGCGCCGACGGCACGATCACGGCGGGCTCGGCCTCGCAGATCTCCGACGGGGCGTGCGCCGTCGTGGTGATGTCGGCGGAGGCAGCCGCCGAACGCGGCGCGCCGGTGCTGGCCGAGATCGGGGCGCACGGCAACGTGGCGGGCCCGGACAACTCGCTGCTGTCCCAGCCGTCCGGCGCCATCGCCCACGCGCTGCGCAAGGCCGGGGCGTCCCTCGGCGACCTGGACCTGATCGAGATCAACGAGGCGTTCGCCGCCGTCGCCATCCAGTCCATGCGGGACCTGGGCGTAGGCCCGGAGAAGGTCAACGTGAACGGCGGCGCGATCGCGCTCGGCCACCCGATCGGCGCGTCCGGGGCGCGGATCGCGCTGCACCTGGCCTACGAGCTGCGGCGGCGCGGCGGCGGCCTGGGCGCGGCCGCGCTGTGCGGCGGCGGCGGCCAAGGCGACGCACTGCTGCTCAGGGTGCCCGCACAGGCCGCCACCGGTGCCTGACCGGGCCGCAGCCGCACCCGTCGCGGCTGATGTCCCTGCCCCTGCTCCTGCCCCGGCATCCATGGATCCTCACGATGATTTGAAAGAAAGAGACCCCCAACGGTCTCCCGGCGGACCCGTCGCGGACGCCAGCCCAGCGGCAGCCGGTCCTTCGGTGGCCGGTCCTGACCGGCTCGTCGAGCGGGCCAGTGCCGGTGACCCGCGCGCCCTGGCGCGGCTGGTCACCCTGATCGAGAACGGCGCGCCGGAGCTGCGGCCGATCATGACGGCGCTGGCGCCGCTGGCCGGCGGTGCCCGCGTCGTCGGCCTGACCGGATCGCCCGGGGTGGGCAAGTCCACCATGACCGGCGCCCTGGTGAAGGCCTACCGGGGCGAGGGGCTGCGGGTCGCCGTGATCGCCGTCGACCCCAGCTCGCCGTTTACCGGCGGGGCGCTGCTCGGCGACCGGATCCGGATGCAGGACCACGCCACCGACGACGGCGTGTTCATCCGGTCGATGGCCAGCCGGGGACACCTCGGCGGGCTGGCGGTGGCCACGCCGCAAGTGCTGCGCGTCCTGGACGCGGCCGGCTTCGACCTGATCCTGATCGAGACGGTCGGGGTCGGCCAGGCGGAGGTGGAGATCGCGTCACTGGCCGACACGACGATCGTGCTGGTCGCCCCCGGGATGGGCGACTCGATCCAGGCCGCCAAGGCCGGCATCCTCGAGGTGGCGGACGTGTTCGCGGTGAACAAGGCGGACCGGCCGCAGGCGCAGCAGGCGGTCAGGGATCTGCGCGGCATGATCGCCCTGGGCAACCAGGGTGATCCGGGCGGGTCCGGCTGGAAGCCGCCGATCGTGAGCACGGTCGCCAGCACCGGCGAGGGCATAGCGGAGCTGACCGGCAAACTCGATGCGCACTGGGCCTGGCTGGCTGAGTCGGGCGAGCGCGAGCGGCGGCGCCTGGCCAGGGCCAGGGAAGAGGTGGCCGGTATCGCGCTGGCCGCGCTGCGCCGCAAGATGAGACGCCTGCCGGAGGGGCTGGACGAGGTGGCGGCCCAGGTCGCCGCCGGGGAGCTGGACCCCTACACAGCCGCCGACCACCTCGTCGGCACGCTGGTCAGCGACCAGGAGTCCGAGCCGTAACGGACCCGCCAGTGGGCCCGGCCTCGGCCGGGGCTTCGGGTCGGTCCCTGCCAGGTCGGCATCCGCGATAGGTCTCCAGAGGACCGGGTCGGCACGCTGGTCAGCGGCCGGGAGGCCGCGCCGCGACCGGCCAACCCGTGGGTCCAGGTCCGGCCTCCTCGCCCGTGGGTTCAGGTCCGGCCTCGGCCGGGGCTTCCGGTCGGTCCCTGCCGGGTCGGCATCTGCGATGGGTCTTCAGAGGACCAGATCGGCACGCTGATCAGCGACGCGGAGGCCGCGCCGCGACCGGCCAACCCGTGGGTCCAGGTCCGCCCTCGGCCCCGCCCCTGGCCTCCGGCTCGGCGTCCGGCCCGCCTTCTGCCGGAGCCTCCGGCCCGCCCTCCGCGTCCGGCCCGCCCCCCTCTGAGGCCTCCGGTCCGCCCGCACCCGGGCCAGCGTCCGCGACAGGCCCACCAGGGGACCGTTGGTGTCTTTCTTTCCCCAAATAATCCGGAAGATCAGCCTCAGCGGCGGCGGAGGTGGACGCGGAGGCGGGGACAGGGACGGGGGCGTGGGCAGGGCCAGGGACATCAGCAGCAGCGGCAGCAGCAGCGGCAAACTCAACTATGGAGTCCTCGCGCAGGCGTGCCTCGTAGGCCCGCCGGCCGCCGCGCGCGCCGAACAGGCGCTTGGTGGCCACCAGGTAGACGACCAGGGCCAGGTTGACCAGGAACGTCGCCATCCGCAGCACGCTGACCTTGCCCACCAGGTCGTAGATTTCGTAAGGCAAGAAGGCTGATGTCGCGATCATGGCGAAATACTCGCCCCAGCGTTTCACCAGCCACAGGCCGGCACCCTCGATGATCTCGATGACCGCATAAGCGGCCAGGCCGAGCGCCAGGTAGCGCAGCGTGTGCGAGTTCAGTTTCAGGGCATCCTGGACCAGGCCGAGCAGCTTGGAGTGCTGGAAGCTGAAGCCGAGGTCCTGGTACAGCCTGCGCACGTCAGGCAGGGCGTGGTCGAAGGACTGCTCCAGCGACAGCCGCGAATAGGAGAACCGCCACACCCCGAACGCTGCGCCGCCGAACACCAGCGCCCGCACAAACCGCTCCACGGCGAAGATCCGCAGGATGAGCGCGCTGCGGACCTCTTTACCCCGGCGCACCTGTGGAGCGTCCGACACCGGCCCATGACCGCCGGGCGGCCCTGGCGCGAACGCCCCGCAGCGCAGGCACCGCCAGCTCTCGCCCAGCGGGGTCTGCCCCGACAGTTGCGCGCGCACGGCGGGCTCGTCCGGCGCGTAGGTGACATGGCCCCCGCGCCCGCAGGCCAGCAGACTCCAATCCATCCTCCGCAGCCTACGGCAGTGTCCACTCCGGCCGCGCTACCGTGGCGATGTGGCGAAGCCGCTTGAGCTGCCCTTCGATCCCATCGCCAGGGCGGCGGACATCTGGGAGCGGAGGTTCGGGCCGCCGTCGGCCATGGCCGCCGTCACCTCGATCATGCGGGCGCAGCAGATCCTGCTGGGCGAGCTCGACCGCATACTCAAGCCGCACGGGCTCACCTTCGCCCGGTACGAGGCGCTGGTCCTGCTCAGCTTCAGCAACCGCGGCGCGCTGCCGTTGCGGGTGATCGGCCAGCGGCTGATGGTGCACCCGACCAGCGTCACCAACACGATCGGCCGGCTGGAGAGACAGGGCCTGGTCGTGCGCAAGCCCAACCCGCGCGACGGCCGGGGCACGCTGGCCGGGATAACCGGCCGTGGCCGGGCGGTGGTCACGGCCGCCACCGGGGAGCTGATGACGGCGGAGTTCGGCATGGCCGGGTATGACAGCGGCCAGCTCGCCGAGCTGTTCGGGTTGCTGCGCGGCCTGCGGCTGGCCGCGGGCGACTTCACCGGATGATCAGCCGCTGGAGATCGACGATGGCACCCAGCTCTGCCCGCTGGCGTAGGTGAACCACAACTGGTGCACGCTGGTGTCGGCCGGCACGGCGACGCCCTGGGATGGGCTGGTCAGGCCTACGTAGTC
>DASXMU010000239.1:0-1898 GCA_036495485.1 Streptosporangiaceae bacterium
AAGTGCGGCGATGGTGACGGCCTCGGAGAAGGTGCCTGGCGCCCGCGGACGGAGGAGTCCGCGGGCGCCTCGGGCTGCGAGAGTGCGTTAGTGCACGGGGTGTGATCCGAACGACCTGAAGAAGGACGGTCCCGGCGACCCGATGCCGGAGGACGTGTCGTATCCGGCGCCGCAGGTCAAGTGGGCCGGGGTGGTCGAGCACAGGCCCAGGGTGGACAGCGTGGGCGGCAGGCCGAAGACCGAGCCGTACACGACGGCCTCGGTACGGCCCTGCCCCTGCGGGTTGCTCGTGACGTCGTGGAAGGTGCTGGTGTTCGCCAGGTCGTAGAGCGCGGGGTTGGCGAAGCCGAGTGCGATGTGGCTCCGGCCCTGGACCAGGTCGGCCTCGAACCCGGCCAGCAACGGCGAGGACAGGCTGGTTCCGCCGTTGGCCGAGTTGACGAAGACGAGCTTGTGGTGGCTGATAAGGGAGTAGCCGATCTGGTACCCGAGGGTGAAGTCGCCGAAGTCCGACACGTCGGGCACGGCCCGCTTGGCCTTGCCGTTGATGACGTTCCCCGACACCACACCCTGCTGGTAGTAGGGCTCGGCGAAGGAGGAGATACCACCCGTGGTGCCCGCGAAGAAGTTACCAGGCGGAGCGGGCTTCCAGGCCGTGGCCGACTTGTTCAGGTTCGCCTCGTCGGTCTGCCAGCCGGTCTCCCACAGGTAGTTGTCGTGTGCGCCGATGGCGATGCTGGTCCCGCCGACCCCGGTGACCCACGGGTCAGAGCCGGGGTACTGGATCTTCGTGGGGAGCTGGGCGTCTCCGCTGGCGACGTTCATGGTGATGCCCTCGACGGCCGCCCGCTGGAGCACGCCTTCCCAGGCGGTGATCATGCTCTTAGGCACGGGCAGCCAGCCTTCGAACCATGACGTGGTCACCACATCGGCGATGTGGTGGGTGACGGCGGTGTCCAGCGCGTCGAGCAGCACGTCACCGGTGATCGTGCCGTTGCCGACGACGTATGTGACCCGTGCCGCCGGAGCCATCCCGTGCACGGCCTCGACGTCGAGCGCGCTCTCCACGTCGCCGGTGCCGGGGAAGGCGCCGCTGGCGATATTGGTGGCGAACTGGCCGGGCTTGAACGGCGGGAAGTGGCGATCCCTGGCCCAGCGGTTGGCGTCGGATAGAGCTGTCTTGTCGTTATCCTCGCTGAGGATCGCCACGCTCACCCCGGCTCCGGTCAGCCCGGACCTGGTGGCGCCGTAGGCGCCCCGCACTTGCTGCGGCAGGTAGCCGCAAGGCGCCCAGGTGAGGGTCCTGCCATAGGCGGCGGGCAGGTGGGCGGCCGACAGTTGGCCAAAGTAGGCCGAGCACTTCTGCGTGACCCCGGCGAGCGCCTGGGGGTGAGCGGGCAGCGGCGCGAGCTTCTGATGCGGGGTCAGCGGCACCCTGGCCTGGCTGACCCTGATCGTGCTCACCGAGCCGGCGATTGCGGCCGGCACCGACATCGGCTTGTTCGTGACGACCTGCTCGGCGCCGCCGCTGGGCCGGTACAGCCCCATCCTGGCGTGCAGGGCGGACTGCGCCTGCGCCACGGTGCCGGACGCATCCACGGTGAAGCCGTCGCCGTGCGTCACGGTCAGGCCGGACTTGCTGAGCCAGCCGCTCACCGCCGACTGCTGCGCCGAGGTGGCGCCGAACTCCGCCGCGACCTGTGCGGTGCTCAGGTAATGCTGGTAGCGCGGGCTGGCCGGGTTGGATATGGCCTGCGCGGCGGCAGCCAGGCCGGCCTGGTTACGGCCGATCAGCACGCTGACGTTCACCCGGCTGGCGGCGGGCATCGCGGAGCCGGGTCCGGCGACCGGCGCTGTGCTGGCCAGCGCCACCAGGCCGGCTGGCCCGGGGCTGGCTG
>DASXMU010000240.1:0-12963 GCA_036495485.1 Streptosporangiaceae bacterium
GTGAAGCTGGCCATCCAGGGGGTGTAGGCCACGCCCAGGAAGAACGAGCCGATCGCCAGGATGATGGCCAGCGTGTAGTAGCTGGGGTGGTGGCCCGCCTGGGACAGGTAGACCACCGTCATCACGGCCGCCACGACCGCGCCGATCACCATGAACGGCTTGCGCACCCGTAGCCGGTCGGAGATCACCCCGATCAGGATGACCGCGATGACGTTGAAGCCCCAGTTCCAGTTGCCGAGGCCGTTGGCGTTCTTGACCGAGAAGCCGAAGATCGTGCTCAGGTAGATGACGCTGAAGCCGACCGCCGTGTAGTAGATGAGCAGCATGACCGACACGGCGATGGAGGAGATGATCACGTCCAGCTTCAGCAGCTGGCGGAACGGGTGGCGGAGCGCCGCTTCGATGTCCAGGCCCTTGGCCCTGGCCTCGATCAGGGCCCGGTCGCGCATGGTCACCATGAGCTGGTCGCGAAGCTGCGGAGACAGCTCGCGCAGCGCGACCAGGGCGATCACGAATACGACCAGTCCGACGATGCCGCAGATCACGTATTCGTGTGTCCAGAACCGGGTGTTGTGCACGACGTTCGGGATGGTGGCACTGCCGACGACCGCGACGACCAGGCTGCCCACCACCGGGCCGCTGGTCCAGAAGCCCATGGCCGTGGCCCGGCCGACCTGGGGGGAGAAGTCGCGGATCAGCGCGGGGGTGGCCACCAGGCAGACGCCCTCGATCAGGCCGACCACGAAGGTCTCGATGCCGAACGCCCACCGGTTGGTCGCCGCCGGGATGATGAACAGGGTGAAGATCCCGGTGAGAAACAACCCAATGACCACCAGGTTCGCCCTGCCCCACCGGTCGGTGATCCCGGCGAACAAGGAGCCGAAGGCCCCGATCAGGTTGCCGAAGGCCAGGATCAGCACAAAGAACGTGAAGCTCATGTGCAGGTTGGCCAGCAGGTACGTGGACACCGAGCCGCCGACGTACAGCTCGTAGTACAGCGTGATGGTGGCGAGTACCGTAACGGCCAGGTAGAGCATCCGCGCCCCGGTATTGGGATAGGCATCAAGCTGGCGGCGCCACAGCACGGGCACTCCGCCGCGACGGCCTGGGACTGTACCGGCAGAAGTCGCTTCCATGCGTCCTCGCAATGGTCGTCGGACCAGCGCCCGGGGCTGGGCGCGGGGTCGGCCCGTGTTCGTCTTGAGCGCACAACCACCCATGGCTGCCCATAAGTACTTTCACGTACTTTTGTGTGTTTGTATGTTAGGAGCGTGTCCGTCCTGAGACAAGAGGGGTATCTCGCTCGCACCCACGAGGGTGAGCCCGGCCTGCCCCGCGGCCGTAACGGTCTGCCGGCCGAGACCGTGAAGGCGGCGCAGCGCGAGCGCCTGCTGCGGGCGGCCATCGCCGCGGTGGCCAAGCACGGGTTCCACGACGTCACGGTGGCCGGTATCGTGCGCGGCGCGCGGGTGTCGAAGGGTGCGTTCTACGAGCATTTCACCGACAAGGAGGACTGCTTCCTGGCCGCGACCCGGGTCGGCGGCCAGGTGATGGTCGACCAGGTGGTGGCCGCGACCAAGCGGCTGCCGGCGGCTGCCAGCGCGGAACAGTCGCTGCGGGCAGGCATCGCCGCGTTCCTCGGCTTCCTTGCCGCCGAGCCCGCCTTCACCCGTGCCTTCTACATTGACATGCCCGCGGCCGGCCCCCGTGCCGTGGACCGGATCGAGGCCGCGCAGCATAACTTCGCCCGGCTGGACCAGGCCTGGCACTCCCACGCGCGCCGCTCTCACCCGGACTGGCCCGCGGTTCCCTACGAGGCCTGCCTCGCCGTGGCCTGCGCGACCACCGAGCTGGTACGCGCCGCGGCCAGGCACGGCAAGGGCAAGAAGGCCATCACCGGCCTGGAGGACACCCTGGTCTCACTGCACCTCGCCGTGCTCGCCGGCCAGCCCTGGACCGCGGCCTGAAGTTATTCCGGATTCAGTTCGGCGCCAGTCCCCGCCGCTCGGTGCCGTTGAGGTCCTCGACCTGGAAGCGCCCGGTCCAGGTGCGCTCGCAGTGCTCCGCCGGGAGGTGGGACCGGGTTCGGCCGCCGGTTAGGGTTCGCTGGGGTACTGCTTCAGCAGGTCGCGCAGCCGGGCGACGAACCGGAGCGATTCTTCGCGGTCGCGCTGCCACACGTTGCGGCCGAAGATGACGCCGGTCGCCCCGGCGTCCATCGATATGCGCGCCTTCTCCAGTATCACGTCGTCGTCTGCCATGCTGCCGCCGCTGACCAGGACGAGCGACCGGCCCGCCGACGTCACCACCTGCCGCATGGCCTCCTGCGTGGACCACGGCCGGACGTATTCGCTCTTGACGTTGTTCGTCTTGTCCGGCTGCGGGAAGTTCACCTTCACCACGTCGGCGCCAAGCTCCAGCGCGGTGCGCGCGGCGTAGTCCACCGCGTAAAGGGAGTTCAGCCCGCCCTTGCCAGCCATGGCCGACCCGCGGGGGTAGGCCCAGATGATCACCGGCATCCCGAACCGGTCCGCGTCCTGGCGGACCTGGCGCAGCTGCGCGAAATCGTCGGCCTGGCTGGGGGAGCCGACGTAGAGGGTGTAGCCGACCGCCTCGGCGCCGAGCCGGACCGCGTCCTCGACCGTCGCATTGACCGGCGACAGCGGGTTGTCGTCGGGCGGTATGTCGGTCTTTCCGTTCAGCTTCACGATCAGCGGGATCTCGCCGGCGAACTCCGCGTAGTACTTTTCGGCGAGCCCGATCTGCATGGCGATGCCGTTGAACCCGCACTCCACCGCCAGCTCGAAGACATAACGCGGATCGCCGGCCACCGGATTGGCGAAGAAGTCCCGTGGGCCATGCTCGAGGCCCTGATCGTAGGGCAGGAACATCCCGGTGCCGTTGCGCAGTCCCGCGCCGAACAGGATCCGGCGCAGGCGGGCGCGCTTACCCGCGTCAACGCCGGCCGTCCGCAGCGGATGCCGAGTAGTCATTCCGCGCGCCCCTCTCCCGCTGCCGCCGATTTCCCGCCGATCCTCTCATACTGACGCCAGCTTCAACGGAAAGGTTTACCAGCGGCCGGCCGGCGCGCCCAGCAGCGACGTAGAGTGCCGCCATGGCCGATCAATGGGACCGCTACCGGCGGTACTGCCTCATGGCCCCGGACCTGGGGTTCTCCCTCGACGTGAGCCGCGTCCGGTTCCCCGAGGCCTACCTCGGCGGCATGCTGCCAGCCGCTACGGCGGCGATGGAAGCCATGGCAGCGCTGGAAGCCGGGGGGATAGCCAACCAGGACGAGAACCGGATGGTCGGGCACTACTGGCTGCGCGCCCCCGAGCTGGCCCCCACGGCCGGGCTGCGCACCGAGATCGCCGCCGCCATCGACTCCGTCTGCACCTTTGCCAGCCAGATCCGCAACGGCGCCATCCAAGGGACGGCTGGCCCCTTCAGGCACGTCATTCACGTCGGCATCGGCGGCTCAGCCCTCGGCCCGCAGCTCCTGCACGAGTCGCTGTCCCCCACCGCCAGACCAGGCCCCGGTGCCGGGCCAGGTCCCACCGCCGGGCCAGGCCCCACCGCCGGATCAAGCCCCGATGCCGGGTCAAGCCTCACCGCCGGATCAGGCCCCGATGCCGGGCCAGGCCCCCATAACGGGCCGGTCAGCGTGCATTTCCTCGACAATATCGACCCGGACGGAGTCGGCTCCCTGATCCGGACGCTGAGTCAGGAACTCGGCCAGACCCTGGTGTCGGTCGTGTCGAAGTCGGGCTGGACGCCCACTCCCTGGCACGTGATGACCGAGCTGGAACAGGCCTACGCGGCCGGTCAGCTCAGCTTCGCCCGGCACGCGGTCGCGACGTCCATGCCGGGAACCAAGCTCGGCCAGCGAGCCCAAGAGAACGGCTGGCTGGCCCGCTTCCCGCTCTGGGACTGGGTGGGCGGGCGCACGTCGATCACCTCCGCGGTCGGCCTTCTCCCGGCCGCACTGGCCGGCATCGACGCGACCGCCTTCCTGCGTGGCGCCGCGAAGATGGACGAGCTCACCCGGGTGCGCGACGTGCGCGGCAACCCGGCGATGATGCTCGCGCTGATGTGGCACTGGCTCGGCAACGGGCGCGGCGACCGGCACATGGTCGTGCTGCCCTACCGGGACCGGCTGGCCATCTTCGGCCGCTACGTGCAGCAGCTCGTCATGGAGTCGCTCGGCAAGCGGCTCGACCGCTCGGGCAACGTCGTTCACCAGGGCCTCAACGTCTACGGCCACAAGGGCGCGACCGACCAGCACGCCTACGTCCAGCAGCTTCGCGAGGGCAGAGACGACACGTTCGTCACCTTCATCGTCATCGGCAAGGACCAGGAGGACGGCCCACTCGGCGATCACCTGTTCGGCAACGTCGAGGGCATCAGGCAGGCCTTCACCACGCAGCAGCGGGACACCATCACCATCAGCCTCACCGAGGCCACGCCGGTCGCCCTGGGCGCACTCGTCGCGCTCTACGAGCGGGCCGTCGGACTGTACGCCGAACTGATCGACGTCAACGCGTACCACCAGCCGAGCGTGGACAAGGACATCGCCGCCGCCGTCGTGGCCCTCCAGGCTGAAGCGCTGGAGTTCCTGCGCCACACGGGGGAACCGGTTACCGCAGCTCAGATCGCGGTCGCCATCGGGCACGCTGACCAGGTTGAGATCGTTTACAAGGCGATGCGCCGTCAGGCATTGCGCCCCGCCGGGAGTGTCCGTATTATTCCCGATGATGTGATCTCTGGGGACCGATTTGCCTGGTCCCCGGACCCGCATCGCGGAGGATGACGAGACAACGCCTGGAAGCGTCACCGAACCCCGGTCATAGCATCAGTAGTGGGCTGGTTTTGCATGCCAGATCACATTATGTTCGCGGGTGCCGTGTATGAACGGCTGATCAGCGAAATCACTAAGCGGCACCCAGTCAAGACCTACGGTTATCTTCTCTCCACCGGCAACCCCAGTGAAGTGACCGATTTTATCTTATTCGACGAGAACATCAGGAACGCCGATAGCTGGCAGCCTGAGTTCCATTCCTACGGCTACTACTTTGTAGAACATCACGATGCCGGTTTCGTGGCAACCCCGCAGGAATCCTGGCGGGTGCAGAAGGAGATCTGGGCGCGCGGCCTTCGCGAGGTCGGTGTGCTGCACAGCCATCAGCGGCATCCGGCGAACTTCTCGGAAATAGATTGGGATATGCACAGGAAGCGATTCTGCGACCTGTGGCATCTCATCGTTTCCATGCGCAACCCGGATCTGCCGCAGGCCCGCGCGTTCGCGGTCAGCGACGGCGGCGTCCGGTTGCTGTCGCTGCAGGTGACCGGCCAGCCCGGCACCGGCGCAAGCACCAGCAGGAGCACCAGCGCGAGCCCCAAAACAGCCACCCGTGACGCGGCTATCCAGCACGCCCGCCGCCTGACCCAGCCGGATTCCGCCGGGCTGCCCAGCCTCACCTACGCCGGCGCCATCATGTCCGCCCTCGGCCGCCTGCACGCCCTGGCCGAGCCAGAGGCCGTACAAGACGTCTTGAGAAACAGCGTCTTCGGCGGCAGCGCCGAGCGTTTCGAGACGCACATCGCCCCGCTCCTCCAGCCCATCGCAGCCGCCCGGTTCGACATGGGCACGGACCAGGCTGACCTGCGTCACTTCTATGGCGAAAGCCCACGGCACGCCTGCGAGCTGCCAGCCTTCCAGTTGCTGCGGACACCGGTCACGGCTGGGCTGTTCGCCCTCATCGACCCGGATAACCGCACCCCGCCCAGGGCGGACCGCAACCGCCCGGTCGTCAACGTGACCTGGGCCGAGGCGGCGCTGTTCGCGATGTGGATGGGCGGCCGGCTGCCCACCGAGGCGGAGTGGGAGTACTGCTGCGGCGCGGGTTCACCCACCCCCTGGTGCTGCGCTACCGAGGCCGCGCTCGCCGGGTATGCCTGGTACTGCGTGAACTCGCGTGACCAGACACAGGCCGTGGCCACCCGGGAGCCCAACGAGCTTGGCCTTTTCGACATGCACGGCAACGTCTGGGAGTGGTGCCAGGACGACTACGACCAGTATTTCTACCGCCGGTCGCCACGGGTGAATCCGGTCAGCCTTGCGAGGGACGAGCCAGCAGCGGGCGAAAAGGCCGTCAGGGGCGGAGCCATGAACGCACTGCCGGAGATGTGCCGCACGCGTTTCCGCTTCCACGAGGCAGCCGGATTCTGGGCCGCGGATCTGGGCTTCCGGCTAGCCGCACCAAGCACTGAATAAACGTAAATCCCGTAACCATGAGGGGGGTCAACATGATTACACTCACGCTTCCCACGCCACTGGCCAGCTTCATCAAGGACTCCGACCACCGCGGCATCCCGCGGCCCAGATCGCTGCTCTTCGACGCGCGGTCCTGGGGCGAGTTCCTCGGCGAGATACGCGAGCGCTTTCCGCTGCTGGCCGAGCGCGTGCTCACTGCCTCCGGCACGCTGGCGTCCGGCTTCGTCCTGGTCATCAACGACGAGGCCCTGCCAGCGAACGGCACCCCGAGCTACGACCTGCACGACGGCGACCAGCTAGCCTTCATCGCCGCCCTGGCCGGCGGCTGACGATCAGGCAAGCGGCTAACGCCCACCGCTAACACCAGGGACAACACCGGCATACGATGGCGCCTATATCCCACGCGGCGACGATATTGGAGCCCCCTATGCCATCGTCTGTTCCCGTGATCGACCTGGCACCCTGGCTCAGCGGCGACGAGGCGGGGCGCGCCAGCGTCGCCGCCCAGGTCGACGCCGCGCTGCAGAGCGTCGGCTTCTTCCTGGTCACCGGGCACGGGGTGCCGGACGAACTGCGCACCCGGGTGCGCGCGCAGGCGCGGGCGTTCTTCGCGCTGCCGCTGGAGACCAAGCAGCGCTACGCCGTCACGGTCGGCGGCCGGGGCTGGCTGCCACCCGGGGTCGAGGCCAACGCCTATGCCGAGGGCACGCCGACCCCGCCGGACATGAAGGAATCCTTCTCGGTCGGCAACGACCAGCAGGTCGGGATCCCGGCGATCGACGGCTACTGGTTCCAGCCCAACGTCTACCCCAGCGAGCTGCCGGCCCTGCAGACCGCCGTGGTCACCTACCTGGCACAGATGCGCAAGCTGGCCGACGAACTGCTCAGGGTGTGTGGGGCCGCGCTGGGCCTGGACGACGAATTCTTCGCCCAGCACACCAGCCATGCCACCCACACGATGAACATCAACTGGTACCCGCCGGCCGCGGTCATCGGCGAACCCGAGCCCGGGCAGTTCCGGATCGGCCCGCACACCGACTTCGGCACGGTCACGATCCTGGACCGTGAAGCGGGCCTGGGCGGCCTCCAGGTCTGGTCCGAGCAAGACGGCTGGCAGGACCCGCCGTTCGACCCCGCGGCGTTCACGATCAACAGCGGCGACCTGCTCGCCCGCTGGAGCGGGGACCGGTGGAAGTCGAACCGGCACCGGGTGCTCCCGCCGCAGGCCGAGGCGCCGGATGAGGACCTGGTCTCGCTCGTGTACTTCTACGAGGCCAACCACGACGCCATGGTCGAGGCGCTGCAGCCGCCGATCGGCAAGCCCAACGACTACGAGCCTGTCCTGGCCTCGCAGTACCTCAAGCGCCTGCTCGAAGCGATCACCGTCGGCTAGCCAGCGCTTGCAGGTGCGCCCGGTAGCCCTGGCCGTAGCCGGTGGGGGTGCCGGTGTAGTCGCTGATCAGGCCGGGCCCGCTGGTGCAGGCGAAGTCGGCGTTCCAGGCCCAGGCCAGGTAGCTGGTGGACCGCACGTCCAGCCAGTGCATGAGCGGGTCGATGTAGGTGTCGGCGCAGTCGTTCTCGCCGATCTCCCCGGCGATCAGCGTACTCCCCGCCGGACCGGTCCACGCCGTGCAGCACCACCCGCGCACCGCTCTGGTCGACCAGCTCGTTCCCCGACACGTGCAGCTGCGGAGCAGCGGCGTCCGGCGTGGCAGCGGCCAGCCCAGCCCCCGCCCCAGCCGTCAGCCCAGCCGCGAGCACAACCCCAGTCAGTCCAGCCCACCAGCGGAAACGCATCCGGAGAGCCACCAGTCATCACCGCGCACTCTTGTGTCGAAAGCTGAGCCGATGCCGCCACTCTTATACTCCTCCTCACCAAGCGTCCGAAAATTTCTTTGGGAAAAAAAGAAAATCGCCGAACGGCACCCCGCGAACCACGCGCAAAGGCGCGGCTAACCGCATGGATGAAACCCGGCGGGGCGAGCGCGCGGGTCAACCGGTCCGGCGTCAGCGCCCCGGAATGAACGGTGCGCCGTGCCCGGGCACGATCAGCGCCGGGCCCAGCTCCAGCACACTGGCCCGGGAGCGCACGAGCAGTTCCTGGTCCTCGGCGAGGGGATCGACCTCCGGACCCTCCTGCGACCACCACAGGTGCGTGCAGGCGATGAGACCGTCATCGGTGCTGGCCAGCGTCGTGATGTCCTGGGCGGTATGCCCCGGGGTCGCCATCAGCCGCACCGAGGCGGACAGCCCGAACCCATCGGCGGGCCGGTCGGTCCAGGTGTCGTTCTCATAGATCGCCCAGAAGTCGTGCACCCGGGCCCGCTCGAACAGGGCGGCGTTCAGCGTGTGGTCGGGATGATGATGGCTGAGCACCACATCGGTCACCTCGGCCGGGTCGACGCCCAGCCCGGCCATCGGGTCGAGGATCTGCCGGCGGCTGGCGACCATGCCGGGGTCCACGACGATGACGGCGTCCTCGTCGCGGATCAGCACGACCGTGCTGGCCACCCGCTCGGCGGCGTACCCGAAGCACAGGACATCGAGGCGTGCGGTCATGCGCATCATCTTGTCACCCTCAGCGGCTGAAACACGGCAGGGGTTCCGGTGACCGGTGGTGATCGGCACACTGGAGACGTGGATGACTGCGATCTTCTGGTGATCGGTTCCGGGCCGGGCGGGCAGAAGGCGGCGATCGCCGCGGCCAAGCTGGAACGCCGGGTCGTGATGGTGGAGCGGCCGGGCATGATCGGCGGGGTGTGCCTGAACACCGGCACGATCCCGTCCAAGACGCTCCGCGAGGCGGTGCTCTACCTCACCGGCGTCGACCAGCGGGAGATGTACGGGCAGAGCTACCGGGTCAAGGACGACATCACCATCGCCGACCTGACCGCCCGCACCCAGCACGTGGTCGGCCGGGAGATCGACGTCGTCCGCAGCCAGATCGGCCGCAACCGGATCCAGATCCTGGGCGGCACCGCGTCCTTCGTGGATCCCACCACGATCGAGGTCACCGACGACAATGACCGGTCCCGCCGGATCACCGCCAAGAACATCGTCATCGCTACCGGCACCCGGCCGGCCAGGCCGGACAGCGTCGAGTTCGACGGCCGCACGGTGATCGACTCCGACGGCGTCCTGCAGCTCGAACAGGTCCCGCGGTCCATGGTGGTATGCGGCGCCGGGGTCATCGGGATCGAGTACGCGTCCATGTTCGCTGCCCTCGGCACCAAGGTCACCGTCGTCGAGCAGCGCGACCGGATGCTGGAGTTCTGCGACCTCGAAGTCGTCGAAGCGCTCAAGTATCACCTGCGGGATCTGGCCGTGACGTTCCGGTTCGGCGAGGTGGTCGACTCGGTCGAGGCGCTGCCCGACGGGGCCATCGCGAACCTGCGCAGCGGCAAGCGGATCCCGGCCGACACGGTCATGTACTCGGCGGGCCGGCAAGGCTGGACCGCTGAGCTGAACCTGAAGGCGGCCGGCCTGGAGGCCGACAAGCGCGGCCGGATCAAGGTCGACGAATTCTACCGCACCGAGGTACCGCACATCTACGCGGTGGGCGACGTGATCGGCTTCCCCGCGCTGGCCGCCACGTCGATGGAGCAGGGGCGGCTGGCCGCGCACCACGCCTGCGGGGAGCCGGTGCACACCGCGCACCTGCTGCAGCCGATCGGCATCTACAGCGTGCCCGAGATCAGCTTCATCGGCCGGACCGAGGATCAGCTCACCCAGGACTGCGTGCCGTTCGAGGTGGGCGTCTCCCGGTACCGCGAGCTGGCCAGGGGCCAGATCATCGGCGACTCCTACGGCGTGCTCAAGCTGCTCGTCTCGCCGGAGGACCACACCCTGCTCGGGGTGCACGTGTTCGGTACCGGGGCCACCGAGCTGGTGCACATCGGCCAGGCGGTGATGGGCTGCGGCGGCACCATCGACTACCTGGTGGACGCCGTGTTCAACTACCCCACGCTGGCCGAGTCCTACAAGGTCGCCGCCCTGGACGCGACCAACAAGATGCGCCAGGTCGAACGCCTCGCCCACCTGACCGCCCCGCGCGGGTAACGGCCGCCACGCAGACAGATGAGAACATTCGGGTATGACCGCTCCGACCGTTTTCACGCCCCGTCCCGACCAGGATCAGCGCCGGGCGATCAGTCCCATCTTGGCACCGTTCGGTGGAATAACTTATCTCGCGGACGCGGGTGAAGATCCGGACGCACGGGCAACGATGCTCAATGCGGCCAGGGCGATCATCACCTTGTCGCCCAGACGCGAGCTCAGCCAGCATGACCTGAGCGCACTCGCCGGGGCCGAGTTCATCCAGTTGCTGAGCGCAGGTGCGAACCACATCGACTTCGCCGCGCTGCCACCGCAGGCGAAGGTAGCGGGCAACGTAGGCGCCTACGCCGACCCGATGGCTGAGCACGTGGTCGCTATGGCTCTCGCACTGGCCAAGCGGCTGCCGCAGAATCACGCCAAGCTCGCCTCGGGCGTCTTCGACCATTTCGAGACGCTGCGGCTGCGCGGCGGGACGGCCGGCATCCTCGGCTACGGCGGCATCGGCAAGGCGAGTGCCAGGCTGTTTCGCGCGTTCGGGATGCGGATCCACGCGATCAACAGCAGCGGCAGGGGGGACGAGAACGCCGACCTGACGGGCACCCTGGCCGACCTGGGCGACCTGCTGGCCAGCTCCGACATCGTCGTGGTGTCACTGCCGCTGACCAGGGCAACTCGCGGGCTGATCGGGGCGCGCGAGCTGTCGCTGATGAAGCCCGAGGCGATCCTGATCAACGTGGCCAGGGGCGCGATCCTCGACGAAGACGCGCTGTACGAGCACCTGCGGGCGCACCCGGAGTTCTGCGCCGGCATCGACACCTGGTGGGACGAGCCGCGTGACGGCAAGCCGTTCCACCCAGGGCATCCCTTCTTCACCCTGCCGAATCTGCTGGGCTCGCCGCACAACTCCGGCACCGTGGCGGGTATAGACGCCGAAGCGGCGGCCACCGCGGCCAGGAACGTCGCCGCCTACCTCAGCGGCGCCCCGGTACGCGGCATCCAGGACCCGGCGGACTATCAGCCCACGTAGACCTTGACCGCTGCGGTCAGTTCGGCGAGTGCGGTCTTGGCGTCGGCGAAGTACATGCTGGTCTTGGGGTCGCTGTACAGCTCGTTGTCGATGCCGGCGTAGCCGGTGCCCATCGACCGCTTGATCACGATGATGCTCTTGGCCTGGTCCACGTCGAGGATGGGCATGCCGGAGATGGCGGTGCCCTCCCGGCGGGCCGCCGGGTTGGTCACGTCGTTGGCGCCGATCACCAGCGCCACGTCGGCGCGGGAGAACTCGGGGTTGATCTCCTCCATCTCCTTGAGCTGCGGGTAGGGCACGTTCGCCTCGGCGAGCAGCACGTTCATGTGCCCGGGCATGCGGCCGGCCACCGGGTGGATGGCGTAGCTGACATCCACGCCGCGATCCTCGAGCAGCGAGGCCAGCTCGGCCACCTCGTGCTGCGCCTGCGCCGCGGCCAGCCCGTAGCCGGGCACGAAGATGACCTTGGCCGCGTAGGCGAGCTGGATGGCCGCGTCGTCGCCGCTGATCGACTTGACCTCGGCACCCCCGGCGCCTGCGGTGATCGCCACGTTGTCGCCGGTGCCGAAGCCGCCCACGATGATGTTGGCCAGCGACCGGTTCATCGCGTCGGCCATCAGCTTGGTCAGGATGCCACCGGAGGCACCGACCAGCGCCCCGGCGATGATCAGCGCGTCGTTCCCGATCACGAAGCCGGCCATCGCCACGGCGGTGCCGGTGAACGCGTTCAGCAGCGAGATGACCACCGGCATGTCCGCGCCGCCGATCGGCAGCACCATCGTCACCCCGAACGCCAGCGACGCGAGGATCACCACGATGAGCCCGGCGACGCTGGCGGTGGAGATCAGGTAGGCCGACATGCCGACGGCCACCACGGCGATGGCCACGTTGACCGGCCGGGAGCCGGGGAAGACCAGCGGCTTGCCGGAGATGGTGCCCTGCAGCTTGCCCGCTGCGATCAGCGACCCGCTGAACGTCACCGCGCCGATGATGACGTCCAGCAGCGTGGTGACCGTGGTCGTCTCCGACACGCCGTGCCCGGCCAGCCGGGAGTAGTCGTGGATCGCGACCAGCGCGGCCGCGCCGCCGCCGACCGCGTTGAAGATGCTGACGAGCTGCGGCATCGCGGTCATCTGGATGGTCCGGGCCGAGTAGAGCCCGGCGCCGGCGCCGAGCAGCCCGCCGGCCAGCATCACGGCCCACCCGGTCGCGGTCACCGTGTTGTCGTGAATGACCAGCGCCAGTGTCGCCGCGATCGCCGCCGCCATCCCGCCACCGGAGACGAAGTTGCCCTTGCGCGCGGTGGCCGGCGTGTTCATCAGGTGCAGGCCGAAGACGAAGGAGGAGGCGGCGGCCAGGTAGATGAGCTGAATGACCGTTGCGAACGGGGTCATGCCTGACCTCTGTCCTGGCTTGCGACATCGCTGGATGGAGGCGTGGTCCGCTTGCGGAACATCTTGAGCATCCGGCCGGTCACCACGTACCCGCCGGTCACGTTCATCGCGGCGAAGAACGCGGCGATGAAGGCCAGGATGTAGCCCACCGCGGTGTTCGCGGTGACCGCGATCAGCATGGCGCCGGCCAGCACGATGCCGTGGATCGAGTT
>DASXMU010000241.1:0-42683 GCA_036495485.1 Streptosporangiaceae bacterium
CCATGCCTGGCTGAGCAGGCAACTGCGGGCGCCGAGAGGCTGAAAATGGCACGCACCAACCCTTGCACCCCAGACGTCCGGCGCGGTCGCCTGCGCAAGGCTGGCCAATTCCTTGACGCCGCGAACCTGATCGCCGACCAAGCCGGAAATGGAGCTGGGAACGCGGATGCATTCATCACGCTGTGCGTCCACGCTGGCATTGCCGCCTCTGATGTCATCTGTTGCGTCCGCCTCGGGCAGCATTCTCAGGGCGAGAGTCACGATCAGGCGCTGACCATGCTGGGCCAGGCCGACAGCGGGGCGGCCAGGTACCTGCGTGTGCTCCTGAGCATGAAGACCAAGATCGGCTACAGCCATACGGAAGCAACCCCAGCAGAAGCTAAACGCGCTGGGCGCGCAGCGGAAGGACTCGTCGAGAGAGCGCGGCGCGTGAACGCCGGAGGCTGACGGCAGCGGTACGCTACCGCCGGAGGGCAGGAACACATCAGCGAAGGAGGCGGCCGATGGTCACCGCGATCGTCCTGATTAAGGCCGAGGTGCAGCGCATCCCCGAGATCGCCGCCGAGATCGCTCAGATGCCGCAGGTCAGCGAGGTCTACTCGGTGACGGGCGAGTTCGATCTGGTGGCCATGGTCCGGGTACGGGCACACGACGAGCTTGCCGACGTCATCCCGGGTGGGGTCAACAAGGTGCCCGGCGTCACCCACACGGAGACGCACATCGCCTTCCGCACCTACTCCCGGCATGACCTGGAGGCCGCGTTCGCGCTAGGGTTCAGCGAGTCTGCCTGACATCCCAGCCTGATACACCCGCCTGATGCATGAGTCCGGCTGATACATCTAGCTAGCTGAGATTCGTTACTTTCCTTGCGTCATGATTTGGTGCTCTGGCCGTTAAACATGGTGAGACTGCGGACCCCGAACGCACAGGAGGAGACGATGGCGCAGCAGGAGGGCGCCGCCCCCAAGGCCGTTCCCCCGTGGTGGGAACCATACGCGGCGGAGTTTCCCAGCTGGACGGCCTGGCGCGCGGTCAGCGGCCTGGTCTACGCGCGCAAGGATGACACGTCGCCACCGGTGGTGGTGCACGGCGAAGACCCCGTGGATCTGCGCGACCAGATCATTCGCGCCGAAGCCCACCTGGAGCACTTACTGACCGCCACTCCATGATCACGAAAGCTTCCCAGCCCGCCAGGGACACTGCGAAGTCTTCGTGACCATGGGCACCAATCACTCCTTGGCGGCCAGTCGGCGGCTGGATTCGGCCCAGTTAGCCAGAAGCTGCGCGGCAGCTCCGGAAACCACCGCTTCCCTGGCCCGCTCGCAGCCCTCGCGCAGCGCCTGGGCCACCCCGGAACTTTCCGTTTTCCCATCAAAGGCAGCCAAAGCGGCGGCAGCATTCAAGATCACGGTATCCAGAACCGGACCCAGCTCTCCGCCGAGCACCGAACGGACCGCGCCAGCGTTGTAGCCGGCGTCCCCGCCGTGCAGGTCACCCGGTGTGCACCGGCTGAGCCCCAGCTCCAGCGGATCCAGCGTCAGCCGGGTCACCTGACCCTCATGCACTGCCCAGACCGTTGACGTCGTCGTGGTGGTCAGCTCGTCCAGCCCGTCATCGCCGTGGAAGACCAGTGCGGAGCAGCCACGACCGGCGAGCACCCCGGCGAGCACCTCGCCCATCCGGGGGTCGGCCACGCCGACCGCCTGGGCCTGCGGGCGGGCCGGGTTCGCCACCGGGCCGAGGAAGTTGAAGACGGTGGGGACGCCGAGCTCGCGCCGGGTCGGCCCGGCGTGCCGCAGGCCGGGGTGATAGAGCGGCGCGAACAGGAACGCGATACCGGTCTCCTCGGCAAGCTGGCAGCTTGCCGCCGGCGGCAGGTCGATCACGACGCCGAGCGCCTCCAGCACGTCGGCCGAGCCGCATTGCGAGGACGCCGCCCGGTTGCCGTGCTTGACCATCCGCGCTCCGGCGGCGGCCGCCACGATCGTGCCCATCGTCGAGATGTTGACGGTGTGCGCGCCATCGCCGCCGGTGCCGACCAGGTCACCGACCCGGCCCGGCACGTGGATGGGGGTGGCGTGATCCAGCATCGAGCTGGCCAGCCCGGCCAGCTCGGCCACGGTCTCGCCCTTGATCCGCAGCGCCACGCCGAACCCGGCGATCTGCGCGGGGGTCGCCGCCCCGTCCATGATCTCGTTCATCGCCCAGGCGGCCTCGGCGACCGTGAGCGTCTCGCCCTTGACGAGCGCCCCGATCAGGGCCGGCCAGGTGGTACGGGCAGCCATGGCGTCAGTGCGAGGGCTGGACGGCGGAACCAGCCGCGCGCTCGCGCATCAGGCCGGCCAGGGCCTCAGCGAGCGTGACGGGGTCGATCGGGTGCGACACCACCGCTTCGGCCCGCGACCAGGTGGCCAGCCAGCCGTCGTCGCGGCGGCCGATGATCAGCAGCACCGGCGGGCAGTCGTAGATCTCGTCCTTGGCCTGGCGGCAGATTCCCATGCCGCCGGCGGGCTGCGCCTCGCCGTCCAGGATCATGATGTCCACGCCGCCGGCGTCGAGCAGGCGGAACAGAGCTGGCTCGGTGGCTACCTCGATGACCTCGGCCTCGGGCACATCCGGCGCGGGCCTGCGCCCGATGGCTTCCCGCATCTGAGCACGGGTGTCCGCGTCGTGGCTGAACACAACGACCTTCATGGCTGCGATGCTATCGACAAGCCGGGCTGATAGGGACCTGAGCACCCGATCTGAGCACCTGATCGGGGGGTCGGGCAACACTCCCCTACGCGTTGTCGTAATAATGTCTACGTGGCGACAGCGAGCGTGACACAGACCCCACCGCGCGGGCCTGCCAGCAGGCCCAGCCTGGTGAGCGTGGGCACCATCATCTGGTTGTCCTCGGAACTCATGTTTTTCGCGGCGCTGTTCGCGATGTACTTCACCATCCGTTCGGTGGACAAGGGCGAAGGCCTGCCGTGGCCCGGTGCGCATCTGGATCTGACGCTCGGGTCGGTCAACACCACCGTTCTGCTGCTGTCCAGTGTGACCTGCCAGATGGGTGTGTTCGCGGTCGAGCGAGGCCAGGTCAGGCGGATGGGCAGCATCTGGGACTTCAGGCGGTGGGGGCTGCGCGAGTGGTACGTGCTCAGCTTCCTCATGGGCCTCTACTTCGTGTCTGGCCAGGGCTATGAGTACGTCGGCCTGCTGAGGGACGGGCTGTCGCTGCACTCCAGCGCGTACGGCTCGGTGTTCTTCATCCCGACCGGATTCCACGGTCTGCACGTGACCGGCGGCCTCATCGCCTTCCTGTTCATACTCGGCCGCACGTACGCCGCCAAGAACCTCACCCGTGAGGTACAGGTGAGCGCGATCGTCGTGTCCTACTACTGGCATTTCGTCGACGTCGTGTGGATCGGGCTGTTCACGACCATCTACCTCATCCACTAATGGAACCAACACAGACCGGAAACCGAGGACAGCAGTGACCTGGATCACCGCGCGGCGCAGGCACCGGGCCTCCGGTTATGCCGTCGTCCTGCTCGGGCTCGCCGGAATCGGCGTCATGTATGCGAGTTTTACCGCCTCGGGCAACCCGGCGTCGGCCGCCGATCCCGGTGTGGCGTCGCAGAGCGTCGCCCAGGGTAAGTTCCTGTTCTCCGAGAGCTGCGCGACCTGCCATGGGCTGGACGCGCAGGGTACCACGGCCGCACCCAGCCTGATCGGCGCCGGGGCCGCGGCGGTGGACTTCCAGATGAGCACGGGCCGGATGCCTGCCAAGGAGCAGGGCGCGGAGATGGACCGCAGGCCCACCACGTTCAGCCAGCAGCAGATCGACGACATCGCCTCTTATGTAACGTCACTGGGCGGTGGCCCGCCGATCCCGTCGGCCGCGCAGGTGAGCTCCAGCGGCGCGAACGTCGGGCTCGGCCAGGAGCTGTACGCGGCCAACTGCGCGGCCTGCCACAACATCGTCGGTGCCGGCGGCGCGCTGACCGACGGCAAATACGCGCCCTCGCTCAGCCAGGCCACCCCGGTGCAGATCTACGAGGCCATGCAGACCGGCCCGGAGGCCATGCCGGTGTTCGGCGACGGCGCGATCACCCCGAGCGAGAAGCGGGACATCATCGCCTACGTCACCGGGACCGGGAAAGAGGATAACCCCGGCGGGCTCAGCCTGGGCCGGGTCGGCCCGGTCACCGAGGGGCTTGTCGGGTGGATCGCCGGCATCGGCCTGCTGGTGATGTCGGCCATGTGGATTGCCGCGAAGCGGCGTGACGGGCGGCGTGAGGAATCATGAGCGACGAAGAGCAGAGCCAGGCAGCGGGCGAGCACAGCGACGCCGGGGAACTGGAGGCGGCCAGGCCGCACCGGGTGATCGGCACGCCTTCGCCGGTCAGCCAGCGGACCCTGCTGGACCCGGCGGCCCCCGCTGAGCGCGCCGCCGCGGTGCAGGTGGCCGAGCCCGATCCGGACAGCGCCAGGCGGGCCGAGCGGGTCGCCGCCTTCTTCTTCCTGCTTTCCGGGCTGGCCAGCGTCGGCTTCATCGCCGCCTACATCGGCATGCCCGTGCACTCCCTGCCCAGGGTGTTCCACTCCAACCTTGCGCTCGGCTCGGCCATGGCGGTGGGCTTCCTGTCCATGGGCGCCGGCATGGTGATCTGGGTGCGGCGGCTGATGCCGGACGTGGAGCTCACCGAGGCCCGCAAGCCGGTCGCCTCCCCGCCGGAGGCACGCCAGGAGTTCCAGGAGACCTTCCTGGAGGGCGCCGGGCAGAGTGGGTTCACCAAGCGGCCGCTGCTGCGGCGCAGCCTGATCGCGGCCAGCGTCCCGCTGGCGCTGGCGCCCATCGTGCTGCTGCGCGACATGGGCCCGCTGCCCGGCACCACCCTGCGGCACACGGTCTGGCGCAAGGGCATGCGGCTGCTGGTGTACGGCGCCAACCGGCCGATCAGGCCGGAGGACTTCAACACTCCCGGCGCCCTGATCACCGTGGTCCCGGACGGGTACCAGGACAACGACGACGAGCTGGCCAAGGCCGCCTCGATCCTGATCAAGTTCGCGCCCGGCGAGCTTCAGCCGCCCACGGTGATGAACTGGACGGTGCAGAACATCGTCTGCTACTCCAAGATCTGCACGCACGTCGGCTGCCCGGTCGCACTGTACGAGCAGACCACGCACCGCATCCTGTGTCCTTGCCACCAGTCCACCTTCGACGCCCCGAAGGGCGCGACGGTGCTCTTCGGACCGGCTCCGCGGCCGCTCCCCCAGCTCCCGCTCATGGTCGACGCGGAGGGCTACCTGGCCGCCGCCGGGGACTTCAACGAACCGGTTGGCCCGAGCTTCTGGGAGCGCGGATGAGCGCGACAGACGAGCAACTGGCACCGCCCGTGCCAAAGCCGCTGAGTGGCCTCGGCGGATTCCTGGACGACAGGTTCCGCGGCGCCAAGGGCATGCGCACCTTCTTCAAGAAGATCTTCCCCGACCACTGGTCCTTCCTGCTCGGTGAGATCGCCCTCTACTCGTTCATCATCCTGCTGCTGACGGGCACGTTCCTGGCCCTGTTCTTCAAGCCGAGCATGACCTCCGTGATCTATCACGGCAGCTACACCCGGCTCGACGGCGTCCGGATGAGCGAGGCGTACGCCTCCACCATGAACATCAGCTTTGACGTGCGCGGTGGCCTGCTGATGCGGCAGATCCACCACTGGGCGGCGGATCTGTTCATGGCCGCGATCTTCGCGCACATGCTGCGGGTCTTCTTCACCGGCGCCTACCGCAAGCCGCGCGACGTCAACTGGCTGATCGGCGTCGTGCTGATCACGCTGGGCATGCTGGAGGGCCTGTTCGGCTACTCGCTGCCCGACGACCTGCTGTCCGGCACCGGACTGCGCATCCTCGAGGGCGTGATCCTGGGCATCCCGATCGTCGGCACGTACCTGTCGTTCTTCCTGTTCGGCGGGCAGTTCCCCGGGACCGACATCATCCCGCGGCTGTACATCATCCACGTCCTGCTGATCCCGGGGCTGTTCCTGGCGCTGATCGCCGCGCACTTGTTCATCATGTTCCACCAGAAGCACACCCAGATGCCCGGCAAGGAGGAGACCGAGAAGAACGTCGTGGGCCAGCCCATGTACCCGTACTTCATGGTCAAGACGGGCGCGTTCTTCTTCTTCGTCTTCGGTGTGCTGGCACTGCTGTCCACGGTCGCTCAGGTCAACCCGATCTGGCTGTACGGGCCTTACAATCCGCTGTCCATCTCGGCGGGATCGCAGCCCGACTTCTACATGGGCTTCCTCGAGGGAACGCTGCGCATCTCCCCGAGCTGGACCTGGGATCTGGCCGGCCATACCGTCGCCTGGAACGTGCTCATCCCGGCGCTGGTGCCGCTCGGGGTGCTGTTCACCGGCATGGCCTTGTGGCCGTTCATCGAACGCTGGGCCACCGGTGACTACGCTGAGCACAACGTCAATGACCGTCCGCGCAACGCGGCCACCCGCACCGCGATCGGCGTAGCGGCGATCGCGTTCTACAGCATCATGCTGCTCGAAGGTGCGAACGACCTGATCGCCGACCACCTCGACATCCCGCTGTACACTGTGACCTGGATCGCCAGGTTCGCCTGGTTCCTCGGCCCGGCCATCGCCTACTACGTGACCAAACGGATCTGCCTGGGCCTGCAGCGCAAGGACCGTCAGCTCCTCGAGCACGGCCTGGAGACCGGCATCATCCGGCAGATGCCGGACGGCGAGTTCATCGAGGTGGAGCGCCCGGTCTCGGCGGAGAAGCGCGCGGTGCTGCTGTCCAAGCAGGAGCCGCAGCCGCTGGCCATCGCCGGAGCCAGGGACGAGAACGGCGTCCCGGCACCGGGGACCCGCGGCCTCGCCGGGCGCCTGCGCGCCACCGCGAACCGGGTGATCTCCGAGAGCGTCCCGCTGCCCACCGGGAACGGCCACTCGGGGAACGGCCACGGGAACGGTCACGGGAACGGTCACGCTGCGGTTGGTGCCGCTCCCCTCTCTCCCGCCATCCAGGAAGGTGCCGGTTCGCTGGGGCCTGATGCCGCCGGTCCCGGTTCCGTCTCTGATGATGGTTCCTGATTTTGGATTAAAAGAAAGAAAACCGAACGGCTGCGCCATTTGCTGGCGCAGCCGTTTTCCTTGTCGCGGGGCATTCCCGCGGGCCTGCGGCCTGGGTGCTGATGGCAAGAGGGCACAATCCTGGTATGAAGATCACCGCGCGGGCGCTCAACCGGGCCACCCTCGGCAGGCAGTTGCTGCTGCGCAGGGAACGGCTCGGCGCCGCCGACGCGGTGCGGCGCGTGGTCGCGCTGCAGGCGCAGCAGCCGGCCTCGCCCTACCTGGCACTGTGGAACCGTCTCAGCGCTTTCGACCCGGCCGAACTGGACGCGGCCTTCGCCAGCCACACGGTGGTCAAATCGACGCTGATGCGGATCACCATGCATGCTGTGCACGCCGAGGACTACTGTCCGTTCCGCGAGGCGATGGAGCCCACCCTGCGCGGTTCCAGGCTGGGCGATCCACGCTTCACGGCCTGCGGGCTCACCGCCGAGGACGCCGGCGAACTGCTCCCGGACCTGCTGGACTTCGCCGCCGAGCCCCGCACGGGCGCGGAGTGCATGGCCTGGCTGGGCGAGCGGCTTGACGCCCCGATGGAGCTGACATCCTGGCGGATGCTGCGGCAGTACGCACCGCTGCTGCACTCCCCCACCGGAGGGCCGTGGTCGTTTGCCACGCAGGCAACGTTCGTCGCGGCCAGGACGCGGCCGGTCCTGGCCGATCCCGGCGTCCCCACCACCGCCCTGCCAACCCTGATCCGCCGCTACCTGGCCGGCTTCGGCCCGGCCTCGGTGCCGGACATGGCGCGGTTCGCGCTGGTCCAGCGGTCCCGGGTCAAGGCGGCCGTCCAGGCGCTGGGCGACGAGCTCGAGCAACTGGAAGGCCCGGACGGCACCGTGCTCTACGACCTCCCCGGCGCATCGCTGCCGCCCGAAGACACCCCCGCGCCGCCGAGGCTGATGGCCATGTGGGACAGCATCCTGCTCGCCTACGCCGGCCGTGGCCGGGTCATCCCGGAGGACTACCGCACGCACGTGACCCGCATCAACGGCGACGTGCTGCCGACCCTGCTGGTGGACGGTTACGTCGCCGGCGTATGGCGCGCGGTCGCCGGCGGCATCGAGGCAACCGCCTTCCACCCCCTGCCCGCCGAAGCCTGGGCAGGCCTGGCGGCCGAAGCCGGTTCCCTGCTGTCGTTCCTGGCCGACCGGGATCCCCGGGTCTACAGCCGCTACGACCACTGGTGGTCCAAGCTACGCGACGGCGAGACCCGGCGGCTCCCCGGCTGAAGCGCGCCGGAGCGAACCGATGCTAATCCCTCAGCAACGTCTCCTCGTGCCCAGATTCGATGACCCAGCCCGCTGTGAGCTGACCGTCTGCATCAAGTATGAGGGAGGGCCGCTCGCCCCATGGCAGCCTGATCTCAACCTGTTCCCGCAGATCTTCTCTGGCAAGGAGCGTGCGCATCTCATCAGCCATTGATCTAGCAGTTGGCCATCGTTTAGCTGGATCGGTTCTGAGCGCTCGCTCGATGAGACGGCACCAGTCTTCCCTGGTTTCAGCAGGCGCCTGGACTACCGGGTTCAATGTATACCGTGGGGTCGTCGAATATGAGCGCCATCTGCCCGCCAGGCATGCGGTACCGCACTTCCCTGCCCAGTGGCTCGGCGGCTAGCACGTGCATCAGCAGCACCCCGAGTGAGAATATATCCGCTGCGGCCGGCAAGGGCTTGCGCAGCAGTTGTTCGCACGGCGACCAGCCCGGCGTCACCGTCGGAGCTATATCGCCGATGTTCAGGTCCGCGTCGTCGATGAGCAGTGTGTCATTCCGGCTGATTAGTATGTTACTCGGCTTGATGTCGCCGTGAACCTTCCCGCGCTCATGAAGTCTCGAGACCTCCTCGATCACCTCAAGGGTGAAGCGCGCAATGGATGACCGTGGAATAGTTATCTTGTACGACATCTGCTGGAGTTCGGCGTCGTCGGCGGACGATAGCAATTCCGTCCATTTCTTAATGAACAAATCGGACTGACCAACCTTGATCAGGTTCATTTTACGCCGTGCGCCTCCGATGAGGGGAACCTCTATGCGTCTGGTAACGGGAACCTGTATCACGTAATCGACTCCGGGGAGTCGTTCCAGTCCTTCCTCGATGAATGGACGCCCGATAATCAGCTTGCGCAGCCCAGAAGGGTAGACAGCCCAGCCACCGCTCCAGGTACTCGGACTGGAGTCGAGCGCTATACAGAGAAATCGATTCATACCGCCCACGGAGATGACTCCGTTATCTGCCTCCCCGGACTCATGGTCACCGAGACCAAGATGTGACAGATCAAAGGGCCGCCCGCTTTCCATGGAATGCTCACCGGGATCCGGAATGCCAGGCCGGAAGGGCGGCCGGGAGAAGCCGGTATTGACGGTAGGGACGCTAGGGATGTTAAGTGGTGGGTCTGAGATAAAAGAAGGCAGGAGTGAGTTACGGAGAGCGCTATTGGGGTGAGTCATGGGAATATCACCAGAACCAAGCCCGAGCATTGACTGGAAGAGGTTGGGCGTTACCTGGTGAGTCAACGGTTCGTTGGGGACGTAAAATTTCTCAGACCTGCCGCTGACAGCCGACCGATATATTCCGTTCGTCGCGGCAAACGTACGGGCCTCTTGCGTCAACTGTGCGAGTATCTCCTCGAAAACCCGATCGCGCAACTTCTTTCCAAGCCGGTTGGCGATAGCGGCCAGATCGTCCTCGACGCGAATATGGCGAGTAACGGAGAGCAGCAGCGGCGCACCATCCGGTGCGCGCCCTATCTGGATAGTTGAGTCCGCTGAATAATACAGTGAATCCAGCCTACTCACCCGGCGTGCCCGAGCCTGCACATAGCTAGGCAGTGCCCTTGGGTGTGTTACGAATCGGGTAAGAGCCTGCATGATGGCAACTTCGAGCGACTCGGGTGAGGTGAACCGCTTACATGTTACTCGCTTGCTTACCTCTTGAATGAATGCCTCAAGCCGTACTCGCTTTGCCGGATCTTTTTCTATCTGGTTAGGTGGCCAAGGATACGTTGGGTCCACGACAAAGGCGAGGATCGGTAGTCCCAGAGCCACGGCCTCATTTAATTCAAGCTCTGTGATACTCACATCGTGCCCAGCGGGAGGCTCTCCATAGCGATGCGCAATCAACAGAATTAGCAGATTACATGACTTGACCCGGCGTATGGAAGCTTCGAGAGGTGGGGACTCCTCAGCCGGCCACAAAAGCATATCCTCCGAGATGTTGCCGCTTGTCAGAATCGATCGTGTCGCGGCAGCCCGGTAGCTAAGCAAATCCTCGTAAGTCGAAGCTACAAATATCCTCATCAGAGGATCTCCCCTCACCCGGTCGTTGTTTGCCCGGTGTTCCTGCAAGAACATTATTGCCACCAGATGCCACAAAGTCACTGCGCATCAGTACCTCATGGCCCACGGCTCCAGGCTCGCTACGTTCGAACGGGCGATGTCCAAGCTGCACGGTGACGTAGCCGACCTGGCACGAGCAGATGACGGGTGTGGTTGGCGGCCACCGCCGGTCCGTGCTGCGCTGCTTCTCCGCTGCCATCCTGCTCGCCGAGGAGTAACCGGTCTGGTCAGGTCAGCTGATCGACGCTGACAGAGGGGTAGCGGCCGGCCAGTTTGGTGTCGAGTGTCGCCAATGACGCGCCGCTCGCCTGGGCGAATGCGGCGAGATAATCATCCGTCCATAGCTTGTGACTGTGATCGCTTCGCGCTGAGATGGCTCGGAACACGGACTCCAGCTGGTTGGGTTCGTCCGCCCATAGGACGCGGTCATCCGACCAGAGCTGGTCGAACACGCGCCAGGCTTCGCCTTGCGTGACGGCGTCTGCACCCATGATCGTGGGATTGGATATCAGGCGCAGCAGGCTCATCTGGGTGACCCGGCACAGGACGAGGTCGTCTGACTGTTTATCGAACCACTGCGTGGCCACGCGGTGCTGGGCGTGCCTGCCCCAGATGGCAGCGAGCCACACGCCGACATCGACAAGGATCACTGGCCGTACCGCTCCATGTCCTCGGCCGTCAGGGCAGCTTCGATGTCCGCATTGGTGACCTCAACTCCTGGTTCAGCGTCCTGCCCGATCAGCGGGAAGGAGAGCCGGCCTGCCGGGCGTGCCCGCCCAGGCTCGTGAACCTCATGCACGATCGCGCGGGTGAAGAGATCCTTGAGTGACTCACCGCGCTGCGCTGCCCGGACCTTGGCAGCGTGCATCAGGTCAGATGGCAGGTCAATCGTGGTGCGCATATTCGCATATTAGCACCAGCGGCGCTGGGCAGCGCAGAGCACGGAGCTAGGCTGCCAGACCTGACGGAAGTAGGCGAAAATTGGGATATGCCTGTCACAGATGAGCTGTCGCCTGCCGAGCAGGCCGAGCTGCGCGGGAAATGCCGGGTCTTCCTGGGGGCACATGGCGCGCCGACAGCGGCTGACCTGCTCGCCTGTATACCCGGGGACACGGTCACCGACCGGTATGGCGAGGGTGGGGTGGTTGCGGAGCTGGAGGGGGAGATCGCCGCGCTGCTGGGCAAGCCGGCGGCGGTGTTCCTGCCCAGCGGGACGATGGCTCAGCAGTCGGTGCTCCGGGTGCACGCCGACCGGCGGGCGCACCGGACCCTGGTGTTCCATCCAATGTGCCACCTGGAAAAGCATGAGGGGCTGGCCTATCAGCGCCTGCACGGGCTGACCGGGCGCCCGGCCGGCGACGTGAACCGGCTGATCACCCTCGGCGACCTGACGGCGGTCAGCGAGCCGGTCGCCGCGCTGCTGATCGAGCTGCCGCAACGCGACCTGGGCGGCCAGCAGCCAGACTGGACGGACCTGGAAGCCCAGGTCGCCTGGGCTCGGGAGCGGGGAGCCGCAGCGCACCTCGACGGTGCCAGGCTGTGGGAGTCGGCGGCCGGGTACGGCAGGCCGCCGGCCGAGATCGCGGCGCTGTTCGACACCGTGTACGTGTCGTTCTACAAGGGGATCGGCGCACTGCCGGGCTGCTGCGTGGCCGGGCCGGCCGACATCGTTGCCGAGGTGCGGGAGTGGCGGCAGCGGATGGGCGGCACACTGTTCGGGTTGTGGCCGAACGCCGCGTCCGCGCTGGCCTCACTGCGCCGGCGGCTGCCGATGATGCCCGCCTACCTCCGGCATGCCCAGGCGATCGCGGCCGCATTGACCGGCCTGGACGGGGTGCGGGTGGTGCCAGACCCGCCGCAGGTTTCGATGATGCACCTGCTGCTGGCCACGACCCGTCCCAGGTTCCTGGCGGCGGCCCGGCGGCTGGCGGCGGAGCGGCAGACGTGGACCTGGCCCAATGCCATGACCACCCTGGACCCCGGTGTGCAGCGGGTGGAGCTCTCGGTGGGCGATGCGACCTGCAAGCTGGCCCCGGATGAGGTCCGCGACATCCTCGCGGACCTCATCCGGGGCTGAGGTCTCTCACACCGCGTCGCCGCGCAGCGAGAAGCTGGCCAGCCGCTGCACCGCCAGCACCAGCGCCACCACCGTGACGATGGCGGCCATGGTAACCGCCGTGGGCAGGCTCAGCCCGGCCTTCAGGGAGGAGTCGTGGGCGATCGCGTTGGCGATGCCGAGCGAGTAGTGCCCGATGGACAGTATCCGCGCGCCGCTGACGAAATTGCCCAGCAAGCCCTCCCAGACGAGCACGTAGAGCAGGCCGACGGCGATCGCCCGGGTGGTGGCGGCCGAGATCATGATGAACAGCGCGTTGTAGATCACCGAGCCGGCCAGGGCGCCGATGAACAAGCCCATGGCGAGCTTCGTCGCGCCGCCGGTGGCGATCAGCCCGGACACCAGCTCGGACCCGGCGGCGAACACCATGGTCAGGGCGGCGGCCACGGCGAACTTGGTCATGATGACCGTGGCTCTGCGGACCGGGGTGGCCAGCAGATGAACGATGCTCCCATCGTCGATCTCGGCGCCAAGCACGCTGCCGCCGATGATGAGCGCGGTGAGCGGGATCACGACCGAGAAGCCGAAGTCACCGAGGATCTGGCTCGGCCAGTCCGAGGCGGTTGGGTGGGATGCCTTGAGCAAGAGGGTCACCAGGATGAGGATCACCGCCGGGAGCCCGAAGAGCAGGGCCCGCTTGCGGCCCAGCGTCGCGCGCAGCGTGATCGAGGCGACGGTTCCGTTGAACATACTGGACATGAAATAACTGCCTTTCAGGACGCCAGCAGGTAGGCGAAGACGCTTTCCAGCGACTCATCCGACGGGAGCAGCTCCAGCAACCGGATGTCGTGCTTGCGGGCCAGCACCGCGATCTCACGGCAGAACGCGCCGTAGTCGCTGGCCCGCACCTGCAGGCCCTTGGCGGTCACCTCCACACCGGTCACCGCCGGGCGGCCCAGCAGAGAGGCACCGAGCAGCCGGTCATCGGACGAACGGACGGCGAAGACGTGCGGCCTGCTGGTCATCAGCCGCCGGATGGCACGGAAGTCGCCGGAGGCGGCCAGCCGGCCGGCCACGACCACCTGGATGGTCCCGGACAGCCGCTCCACCTCTTCGAGGATGTGCGAGCTGAACAGGATCGTGCGCCCCTCGGCGCCGAGCTTGTCCAGCAGGTCCATCATCTGCAGCCGCTGCCTGGGGTCCATTCCGTTGAACGGCTCGTCGAGCAGCAGGATCACGGGATCGTGCACCATCGCGGCGGCCACCTTGATCCGCTGCCGCATGCCTTTGGAGTAGGTGGAGATCCGGCGGTCCGCTGCGTCGGCCATCTCCACCATGGCGATCGCCCTGGCAGTGGCCGCGCCGACGTCGGGCAGCTTGTGCAGCTTGGCCGTGGACCGGACGAAATCCGTCCCGGTGAGGGCCGCGTAGACCGAGTCACGCTCGGGCACCAGGCCCAGGGTCCGGTAGATGTCCGGGTTGTGCCAGGCCGGCGTCCCGCCCACGGTCAGCGTCCCCCGCGACGGCGGGAGGAACCCGCTGATCATGTGGAGGATCGTGGACTTGCCCGCGCCGTTCGGGCCGAGCAGCCCGGTGACGCCGGAGCCGATCGTCATCGTGACGTCGTTGACCGCGACCACGTTGCCGTACCAGCGGGTCACCCCGGCCAGCTCAATGGTGCTCATGCCACTCCCGCCTTCCGGTACCTGACGGCAAGGATGGCGAAGCTCGCCGCGAGAAGAACAACGAACATGACGATGTAGGCGGGGGCGTAGCTGCCCGGATCCGGTACCGGGCCCTCCCCTGGATGGAAGACGCGCACCCCGGAAAACCACTTGGTGAGGCCTTGCAGCGTATTGAACGGGCTGATCAGGCCGGCCAGGCGCTGTCCGGCCGGTACCGTCTGCGGCGAGATGAACTGCCCCCGGCCCTGACCAGCGATCTGCTGGATGATCTGGGACAGGATGAAGGTCAGGAAGAAGAAGATCGCGACCACGCCGGTCGCATACGCGCGCCGGCCGGTCAGCGAGGCCAGGGCCAGCGCGATGGCCGACACCAGCACCGCCCACATCAGGCCAATGGCCAGCCCGCCAAGCAGGCCCCGGGTGTTCGGCCAGATCCCGCCGCTCTTGGACGAGGCGATCGTGCCCAGGTAGAGCAGCACCAGCGGCAGATCGACCAGTATCACGCAGGCCGCGGTGAACGCGAGGTATTTCGCCAGCGGGTAGTCGCCGCGGCGCATCGGCCGGGAGAAGTACAGCGGCAGCACCCGGCTGCGCAGATCCCGGGAGACCATCTCGGGAGCCTGGACCGCCACGAAAACCGTCAGCACGATGACCCGCAGCGCGAACAGGTATGACTCATAGCCCACGACTTGGCTGCCACCGTTGGCCACCGCGACCGCGTTGATGATGGCAGGCAGGCAGATGGCTACGACGGCGATCACCGGCAGGATCTTGGCCTTGGCACCGCGGCCGATGCCGAACGCGGACCGGAAGCTGTGCCACAGCAGAGCGCGGATGATCTGCACACGCCCCAGCCGCGGGCCCTCGTAGCGGCGGTAGCCGCGGTCATGGATGACCCCCCTGGCGCTGATGGCGCCGTCGGTCAGGGCGCTGTCAGCGGACATCGGCCACCTCCGTGAGGTCTGAGTCGCGGAACAGTTCTTCGACGCTGTGCCGGCTCAGCTCCAGCCGGGACAGCGGGGCACGCAGGTCGGCCACCGCATCGCGCAGCACGTCGTAGGTCGCGTCGTCGGCCAGCGGCACCAGCAGCGCCCGCTGCTGCCGCCGCGGGCTGAGCCCACGCCTGGCCAGCTCGTCGGCCAGGGCCGCCAAGCCCTCGTCGACCTCGACACGCAGCATCCGGCTTGCCCCGGTGAAGCTGGTGATGGTGTCGGCGCGCAGCAGCCGGCCGGCCTCGATGGCGACGATGTGGTCGCAGATCCGCTCGATCTCGCCGAGCAGATGCGAGGCGACGACGACGGAGATGCCGAACTCGGTGCCGATCCGGGAGATCAGATCGAGCATCGCCCCGCGCCCGGCCGGGTCGAGGCCGTTGGTCGGCTCGTCGAGCAGCATCAGCCGCGGGTCGCCCACCAGTGCCTGGGCCAGCTTCACCCGCTGCTTCATGCCGGTCGAGTAGGTGCCGATCAGGCGGTAGCGCTCCTCGTGCAGGCCGACGTGGCGCAGCGACTCGGCCGCCCGTTCCTTGGCCGCCGTGGCCGGCAGGCCGGACATCCGGCCCATGTGCGTGACGAACTCGGTGGCGGTGACGTCGGGCGGCAGGCAGTCGTGCTCGGGCATGTACCCGATCAGCGTCCTGATCCGTTCGCCGTCCTTCTCGCAGTCGATGCCGAACACGCTCGCCCGGCCCTTGGTCGGCTCGAGCAGGCCGAGCAGGATCTTGATGAGCGTCGACTTCCCCGCACCGTTGGCGCCGATCAGTCCCGTGATGCCCGGGGCGACCGAGACGGCGAGCCCGTCGAGTGCGATCACGTCGCCTGGATACCGTTTGGTCAGCGCCTGCGTCTCGATGACCGCACCCTCGGTGCCGTCACCCCCGCTGCCCCCGCCCTGTGGGCCTGGGCCTGTAGTCATGGCCCACCCTCGCTTTCTGTGTTGTGGTTTCCCAAGCCTGGCGCAGAGTCATGATCACAATCGTCACCCGGCAGGGTGATCTTCTCCGGCCGTCCTCGCCAGCCGCCCGCACCGGTTATCCCGCAGGCCTACGCCCGCAGGCTGACGTCAACATGGAGGGCTGCGGATACCGTAGGTGGGTGACTACCCCGTGGCAGGCGCCGCCGCCGGTCGGGCAGCGGCCACGACGGCCGCCGCTGACCAAGCGGCTGCGGCCCGGCCACTGGGTGGCGCTCGACTACGTCGCCGCGGCGTTGTCCGCTCTGGTGCTGTTCCTCAATTCGCAGAAGCTGGAAATCAACGTCACCTGGTACGGACTGACCGGCACCGTGACGACCCTGCTGATCTCCGTAGCCGTGTCCATCCCGGTGGCGCTACGCCGGCGCAACCCGATGGCCGCCCTCATGATCAGCGTGGTGGCCGCCGTGATAGGGCCGGTGATCGTCGCGGTCGCGGCTACCACAGCGGGCCACCCGGGGCCGCCCCTCGCCCTCCCGGGCCCGCACACGGTGCCGTTGATCGCGCTGCGAAGCGCCCCGTCCTACTTCCTGCCGGTCGCCTACGTGATCTTCCTGGTCGCCGCAACCTGCCGGCGCACGGTGGCCGTCGCCGCGCTCGGCGCCGTGCTGTCGCTGCTGGTGATCCTGGGGCTGCTCACCCAGCTGGCCAGCTCGCTCGACGGGACGACCTCGGTCTTCCCCGCCCTCATTGTGATCATCTCCTGGGTCATGGGCTACGCGGGCGGGCAGCGCCGCGCCTATGCGGCACAGCTCCAGGACCAGGCGGCGACCGGCGCGGTTACGGAGGAGCGGCTGCGGATCGCCAGGGAGCTGCACGACGTGGTCGCGCACAGCATGACAGTGATCGCGGTGCAGGCGGGCTACGGCCACCACGTCATCGACGAGCAGCCGGCCAGGGCCCGGGAGGCACTCGGGGCCATCCAGGCGACCAGCCGGGAGGCGCTGACGGAAATGCGGCGAATGCTCGGCGTTCTGCGGCAGCCTCAGCCGGCACCTTTCGGTATCTCAAAACTCCAGATCAACGACGTGGCGAGCAGCCAGAATGGAGCGGACGCCAGCCAGGACGGTGCGGTGGGCACCACACGGGACGGACAGGTCGCCAGGGAACCGGCGCCGCTGGCCCCGGCGCCGGGGATCGCGGACCTGGGCCGGCTGGTGGAGCGGATCGGCAATGCTGGAGTCACGGTGGACCTGCGGGTGCACGGCCGCCAGCGGGAGTTGCCGCCGGGGATCGACCTGGCGGCGTTCCGGATCGTGCAGGAGGCGCTGACCAACGTGGTCAAGCACGCGGACACACCGTCCGCCGTGGTCACCGTCCGCTTTCTCGACGACGAGCTGGTCATCGAGGTCGCCGACGATGGGCGCGGCTGCCCGGTCCCGGCCGCCACCGGGGCGCGCGGCGAGGCGGGAGCGGATGCCACCGGTGGCCATGGCCTGATCGGGATGCGGGAGCGGGTCAGCCTCTACGGCGGCGAGCTGACCGCCAAGCCGCTGCCGGAGCGCGGCTTCCGGATCGCTGCACGGCTGCCGATCGGAGACGACGCGCCGTGACGCTCCGGGTGGTGGTCGTCGACGACCAGGCGCTGGTACGGGGGGGGTTTCGCGGCATCATCGACGCCACACCGGGATTCACCGTCGTGGGCGAGGCAGGGACCGGGGCCGAGGCCGTCGCGACCGCCCGGCAGACCCGGCCCGACGTCGTGCTGATGGACATCCGGATGCCGGTGATGGACGGCATCGAGGCCACCCGCCAGATCACCGGCTCGGCCCAGACCCGCGGCGTGCGGGTGCTCATCCTCACCACGTTCGACCTGGACGAGTACGTGTACGCGGCGCTGCGGGCGGGCGCGAGCGGCTTCATGCTCAAGGACATGATGCCGGTCGACCTGCTGAACGCCATCCGGGTCATCGCGGCCGGGGACGCGCTGCTGGCGCCCAGCGTCACCCGGCGGCTGCTGGGCGAGTTCGCGCGCAGGCCAACCGGAGCCGCCGCCGGGCCGCAGGAGCCAGTGGCCAGGCAGGAACTCAGGGATCTCACTGAACGGGAGCTGGAGGTGCTGGCCCTGGTCGCCCAAGGTTTGTCCAACAGCGAGATAGCGGGTCAGCTCGGCATCAGCCCGGCGACCGCCAAGACGCACGTGGCCCACCTGCTGACCAAGCTGGACTGCCGCGACCGCGTCCAGCTCGTCATCCTCGCCTACCGCTGCGGCCTGACGGCCACGGCGTAAGAATAAATACCCCGCCGGGGTACCACAGTAAGCCGGACCATTAACCTCACCCACCAGCGTGGGGGTTCCGGGGGGCTCGGCCCCCCGGGCAGAATCCTGAGCCCGGCCACGGCGAAGCTGGCCGCAGGCCAGCGAGCAGGGTTCCCCCTCAGCCGAGGCTTAGTGCGAGTACTCGCCGTGGTAGTACTCGAAGACGAAACCGATCGTGGTGAAGACGACGGCCAGCATGCCGATCATGAACAGCCACCAGCCGATCGCGGTGCCGACGGCGGCGAGGCCGCAGGCGAGGCCGAGGAAGAGCGGCCACCAGCTGTGCGGGCTGAAGAAGCCCAGCTCACCGGTGCCGTCCTCGATCTCACCTTCCAGGTTGTCCTCGGGACGGCGCGGCAGGCGGCGGCCGGTGAACAGGACATAGAACCCGGTGAGGAAAGCCAGCCCGACGGAGAGCGCGAGCGCCGTGGTGCCGGTCGGGTCGTGCGAGAAGTACCAGTAGACGACGTCCGCACCGCCGAAGAATACGGCGCAGCCGATGAACAGCCCGCCCTCTACCCTCACGAGTTACCTCCGGTGCTGATGTCGGTCGAGGAGGACGACCCCAATACCCCGGCGGCGACGGTCTGCTTCAGGCCCATCGACGCCCGGCCCTGCTTCACGTGCGGGTAGTGCAGGTCGAACGCGGGGCGCTCGGACCTGATCCGCGGCATCTTGGTGAAGTTGTGCCGGGGCGGCGGGCAGGACGTCGCCCACTCGAGCGAGTTGCAGTAGCCCCACGGGTCATCGACGGTGACCCGCTCGCCGAAGCGTGCGGTCTTGTACACGTTGTAGAGGAAGAAGAACGTGGACGCGCCGAGGACGAACGAGCTGATGCTGGAGATGTCGTTCAGCGTGGTCCCGATCGCGGGCAGGTCGGGGTAGGTCGCGATGCGGCGCGGCATGCCGATCACACCGAGCCAGTGCTGCACGAGGAACGTCCCGTGGAAGCCGAGGAACAGCGTCCAGAAGTGCAGCTTGCCCAGCCTGTTGTCCAGCATCTTCCCGGTCATCTTGGGCCACCAGAAGTAGAAGCCCGAGAACATGGCGAACACCACCGTGCCGAACAGCACGTAGTGGAAGTGCGCGACAACGAAGTAGGAGTCGCTGACATGGAAGTCCAACGGCGGTGAGGCCAGGATGATGCCGGTCAGCCCGCCGAACAGGAACGTCACCAGGAAACCGACGGCGAACAGCATCGCGGGCTCGAAGGTGAGCTGGCCGCGCCACATCGTGCCGACCCAGTTGAAGAACTTCACCCCGGTCGGGATCGCGATGAGGAACGTCATGAACGAGAAGAACGGCAGCAGCACGGCACCGGTGGTGAACATGTGGTGCGCCCACACGGTCGCCGACAGGCCGGCGATCGCGATCGTCGCGCCGATCAGGCTCTTGTAGCCGAACAGCGGCTTGCGGCTGAACACCGGAATGACTTCGGTGACGATGCCGAAGAACGGCAACGCGACGATGTAGACCTCGGGATGGCCGAAGAACCAGAACAGGTTCTGCCAGAGCAGCGCGCCGCCGCTAGTGGCGTCGAACACGTGCGCGCCGAGCTTGCGGTCGATCTCGAGCACCAGCAGGGCGGCGGCGAGCACCGGGAAGGCCAGCAGCGCGAGCACGCTGGTGAGCAGGGCGTTCCAGGTGAAGATCGGCATCCGGAACATCGTCATGCCGGGCGCCCGCATGCAGAAGATCGTGGTGATGAAGTTGACGCCACCGAGGATCGTGCTGAGGCCGGACAGGGTCAGGCCCATGATCCACATGTCCGCGCCGACGCCCGGCGAGTACACCGAGCTGGTCAGCGGGGCGTAGGCATACCAGCCGAACGAGGCCGAGCCGCCGGGTGTCAGGAAGCTGAAGACCAGGATCAGCCCGCCGAAGGTGAACAGGTAGTAGCTGAGCAGGTTCAGCCGCGGGAACGCCACGTCCGGCGCGCCGATCTGCAGCGGCATGACCACGTTCGTGAACCCGACGAACAGCGGGGTGGCGAACAGCAGCAGCATGATCGTGCCGTGCATGGTGAACAGCTCGTTGTACTGCTGGTCGGAGACGATGTGGTTGTTGGGGCCCATGAGCTGGGCCCGCATGATCATCGCCAGGATGCCGCCGAACAGAAAGAAACAGAACGACGTGATCAGGTACAGGTAGCCGATGACCTTGTGGTCGGTGGAGGACAGCCATGAGGCCAGCACCGAGCCCTTGCGGGGCCTGGTGAGGGCCGGGAAGTCCGTGACCGGGTGCTCGGTATGCTCGGCCGTGGTCACTGTGCACCTCCGGCTTTCTGCTTGGCCTGATCGGCGTGCATGATCTGGGTGAACTGCTGCGGGGTCACGATCTTCACGTTGAAGAGCATCAGGCTGTGGTAGATGCCGCACAGCTCGGTGCACCGGCCGATATAGGTGCCGGTCTTGGTGGCGGTGACCTGGAAGTAGTTGGTGTGGTTGGGAATGACGTCGCGCTTGAACAGGAACACCGGGATCCAGAACGCGTGGACGACATCCAGTGAGTTCAGCGTGAACCTGACCGTCTCGTGCTCCGGGAGCACCAGCGTGGGCAGCGGGCCCGGATAGGGCTGCCCGGTCAGCACCACATCGCCCGCGGACGAGCCGGGCACCTTGTACTGCGGGTAGGCGAACTCCCAGTTCCACTGGAACCCGGTCACGTTGATGACCACGCCGGGATGCGGGGACACCGCGTCGATGTAGTTCTCGTCCTTGGCGGTGAAGTAGAACAGCACGGCCACCAGGATGAAAGGGACCACGGTGTAGACGATCTCGATGGGCATGTTGTAGCGGACCTGGGCCGGCAGGTCATCGGAGCGCTTGCGGTGGAAGACGCAAGCCCACAGGATCAGGCCCCAGACCACCGCTCCCACGGCGATCGCTGCGACCCAGGAGCCCTGCCAGAGGGTGAGCATGGTCTGGGCCTGCTTGGTGGCCGGGCTTGGCATGCCGAGCCGCATCCACGGGCTGGTGCTGCAGCCGGATAGGGCGAGTACGAGCAGGCCCAGCGCGGCGGCCGGCAGAATGCGGCGACGGCGACGGCGGCGCGGCCCCTGGCCCGGAGTACCCCGGGTGCCCAGGTAACGGCGGATCGGGCTCAACTGATGCCTTCCAAGGGATGGCGACCGTCCCGCGAGCCTCCGAGCTGCTCGTGGCCGGTCGCGGCTCCTCCTACAGCGTGTCGTGAAAACAGTACCGCGAACGGCGGCCGGCTGGTCAGCCACCCCCCCGTGCTTGGTCCCGGTGACTACCTCGTGCTTACCCCGGCCGTGACCGGGTATCGCTATCGTCGGGCGGACACAACCGGACCTGATCCTGGGAATGAGGCGCGTACTTCGTGGCAAGATGGCGCGGCAGGATGGACAGAGATGACCGGGTGACCACCGCGATGCCCCCGCCTCCGGCGCTGATCATCGATGCCCTCGGCCGCAAATGCCCCATTCCCATCATCATGCTCGCCGCGCGGATCCGGGAGGTCCCGATCGGCTCGCTGGTGTCCGTGCTGGCCGACGACCCGGCGGCGCGGACCGACATGCCTGCCTGGTGCGGGATGAAGTCGCACGAGTTCGTGGTGGAGACCGCCTTGCCGCAGGGCTGGTCGTTCCTGGTCCGCCGCTGCTACTGAGCCGGCCGCTCGGGTGAGCCCTCGGCGGCGCTGAACCGGTGGGTGAAGCGCGGGTCGGACTCCCACCAGGGCTGATCGGCTGACGTGCTGGCGTCCTCGTCCTCGTTCCCGTTCCCGGGTGGGGCTTGGCGTGCGGCTTCCCTGGCGTCCAGCTCGGCGTCGATCACCTCGGCTTCCGACTCGTCTTCCCTGATCATGTGGATGAGCTGGGCGACCAGGAACGGCAGGCCGACCAGGTCGCCCAGCACCCACAGCGTCCCGCCGCCGAGCGCCTGGTCGAACCGCAGGCTGGGCCCCCAGGGCCGGCCCAGCGCCTGGTACCAGGCGCCGCCGATGAGGTGCGAGTCACCGACCACCGCGATGCCGAGGATCGCGTCACCGATCACCTCGGCGCTGGTGATCCACAGCGAGACGAGGTACGGGTAGGCCCTGGGCACCGGATCGGCCCGGATCAGCGTCCAGAAGAACACGTAGCCTGAGATCATCAGCGCCAGGTAGGTGAGCCCGCGCACCGGGCCGTCGTGGAAGTACGCGGTGTACCAGGGCGTGAAGTAGACCAGGAACGGGACGGCGACCAGCACCAGGGTGGACAGCGCCGGGAAGGTCAGGATCTGGGCGGTGCGGCCGCACACTACGGCCTGCAGGCGCTGGCCGCGGTGGGCCGGCAGGGCGGCGATGGCCAGGGTGAGCGGCCGGCCAAGGGCGAGGAACAGCGGGGCCAGCAGGAGCAGCAGGATCGTCTGCGCCGCCCGCGCGTAGAACAGGATCCCCGAGTACGCGCCGGTCCACCACATGGTGGCGATGACCAGCGCACCCAGCCCGACGCCAAGGAACGCCACGGACCGTGCGACGGGCCACGACTCCCCCGAGCGGCGCACCCGCCGGACCGCGGCCAGGTAGCCGGCACCGAGCACCACCACGATGCCGAACGCCCACGGGTCGAAGGTCCACGACGCGATCGCGCGGGCCAGCGTGAGCTGTGGCGGCCCGTGATAGCCCCCGGCGAGCGCGATAACCATGCCCGCAACGCTACAACTGGCCGATGGTAGAACTTGACACCCCGCCGCTACGTCCAGTCCTTCAAACTGAAGTAACCACCGAAGATCATTTACTGGCCGCCGAGTGAGCCACGGCTAGCTCGGCGGCCAGTCCCGCGTTATCGGCGATCAGTTCCGCGTTGGCCTCCAGCGTCGCGCCGCCGGTGTGCTCGTGCAGATAGGCCAGCACGGCCGGCGTGACCGCCTGGCCGGTTGCCCCGGCCCGCTCGGCGGCCTCAAGCGCCCGCTCGGTCAGCTCATCCACGTCCAGGCTCCGGCTGGGCGGCCGCGCCACCAGCAGCCCGCCGCCGGTCAGCTCCCAGTGCAGGCCCGCGACCCGCGCAGCCTCGTCCGCGCTGTCCACCCTGGCGGAGACCGGTGGCCCGCCGGCCGCGGAGTAGAACCGGGGCAGCGTGCCGGTGCGCCAGCCGAGCACCGGCACCCCCAGCGATTCGAGCAGCTCAGCGGTGGCCGGCACGTCGAGCAGCGACTTCGGCCCGGACGCCACGACCAGGGCCGGTGTCCTGGCGAGCTGGGCCAGATCGGCGGAGATGTCGAGCGTCCTGGCGAAGCCCCGGTGCACGCCGCCGATCCCGCCGGTGCCCATAAACCGGATCCCGGCCACCTGGCAGACGGCCAGCGTCCCACCCACGGTCGTCGCGCCGAGGTCGCCACTGACCACGCACGCGGCGAGGTCACGCGGGCCGGCCTTGCGCACGCCCGGGCCAGCGGCCAGCCGTCCCAGCACGTCCGGGCCCAGGCCCGCCCGGATCTGCCCATCCACCACGGCCACGGTCGCGGGCACCGCACCCGCTGCCCGCACCCGGCGCTCCGACTCCAGCGCCACGCCGACCCCGCGCATGCCGGGGAACCCGTGCGAGACCAGCGTGGTCTCCAGCGCCACCACCGGCCCGCCCGCGGCCAGCGCCCCGGCGACTTCGGCGGAAAGCTGCAGCACCCGTTCTCTCCCCATAACGGCATCGCCCCGAGCCGGCTGACCGCCCTGGCGGCGGCGTCCAGGCCCAGGTCCACCCCGCCGACCAGGAAGCCCGCGGCGAACGCGTCCCCGGCCCCGGTGCTGTCGGCCGGCTCGGCCGGGCGGGCCTGCCACAGTTTGCCGTTCACCCGGACCCCGGCGGAGCCCAGCTTCTCGATCACTATCTGCGCACTGCCGGTCCAGCCCTCGCGGGCCAGCAGGGCCGATTCTCGTTCGTTGCCCAGGATCACTTCGGGCTTGACCAGGCCAAGCAGCCGGTCCACCTCGGCCATGCCGATCTCGCGCAGCACCGAGACCGATGACAGGTCGACGCTCACCCGGCCCACCCGCCGCGCAGCCTCGAGGGCCGTCTCCCTGATCGGCGCGTCGATCAGGGAGTAGAGCGGCAGATGCAGCCGGTCGCAGCCGTGGAACCACTCCTCGTTCAGCTCGGCCGCGGACAGCAGCGGGCAGACACCGCGGTCGGTAAGCATGGTCCGCTCGCCGCCGTGCTCGGACACCGATACCACGACCCCGGTCGAGCCGCCGGTGACCGGGCCGGCCAGGTCGACGCCGCGCCGTCGCAGATCCTCGGCGACCAGCTGCCCAGCAAGGTCGGTTGCCCGCTTGGCCACCAGCCTGGCCTGCCCACCCAAGGCGACGGCCCAGGCGGCGACGTTGGCGGCCTGGCCACCCGCCCCCACTATGGTCGACGACGGCGTGTCCGCGCCGTGCTCGCTCGACGTCGTGGTCACGACCACGACGTCGAGCAGCAGGTCACCAAGGCAGCAGAGCAACTCAGGAGGGCGCGGCAGCGGCGAACAGAGCGGCCAGGTCAGTGGCGGCCTGGCTACCGTAGGCGGCCGCGAACCGGGCGGTCAGCGGCTCCGGCTTCAGCTCATACTCCTGCGGGCCAACGGTCTCAAGCGCGCACGCCGCGATCAGGTTGCCGAGCTGGGTGGCACGCTCCAGGCCGAGGTCGCGGGCGATCGCGGCCAGGAACCCGGCGCGGAACGCGTCACCGGCACCGGTCGTCTCCTTCGGCTCCACCGCGACCGCGGGGATCAGCAGCGGCGGCTGCCCGGCCCGGTCCACCCTGGCGCCGCCCTTACCGAGCGTCGTCACCCGCACCCGGACCCGGGCGGTGATCTCCGCGGCGGTCCAGCCGGTCTTCTGCTCGGTCAGCGCCGCCTCGTACTCGTTGGCGAACAGGTAGTCAGCGCCGTCGAGCAGGGCGCGCACGTCGGTACCGTCCAGGCGGGCGACCTGCCACGATGTGTCGGTGGCGAACGCGATGCCGAGGTCGCGGCACTGGGCGGTGAAGCGCAGCATGGCCTCGGGGTCGCCGGGGCCGACCAGGATCAGGTCGATGCCGCCGGCCTGCTCGGCGATCGGCGCCAGGTCGATGGAGGAGTCCTCGGCCATCGCCCCGGTGTAGAACGACCCGATGTGGGCGCCGTGCAGGTCGGTGGTGTTGGTGAACCTGGCCGTGTGCCGCAGGGTGGACTCCCTGACCCCGCCGGTGTCCACGCCGTGCGTGATCAGCCAGGCGCGGTACTCAGCGAAGTCGCGGCCGACCGACCCCACCAGCACCGGGCGCAGGCCAAGGCAGCCCAGCCCGAACGCGATGTTCGCGGCTACCCCGCCGCGGCGGATCTCCAGGCCATCAACCAGGAAGGACAGGGCCACCTTGTCCAGCATGTCCGGCATAAGCTGCTCGGCAAAGCTGCCCGGAAAGGTCATCAGGTGATCGGTCGCGATCGACCCGGTCACGGCAATACGCATAGACGCAGCACCCAGCCGTCAGGAAACCTCGGGGAAGGTAGTGGGTGGATGCTTCTAGTGGAACGAGTCGCCGCAGGCGCAGGAGCCGACCGCGTTCGGGTTCTCGATCGTGAAACCCTGCTTCTCGATCGTGTCCACGAAGTCGACCGTGGCGCCCATCAGGTAGGGGGCGCTCATCTTGTCCATGACGACCCCGACGTCGCCGAACTCGCGGACGACGTCACCATCGATCTCGCGCTCATCGAAGTAGAGCTGGTAACGCAGACCGGAGCAGCCACCAGGCTGGACGGCGACACGCAGCCTCAGGTCGTCCCGGCCCTCCTGGGCCAGCAGGTTGCTCACCTTGGCCGCGGCCACGTCGGTGAGGATGATTCCCTGCTGAGTGGCCTGGTCCTGCACAGTCATGTCTCGTCAGCTCCCGTGTCGGGCTGTAGCGCCGCTTTCACGGCGCACGATTACTTCCCTCGTGGCACAACGATATGCCGTCCCCGGTCATTCCGCACTGCCGGGAGTGCGGTCCTTCTCACACCCGCATCCTCACAGCGCTACAGGCAAGGGGCGTCCCAGACTGGGAACCAGCGGCTCAGGTCCTGCTCGATCTTGAGGTCGCCCTCGATGACGCCCTTGACCCGGATCTCCAGCCCGTTGTCCCGGCTCTCGCGGCCGGTCGGGGCGAACGGGTAGAACGTGCCGCGCTTGAACAGGTAGACGACCGCCAGGCGGCTCTGCGGGCTGCGGAAGTTGATCAGCGAGCAGAGCAGCTGCGGGCCGAACCCGCTGTCGGCCAGCGAGGAGTTCACCGCGTGCACGTCGGTCACCAGGTCGGCGATCTGGTCGGCCGGGCGCCGCACGATCAGCCAGGTGTATCCGTAGGAGTCCCTGGACACCTCCACCGGCGGCGCGTCCTTGCCGGCGCTGATGTCGAGCAGTTCGCGGACGTCGCGCTCGATGTCCTGGAAGGCCCGGCCCTCGGCCGCGCGGAAGCAGACCGACCCGGTGCCGGTGGGCACCAGGTCAGTCGCCGCCTCCAGCGTGATCGCGGCCGAGGGCAGGGCGAACAGCGCGTCCAGGTTCGGCTGCTTCGGCTTGGTCCGGCCGAGCAGGGTGTCCAGAAGGCCCACCGCTACTGGCCCAGCTGCTTGGAGATCTTGGCCAGCTCGGCCAGCCGGCGCTCGAGCGGGGGATGCGTGGAGAACACGGTGGCCAGCCCCGCGCCGGCCCGTCCCTTGGTCAGCGCCGGCGCGAAGTAGAACGCGTTCAGCGCCTCGGCAGCCCCGGACGCCCGCAGGTCCTTGGTCGGGATCTGGGCGATCGAGCCGCTCACCTTCTGCAGTGCGCTGGCCAGCTTGGATGGCTGGCCGGTGAGCAGCGCGCCGGACCGGTCGGCGGCCAGCTCACGGTATCGCGACAGCAGCCTGATCAGCAGGAAGCTGATCGCGTAGATGATGATGCTGACCGCCATCACGGCCAGCATCATGATCGCCACCTGGCCGCCGCTGTTGTCCCGGCGGCCACGGCCGCCGCCGAACAGCTCGGAGTAGAACGCGAACCTGATCATCAGCCCGGCGATGATGGCCAGGAACGAGGCGACCGTCATCACGACCACGTCTTTGTGCGCGACGTGGGACATCTCGTGTGCCAGCACCCCCTCGAGTTCCTCACGGTCCAGCCGCCGCATGATGCCCTCGGTCACGCAGACCACGGCATGCTTGCTGCTGCGCCCGGTGGCGAACGCGTTCGGCATGTCGGTGGGAGCGATCGCCACCACCGGCTTGGGCATGTCTGCCAGGGCGCATAGCCGGTCAACGATCCCGTGCAGTTCCGGCGCTTGCTGGGGGGTCACCACCCGGGCACCCGCAGCGCGCAAGGCGATCTTGTCGGAGAAGAAGAGCGACCCGATACCCAGCCCGAGGCCGAGCACGACCGGGAAGAAGATGATGGCATCGTTAGAGGCGTGAACAGCGCTCAGGATGCCCACGAGAGCGGCGACGAATCCGACGAAGACCAGCCCGATGAGGAACATGGTCAGGGTCATCCGCGCCGTAAGTCCCCGATCGGGGGCGTATCGGGTGCGCGCCATCGACGTGCCTTTCGTTAGCTGCCTGTGCTACGTCCCAGTCTCGCCTATCCGGCGATCTGGTCCATCCTTTGGCCAGATCTATCTAGTCACCCTGGAGGATTCCTGACCGTCCGCTGCCCATTCACTGACCAGCAGAGCAAGACCAGGACACACGTAATAACGTGAGTCGCTGCCAGCCCGTTCCCGTTCCGCGTACAGCGTAGCTCTCTCAGCGTTTTCTCAGCCGACGCCTGCCCACCCAGCGCGACCACCTTTAGCCGGGGATAAGGCCCTCGTCGGTGATGAGCTTGCGGACCTCGTCCAGGGTGGCGCCCTCATGCGGGATGATCACGTCGGACGGCTCCAGGCTGTCCGCGGGCAGCGCAGTGCCCCGGGTGCGGGCACGGTCCACGAGCGCGCTGAGCGCGGCGTTCAGCGCGTCCTGGTCGTTGTGCTCCACGGCGGCTTCTAGGTCGCTGTCGAGCGCCTGCAGTTCATCGGCGACGGCATCGTCGACCCGGAACTGGCCCTCCCCCAGGATCCGGATGATCATGCGCTCTCATCTCCCTTGGGCTCGGCGTCGGCAGCACTCGCGGCGGCAGGCTGCTGCTCAGCAGCATTCGCCTCGCCACCAGCCCCGATCTGCCGCGGCGCCTCGCCCTGGCCCAGCTCACCCTTGAGCCGCTCGAGCTCCAGGTCGACCGAGGAACCCGCGCCCATCCGGTCCAGTTCGGCCTGGATGTCGTCGTGCGGGGTACCCGACACGTCGTCCAGGGCGCCGGAGGCGAGCAGTTCGTCGATAGCACCGGCCCGGGCCTGCATCTGGGCGGTCTTGTCCTCGGCACGCTGGATCGCCATGCCGACGTCGCCCATCTCCTCGGAGATGCCGGAGAACGCCTCGTTGATCCGGGTCTGCGCCTCAGCCGCGGTGTAGGTGGCCTTGATCGTTTCCTTCCTGGTGCGGAAGGTGTCCACCTTCGTCTGCAGCCGCTGCGACGCGAAGGTCAGCTTCTCCTCCTCGCCCTGCAGTTGCTCGTACTGCGCCTGCAGGTCGGTGAGCTGGCCCTGCACCGACGACCGGCGGCTGAGCGCCTCCCGGGCCAGATCCTCGCGTCCGGCGGCGAGCGCATCGCGGGCCTGCTTCTCGAGCTTGCCGGACTGCTGGTTGATCTGGTTCATCTGCAGTTCGATGCGTTTACGGGACGTGGCCACGTCCGCGACACCGCGACGAACCTTCTGCAGCATCTCGAGCTGCCTCTGGTAGGAGTAGTCCAGGGTTTCCCGGGGATCTTCCATCCGGTCCAGGGCCTTGTTCGCCTTGGACTTGAAGATAAGCGAAACCCGCTTCATCACGCTCATAGGCGCGTACGTCCCCTTCATGCTTACACTGCCGCCGCGCCACGTTCGCGGGTAGACCCAGACGGGCACGTCGCGGTGGAGCGTCGGTTGTTTACCGCCGGCTGGTCAAAGCCCACCCTACGCGGTTTTCCGGGTGCGAGTCATCATCAAGGGATCACCGTGCACTCAGTGCTGACGGGCCACGCGGGACGGCTAAGCTGAATGCGTGTTCCGACGCCGCAACGCCGGGGCCGGCGGAGCCGTAGACGAGGTCACCGGCGGAGCTGAGCCCGGCAATTCCGAAGACCGCCCAGAGGGTGCTGGCAGTGCCTTCACCCCGGCCAAGGGCCGGCCGACGCCCAAGCGCAGCGAGGCCGAGCGCAGGCGGCGCCAGCCCTACGTCAAGCCGGGTGACAAGGGCGGGAACCAGCAGACGAAGGCCAGGGACCGGTCGGAGCGGGCGCGCAAGTACGAGGCGATGAAGCGCGGCGAGGAATGGGCGCTCTCTCCCAGGGACAAGGGCCCGATCAAGGGGCTCACGCGTGACTACGTGGATTCGCGCCGCAGGTTCAGCGAGTACTACATGTACATCCTGATCGTGCTGCTGCTGGTGCTGTTCATCCAGAGCACTACGGTCAAGGCGTTCCTGTACCCGGTGGTGCTGCTGCTGGTCGCGATCATCGTGATCGAGGGGTTCCTCATGGCCCGGGGGGTGCGCAAGCTGGCCGCGGTGCGCTTCCCCGGCCTGAGCACCCGGGGCATCACCATGTACGCGATCATGCGGACGCTCCAGCTCAGGCGCTTCCGGCTGCCCTCCCCCAGGATCAAGCCCGGCGACAAATTTTAAGCAAGCCGGGGCGGGCAGCCATGCTTGCCGATCTTCGATCGGCTGCGCCGTGGACCCGCAGTATTTGCCCAGGGGACGACCCCCTGGAACCCCCGGTACCGGGCTTCGCCCGGCGGCAAATTCTTGAGCGGCACTAATAGCCCGGCCACTAGGGTGAGCGCCGTGGAACATCGTCATCTTGGCCGCAGCGGCCTCATGGTCAGTGAAATCGCCTACGGTAACTGGATCACCCACGGCTCGCAGGTGGAGGAGGACGCCGCCAGGGCCTGCGTCGCCGCCGCGCTCGACGAGGGAATCACCACGTTCGACACGGCCGACGTCTACGCGGGAACGCGCGCCGAGGCAGTGCTCGGCCGGGCGCTGCAGGGCCTCCGCCGCGAGTCGCTCGAGATCTGCACCAAGGTGTTCTGGCCCACCGGCGAGGGGCGGAACGACCGTGGCCTGTCCCGTAAGCACATCTTCGAGTCGGTGCACGGGTCGCTGCGGCGGCTGGGGACCGACTACCTCGATCTTTACCAGGCGCACCGGTACGACCACGAGACGCCGCTGGAGGAGACCCTCCGCGCGTTCGACGACCTGGTCCGGCAGGGCAAGGTGCTCTACATCGGGGTGTCCGAGTGGCGGGCCGAGGAGATCGCCGCCGCGCTTGAGATCGCCGGCCGGCTCGGCCTGGACCGGATCGTCTCCAGCCAGCCGCAGTACAACATGATCTGGCGGGTCATCGAGTCCGACGTCGTGCCGCTGTGCGAGAAGGAGGGCATCGGCCAGATCGTCTGGTCACCGATCGCGCAGGGCGTGCTCACCGGCAAGTACCGCCCGGGCGAGGCGCCGGCGGCCGGGACCAGGGCCACCGACCCGTCCGGTTCCCAGTTCATGAGCGAACTGCTGAGCGACGAGGTGCTCAACCGGGTCGAGCTGCTGCGGCCGATCGCGGCCGAGGCCGGGCTGAGCATGGCCCAGCTCGCGGTGGCCTGGGTGCTGCAGAACCAGAACGTCTCGGCGGCGATCATCGGCGCGACCAGGCCCGAGCAGGTGCGGGAGAACGTGCAGGCGTCCGGTGTGGTGCTGGAGGCCAGCCTGCTGAAGCGCATCGACGAGGCGCTCGCCCCGGTGATCGTGCGGGATCCGGCCGAGACCCACAGCCCTCGCCGCCGCCCCTGACGAGCCGCACCCCAATCCAAGGCCCACCCCTGTGGTGTCGATGTGCCATCGACCGCCACCCTGTGGTGTCCATGTGCCATCGACACCACGGGCCAGGGGGAGCCGGGCGGGGCTTGACCGAGAACACGGGGGCATCCGCCAGCCCGCGCAGCCTGCGCCCGGCCGTCAGCCAGTCATTCAGCCGGGTGCAGGCTCATCGGGCCGTACTCTTTCCGGCCGTCCTCGAACAGGGTCACCTGATCCACGCCCGCCTCGAGCAGGCCGCGCCAGTTCTCACCGATCCAGCTCTCCGCGTCAGACTGGCTCGGAAAGGCCTCGTTCGGCAGGCCACGGGTGGTGAGCACCGAGCCATCGGTCTTTTCAAGCTGCCAGGTCCATGCCATGACGGCTCAACATACCGTTCTTGCTGAACTAGACAGGACATAGTCCGCTGTGGTCCGGGTGGATATATCCCAGTGCGGATGGTCCAGGAGTGTCTGTTCGGGAGTCAAAATCAAAAATTCTGCGACCAGGCCGCAGCGAAATCATAAAGCGGGACCAAACGGGGCTAACCGTGGCGGGACGGACGGCCAGCCTGGGAGACTGGCGCTGGGGCGGGGCTGGCTTATAGCAGGTTTCACGGCCGGGAAGGCAGCGCACGGGGCGGGAAACTGTTAGGTTTCTACACGCTGCTGCCCATCGGCACGGAAGGGTCACCGTCCAGGACCGGGACGGGGTGATGACGACATGACGCGCATTGTGGTCATTGGCGACCTCATGACGGACACGGTCGCGCATGCGGCCTTGCCCCTCGCGCGGGGAAGCGATACCCCGGCCGCGGTTACCATGCACGGCGGCGGGTCGGGAGCCAACGTGGCCGCCTGGCTGGCCGTGGATGGCGCCGAGGTCGCGTTCGTGGGCAGGCGCGGCTCGGACATCGCCGGCCGGAACAGGGACATGGAGCTCATGGGGTACGGCGTGGACGCCCGCCTCGTGATGGATCCGGAGCGGCCGACCGGCACCTGCGTCGTCATGGTGACCCACAAGGGCGAGCACACGATGCTGTCCGACCCAGGCGCGAACGCCGCTCTGTCCCCCGACGACCTGCCCAAGGACCTGTTCACCCCGGGCAGCCATCTGCACGTGTCCGGCTACACGCTGGTGAACCAGGGCTCGCGGCCGGCCGCGCTGGCGGCCTGCCAGATGGCCGCGCGGGCCGGGATGACCGTGTCGGTGGACGCGGCCTCGCCGGCGCCGGTCGAGCGGGCGGGCGCCGAGCCCTTCCTGCAGATGAGCAACGGGGCCTCGCTGCTGTTCGTGAACGACGCCGAGGCGGCCGTGCTGACCGGCCGGGAAGATCCCGAGCAGGCGGCCAGGGTGCTGAACGCCTGGTACCCGCAGGTGGTGCTGAAGGTGGGCGCCAACGGCGCGCTGTTCTACTCGGGCGGCCGCCCGGACCCGGTGCGCGCGCCCGCGCAGCCGGTCGAGCAGATCGTCGACGGGACCGGCGCGGGCGACGCGTTCTGCGCGGGCTTCCTGCCGCCCTGGCTGAACAAGAAGCCACCGGGTGAGGCACTGGCCAGCGGCTGCCGGCTGGCTGCCCAGGCGCTGGCCATGCTCGGCGCGCGGCCCGCGCTGTAGGTCCGGTAGGTCCGTTGACGAGTTATCTGGACCGGCTGTTCTCCTGCGACGGCCGGGTTGCCCTGGTGACCGGTGGCAGCTCGGGCATCGGCCGGGCGATTGCCGGGGCACTGGCTCACGCCGGAGCCCGGGTGGTGCTGATGGCCCGCAAGGACGGGCCGCTGGACGAGGCCGTGCGCGAACTGCGGGCGGCCGGGCGGCCGGCGGTCGCGGTCAGCGTCGACGTCGGTGACCGGGCGGCGCTCGAGGAGGCCGCCGAGACGGCGGCGGGCGAGTTCGGTGAGCCGGACATCCTGGTCAACGCGGCGGGGATCAACCTGCGGCCGCCGATGGACTCGCTCACCCTCGCTGACTGGGACCAGACGCTGGCGGTGAACCTCACCGGGCCGTTCGTGCTGGGGCAGCGGTTCGGGCCGCGGATGGCCGCCCGGGGCTGGGGGCGGATCATCAACATCGCCTCGCAGCAGGCGGTGCGGGCGTTCGCCAGCAGCGGCGCCTATGGGGCGTCCAAGGGCGGGCTGGTGTCGCTCACCCGGTCGCAGTCGGAGGCGTGGGCGTCGCGGGGGGTGTGCTGCAACGCGGTGGCGCCCGGGTTCGTGATCACGCCGCTGACCGCTGCGGCCGCGTCGGACCCGGAGCTGGTGGCAGCGCTGGCCGGGCGGACGATGATTGGCCGCAATGGGCTGGCCGCCGACTTCGAGGGCGTCGCCGTCTTCCTGGCAAGCCAGGCCAGCGACTACGTGACCGGGCAGGTCATCTTCGTGGACGGCGGGTTCTCCGCGGCGTGAGGGGGCTCAGGGTTTTCCCAGGGCTTACCTAGGGAGAGCGGCCCGTCCGCTGCCTGGGCTCCCATATAAGCATTAAACGATGACTTTATGACTTTCTGGCGTGGTGGCCGCCGTGGGACGGCGTTGGCGGGGGCTGGACTGCTTGTTGCGGGGTTGCTGGCCGCGTGCACCTCGTCGCCGTCTGCTCCGAAGACGGAGCGGGCGACGGGTGGGGTGACCGGCTCTTACCTCGTTCCGCCGGGTATCCACAAGATCAAGCACGTGATCGTGATCATGCAGGAGAACCGGTCGTTCGACAACTACTTCGGCACCTACCCCGGAGTAGATGGCATCCCCACCAAGAATGGGGTGCCCACCGCGTGCGACCCCAACCCGCAGGGCCCGTGCGTGCGGCCCTACCACGACACCGCCGACGTCAACGGCGGCGGCCCGCACGGCGAGGTGGATGCCATCGGTGACGTCAACGGCGGGAAGATGGACGGGTTCATCCAGAAACGCGACGCGGCCAAGCACACCTGCGCACAGATCGATGACCCGGCCTGCCAGATCGGCTCCGGCACCCCCGACGTGATGGGCTACCACACCGGCGCGGAAATCCCCAACTACTGGGCCTACGCCAAGAACTACGCCCTGGACGACCACATGTTCGAACCAGTCAAATCCTGGTCCGAACCCGACCACCTCTACATGGTCTCCGCCTGGTCAGCCAAATGCAAAACCCGCTCACCGATGAGCTGCGTGAACAACATCGTCGGCCCCTACGGGGTCAGCAAGTTCAACAAGGCCGTGCACAAGGAAGTCACCACCGGCCAGACATCGATCGACCTGGCCTGGACCGATATCACCTGGCTGCTGTACGCACAGCATGTGAGCTGGGACTACTACATCCAGACCGGCACCCAGCCCGACTGCGCAAACGACTCCGCCGAGACCTGCCCACCGGTCCCGCAGAGCGCGCGTACGCCGGGGATCTGGAACCCGCTTCCACTGTTCGGCGACGTCCACCAAGACCACCAGCTCAACAACATCCAGAGCCTGGGGAGCTACTACTCCGCCGCCAAGAAAGGAACCCTGCCCTCGGTGAGCTGGGTGACTCCCTCCCAGCCCGACAGCGAGCACCCACCAGCCAGCGTGCACCAGGGCCAGGCTTATGTCACCTCTCTGATCAACGCCGCGATGAAGGGCCCGCAGTGGGACTCCACCGCGATCTTCCTGACCTGGGATGACTGGGGCGGCTTCTACGACAACGCCACCCCCCCGCAAGTCGACCAGAACGGCTACGGCCTGCGCGTGCCGGCCATGGTGATCTCCCCCTACACCAAAAAGGGCTACATCGACACCCAGACCCTGTCCAGCGACGCCTACCTGAAGTTCATCGAGGACGACTTCCTGGGCGGCGACCGGCTCAACCCCAAGACCGACGGCCGGGCCGACCCGCGGCCCGACGTCCGCGAGGACGAATCGATCCTGGGCAACATGACCCTGGACTTCAACTTCAATCAGAAACCCCGCCCGCCGTTCCTGCTGCCCACCAACCCACCCACCGACTCACCCAGCATCCCGCCCTACTTCAAGGGCAAGCCCGCCTGCCTGGGCTGCACCGTCCCACCCCCGGCCGGAAAGATGTGACCGGGGGCGCGCCGGGGGCCGGGCTGCGCCGGTAACCGGTGCGGGAGCGGGAGAATAGCGGGATGAGTCCACGTGGTACGACCCGCCAGCCCTCCCGCTCAGGTGCACCCGGAGGCCCATCAGGCCCGGCGGACGACTTCGAGGAAAACATCGTCGACATCGACGTCGCCGAGGAGATGCGGGGCAGCTACCTCGAGTACGCCTACTCGGTCATCTACCAGCGCGCGCTGCCCGACGCCAGGGACGGCCTGAAGCCGGTACAGCGCCGGATCCTGTTCCAGATGAACGCGATGGGCCTGCGCCCGGACCGCGCCCACGTCAAGTGCGCCCGCGTGGTCGGCGAGGTGATGGGACGGCTGCACCCGCACAGCGATACCGCGATCTACGACGCGCTGGTCCGGATGGCCCAGCCGTTCGCCATGCGGTTGCCGCTGGTTGATGGGCATGGCAACTTCGGCTCGCTGGGCGGGGACGATGCGCCGGCGGCGATGCGGTACACCGAGGCCAGGCTGGCCGCGCCGGCCATGGAGATGGTGGCCTCGATCAACGAGGACACCGTCGACTTCATCCCGAACTACGACGGCTCCGAGACCCAGCCCGAGGTGCTCCCGGCCGGCCTGCCGAACCTGCTGGTCAACGGGGCCGCCGGGATCGCGGTCGGGATGGCCACGAACATGGCCCCACACAACCTCGGCGAGGTGATCAGCGCGGTGCGGCACCTGATCGCCCACCCGGACGCCGACCTCGACGAGCTGATGCGCTTCGTGCCCGGCCCCGACCTGCCGACCGGCGGCAAGATCGTCGGCCTGGACGGCATCAGGGAGGCGTACGCGACCGGCCGCGGCCTGTTCCGCACCAGGGCGGCCGCGCGGGTGGAGAAGCTCACCCCGCGCCGGATGGGCATCGTGGTCACCGAGCTGCCCTACAACATCGGCCCGGAGAAGGTGATCTCCCGGATCAAGGACCTGGTCCAGGCCAAGAAGCTGAACGGGATCAGCGACCTGAAGGACCTCACCGACCGGCACCGCGGCCTGCACCTGGTGATCGAGGTCCGCAGCGGCTTCAACCCCGATGCCGTGCTGGCCGAGCTGTACCGGCTGACGCCGATGGAGGAGACCTTCGGCATCAACAACGTGGCGCTGGTGGACGGCCAGCCCCGCGTGCTCGGCCTGCGTGAGCTGCTGGAAATCTACGTCGCGCACCGCCTCGAGGTGGTCAGGCGCCGGTCGGAGTTCCGCCGCCGCGGCCGCGAGGAGCGGCTGCACCTGGTGGACGGCCTGATCATCGCGCTGCTGAACATCGACGAGGTCATCGCCGTGATCAGGTCGAGCGAGGACTCCGCCGACGCCAAGGCCAGGCTGATGTCAGTGTTCGACCTGTCGCCGGTGCAGGCGCAGTACATCCTGGACACCCCGCTGCGCCGCCTCACCAAGTACGACCGGCTCGAACTCGACACCGAGCGGGACACGCTGCGCCGCGAGATCGCCGAGCTGACCGCGATCCTGGAGTCCGGGCAGCGGCTGCGCGAGGCCGTCTCGGCCGAGCTGGCGGCCGTCGCGGAGAAGTTCGCCACCCCGCGCCGTACCGTGCTGCTGGAAAGCGGCGGCGCGGCCCTCACCGCGGCGGTACCGCTGGAGGTGGCCGACGACCCGTGCGTCGTGCTTCTGTCGTCGTCCGGTCTGCTGGCCCGTTTCTCGATTTCGGAAGACAAGGAAACGGAAAGGGCACAGGCGGGCCCATCGCTCACCGGCCAGCGCAGTGCGCATGATGCCATCGTGTCGTCGGTCCAGGCCACGGCCCGCGGCACGATCGCGGTGGTGACCTCGGCCGGCCGTATGATCCGGCTTGGTGTGCTCGAGTTGCCGGCGCTGCCGCCCAGCGCACACGCCCCCGGTCTGGCCGGCGGCGCGCCGGTGGGCGAGTTCGTCTCGTTGCCGGCCGGTGAGACCGTCGCCGGCCTGGCCGCGGTGGACGCCTCCGGCGCCGGCCTGGCCGTGGGCACCGCATCCGGCGTGGTCAAGCGCGTCACCCCGGACTACCCGCAGACCCAGTCAGAATTCGAGGTGATCGCCCTGCGCGAGGGCGACCGGGTCGTCGGCGCGGTCCAGCTCACCAGCGAGAACCAGGATCTGGTATTCATCACCAGCGACGCTCAGCTGCTCCGGTTCGGCGCGGCCAGCGTCCGGCCGCAGGGCCGCTCGGCCGGCGGCATGGCCGGCATCCGGCTGTCCGCCCGCACCTCGGTCATCTGGTTCGGCGCCGTCGATCCGGCCGGCGTGGCGGACCTTCAGGAGGGTGGAGAGGGCGCTCCGGTGGTCGTCACCGTCGCTGGCACGACGGGTGCGCTGCCTGGCACCGGCTCCGGGACGGTCAAGGTCACCCCGTACGCCGAATACCCGCCCAAGGGCCGCGCCACCGGCGGCGTCCGCTGCCAGCGGTTCCTGCGCGGTGAGGACGCCCTCCTGGTGGCCTGGGCCGGCCCCGCGCCAGCCCTGGCCGCCACCGAGGCGGGCACCCCGATCGAGCTGCCACCGGCCGACGGCCGCCGGGACGGCTCGGGCGTCCACACCAGCCATCCGGTAGCCGCCTTGGGCGGCACGGCACCCACTTCCGGGTAGCGCCGGCCCGGCCTGCCGGGCAGCTGCTGCTCAGGCTCCGGCGGCCAGGAAGGCGCGGGCGATCGCCTGGTAGCCCGCCTGGTTGGGGTGCTGGTTGGGGCCGCGGGGAGAGCTGGCGCACTCCCAGGTCCAGTGGCAGACGGCGGCGACGTTGCGTGGCAGGCTGCCCAGGCCAGGCAGGCGTACGTCCGGGCTGAAGTCGGAGGTATGGAAGGCGCCGGACACGTTGGCCACCCGGACGGCATAGTCCCGGTATACGTTGGTGAGCAGGGTGTTGTAGCCGTTGGTTGCCAGCTCGCCGAGCCGGGCGAGCAGCCGGCCCGTCAGGCCGTTGCGCCATTCGGCCAGGGCGGGCAGGTAGTAGTTCATCGCGACCATGCGGACATGGCGGCCAGCCTGGCGGAGTCTGGCGACGATCGTCTTGAGGTTGGCGATCGCCCGTGGGACGAACCTGACCCCGCAGGAGGCGAGCGCGCCGAGCGAGGTAGCGGTGAGGCACGTCTCCGGGTCGTTGGCCCCGATGTCCAGGGTGACCAGCGTGACCCGGGACCGGTGCGCGCGCAGGAAGGTGAGCGCGTCGGCGAGCTGGGACCCGCCAGGATAGGAGCAGATGCCGCCGTGGATCATCGTGGCCGTGGTCTCGCCGGTGCAGCCGAGCTTGACCAGGCGCAGCCCCGGCTGCTTGCGGTGCAGCAGCGCGTAGAGCTGGTCGGCGTAGCCCTGCGCGGTCTTGACGCTGGTGCCCGAGGCGTCCGGCTGCACGCCGCGGGCCAGCGAGTCGCCGAGCGCCAGGTAGTAGCTGGCCGGAGGGCTCTTGTGCCGCGCCGCCTGGCTGCCGGCCGGGCCGCTGCAGCCTCCGGCAGCTAGCAGCCCGGTCAGTGCGAGCACGGGCACCACACGCCGCATCGCCGGTAATTTCGGCCTGCGGGCCTTCGGCAGCGACGCTACGACCAGGTCGTAGGAGTCGACGATCATCTCGGACACCATCTGGTCCGGCAGCGAGCCGTCGAGCGTGATCGTGTTCCAGTGGCGCTTGTTCAGGTGGTAGCCAGGCACGATCGCCGGATGGCCGGCCCGGAGCTGGACCGCGAGATCGGGCTGGCATTTGACGCTGAGCTGCAACGGCTCATCGTCGAGTGAGCACAGCGCGAACATCTTCCCGGCGACCTTGAATACCGACACCTCGCCGCCGAACGGGAACTCCTCACCGGCCCCGGCCAGCGCCAGGCATTGCTTCCTGAGCTCTTGCCCATCCATCGAGTCACCTTTACCCGCAGGACCCTCATCCGCAACGCTGCTGGGGCCGGGATTATCCTGCCGGATGCCCTGGCCCTCACCGAGCGGGCGGCCCAGAAGATGCAGTGGGCCAGGCCTGGCAGGCCCAGAATTCATCGCTACGCGGTGCTGGGGCTGCCGCGAGGTCAGGTCCAGGGCCGCCATTCGCCGCCGGGTTCGCCGGCCGCTATCTGCTCACCTATCCGTTCCAGCAGCGGGGCCGCGTTGGCAATCGACTTCGCGGGATCCGGCTCGAGCGCCTGCAGAGCGTAGACCCGCCGGATGCCGAGGGCGTGCAGATCGTCCTGGCCGATCGTGCAGCGCCCGGCGACGGCGACCGTGGGAACGCCGGCCGCGTGGGCGGCCTGGGCCACCCGGGCGGGTGCCTTCCCGTAGCGGGTCTGCTCATCCAGGGTGCCCTCGCCGGTCACCACCAGGGATGCCCGGCGGACGCGATCGGCGAAGTGCACCATCTCGAGGACCATATCGGCGCCGCCGATCACGCTTGCCCCGAGCAGGGCCAGCGCGCCGAACCCGGTTCCCCCGGCCGCACCGGCACCTGGGCGGCTGGCCGCATCCACCCCGGTTGCCTGGGCGACGGCATCCGCCCAGCGGGCGAGCCCACGCTCCAGCGCCGCCACATCGCCCGGGGAGGCTCCCTTCTGCGGGCCGAAGACCGCCGCAGCGCCGTGGCGGCCGAGCAGCGGATTGGTGACGTCGCTGGCGAGCACGAAGGCAACCCCGCCGATCCGCTCATGCATTCGCCGCAGGTCGATCCGGGCGATCCCGGTGAGGGCTCCGCCACCACGGCGGAGCGGTTCACCGGTGCGGCCGGACAGCTCCGCGCCGAGGGCCTGGACCAGGCCCGCCCCGCCGTCGGAGCTGGCGCTCCCGCCGGCCGCGAGCACAACGGTCCGGTTCCCGGCAGCTATCGCGGCAGCGGCTAGCTGGCCCACGCCGTAGGTGGACGCTGTCAGTGGGGCCGGGTGGTTGCCGGGAAGCCTGCTGAGCCCGGCCGCCTGGGCCAGCTCGACCAGCGCGACGCCGTCCCGCTCGGCGTAGGCCGCCGTGACCCGCTGACCGGTCGGGCCCTCGACCTCGGCCGGCACCCGCCGGAAGCCCGCGGACAGCGCCGCTTCCAGGGTTCCGTCACCGCCATCGGCGACCGGGCAGAGATCGGTACTGAGGCCGGGCCCGGTACGCCGCATCCCGCTGGCTAGCGCGGATGCGACGTCACGAGCGGACAGGGAACCTTTGAACTTGTCCGGCGCCAGCAGAACATGCGCGACGGACGATTCAGGACGGCCCATACGGGTCATATTAGGAGTTGAAAACTGATATCAGAATGCTATGCTGTTGATAGATGGCCGGCCGGCTGGCCACCGGACCACAGGGGACAGCGGCCTAGCTGCAGAGGAGACAGTCATGGGTGAGCCAGCGATCACGGTGCTGGGACTGCACAAGACATTCGGCGGCAAGGAGGCGGTCTGCGGGATCGACCTGAAGATCGCCGCCGGATCCCTGGCCGGGCTTGTCGGGCCGAACGGGGCCGGGAAGACCACATCGCTGTCGATGATGACCGGCCTGCTGCGGCCGGATCTCGGCCGGGTGCTGATCAACGGGCTGGATGTCTGGGCCGGCCCGGCCGCCGCCAAGGCGGTCATCGGGGTGGTCCCGGCCGAGGTCAGGTTGTTCGAGCGGCTGAGCGGTGAGGAAATGCTGGAGTACGCGGGCCGGCTGCGGGGTCTGCCCGCCGCCGAGGCGCGATCACGGGCCGCGGAGTTGCTGAACGTGCTGGACCTGACCGAGGATGCCAAGCGGCTGGTCGCGGACTACTCGACCGGCATGCGCAAGAAGGCCGCGCTCGGCTGCGCACTGATCAGCAACCCGTCGGTGCTGTTCCTGGACGAACCGCTGGAGGGCGTGGATCCGGTGTCCGCCGACGTGATCCGCCGGCTGCTCACCCGGTTCGTCGGCTCCGGCTCCACCGTGCTGTTCTCCAGCCACGTGATGGAGCTGGTCGAGCAGGTCTGTGACCACGTCTCGATCATCGACCAGGGCCGGATCGTGGCGTCCGGCACCACCGCCGAGGTGCGGGGCGACAAGACCCTGCTGCAGGCCTTCATCGACCTGGTCGGCGCTTGGCAGGGAGAGGAGGAGCTGTCATGGCTCGGCTCTTCGTCCAGCTGAAGCTCCGCATCCTGCGCAACGCGCTCCGCTCCTCGGTGCGCGGCAAGACCTCCTTCGTGATCAGCACGACCGTCGCCGTGCTGGTCGCGGCCGGCACCTTCACCGTCCTGGCCCTGCTGCGCGGCCAGGCCGCGCCCGCGGACCTGACCACGGTCATCTTCACCCTGTTCGGGTTCGGCTGGCTGATCCTGCCGCTGCTGGCCTTCGGCCTGGACAGCACCCTGGACCCGGCCACGCTGTCGATGTACCCGCTGCGCACCCGCCCGCTGGCGGTCGGGCTGCTGGCCGCGTCGGCCACCGGCGCCTGGCCGGCGGCCAACGTGATCGGCCTGCTCGGGGTGACCATCGGGCTGGCCCGCGGCGGGCTGGGCGAGCTCGTGGCGGTGGTCGCCGTGCTGCTGCAGGTGCTGTTCAGCATCGTGCTGGCCCGGTTCGTGATCACCGGGCTGGCCGGGGTGCTGCGCTCGCGCCGGGGCAAGGACTTCGCCATCTTCCTGTTCATCCCGATCGTCGCCTGCTACGAGCTGTTCACGCAGGTCGTGCCGCGGCTGGCCGCCAGCGGTCAGCTGACCGCGGCCAGCTTCGCGGGCGTCGACCCGTGGCTGCGCTGGCTGCCGCCCGGCCTGGCCGCGCACGCGATCTCGGACGCCTCGCACGGGCGGCCGGGCACGGCCCTGCTGCGGCTGGCCCTGCTCGCAGCCATCATCGTCGCGCTGGCCTGGCTGTGGGTGCGGGCCCTGGGCCACGCCCTGGTCAGCCCGGACAGCTCCACCCAGTCCGCGCAGGTGCACACGGGCACGCTGCCGCTGGGCCGGCTCGGCCTGCTCGGCGCGGTGACGGCCAAGGTCTGGATCTACCAGCGCCGCGAGCCGATGATGCTGGTCACATGGGGCATGGTCGCGATCATCATGGTCGCCTCCTCGATCACGGCCCTGATCGGCACGCAGCGCCACGCGGGGGTCCTGCTCCTGGGGGCGGTCCTCGGCGCCGGGTTCCTGGGCGTGTTCAACGCCAATGCGATCGGGGCCACCGGCCCGGCCTTCATCTTCGAGGCGATGGCGCTCAACAGCCGCCGTGCCCTGCGCGATTACCTGACGGGCCAGATCATCGTCCGCGGCGTGATCGGGGCGCCGCTGCTGGCGGGGGTCTCCCTGGGCCTGGCCGCGCTGGCCGGGAACATGTCCTACGGGCTGGTCGGCGTGGCCGTCGACCTGGCCGGGCTCGGCGCCGCGCTGGGCCTGACCAGCATCTTCACGGTCGGGGTGGCCTTCCCGGTGCGACGGCGGATCGG
>DASXMU010000242.1:0-7275 GCA_036495485.1 Streptosporangiaceae bacterium
CCGAAGGGGTGCCCGACGAGTCCGCGGCGGTGCAGCTTTACCAGGCCACTTATTCACTCGAGGTTGTCAGATGACCGGATTCCCCGACGCCGGGACGGGCCAGCCGGGCCTCGACGACCTCGTCGCCGCCACCGACCCGGGAAGATCCGCGACCGCCAGCCTGCCCGGCAGGCTGAACGCGCTGGCCCGGCTGGTGCAGATCGGCTCGGCGCGCACCGGGCCTGACGGGTTCGACCCCGAACTGCTCGACGAGGCGGCCGACCTGCTCGGCCGGGCCGGGGAACGGCTCCGGCTGTCCGGCTCGCACACCGTGGTGACCCTGGCCGGCGGAACCGGAAGCGGCAAGTCCTCGCTGTTCAACGTGCTTGCCGGGGCGGAGTTCTCCCCGGTGGGCATCACCCGGCCGACGACCAGCGAGCCGCACGCGTGCGTGTGGGGGATGGCCGGGGCGGGGCCGCTGCTCGACTGGCTCGGCATCCAGCGCAGGCACCGGTACGCCCGGGCCAGCGCCCTGGACCAGGGCGAGGAGAACATGACCGGCCTGCTGCTGATCGACCTGCCCGACCACGACTCGGTGACCGCCGGCGCCTCCGACGAGGTGGACCGCATGGTCGGGCTCGCGGACCTGATGATCTGGGTGCTCGACCCGCAGAAGTACGCCGACGCGGCGGTGCACAACCAGTACCTGGTGCGGATGTCGGCTCATTCCGCCGTCACCACGGTCCTGCTCAACCAGTCCGACCTGCTCAGCCCCGAGCAGGCCGAGGACTGCCTCTCCGACCTGCGCAGGCTGCTCGACTCTGAGGGCCTGCACGAGGCGCGGGTACTGCTCACCTCCGCCGCCACCGGCACCGGCATCGACGAGCTGCGCAAGGTGCTCACCGAGACGGTGACCTCACGGCGGGCCGCGGGCGAGCGGATCGAGGCCGACATGGACACCCTGATCGCCCAGTTCAGGGCGTACTCGGGTGATGGCGCGGCGGCCGTGCCCGAGCCCGCCGCCAGCACGCTCACCGACGCGTTCGCCCACGCGGCGGGGATGGCCGCGGCCGGTGAAGCGCTGCAGGGCACTCGCGAGCTGCAGGCCGGTGAGTACGTCGGCTGGCCGGCCGCCTCGCTGGCTGGCCGCCTGCACAGCCGCAACCGGGTCAGGAAGATGGGCCTGTCCAACATCGCCGGCCAGTTGCGCAGCCTGGCCGCGGGCACCGCGGACGCGCAGCCAGCCGAGATCGACAACGCGCTCACCACCCTCGGCACCGAGGTCGGCTCGCGGCTGCCCCTGCCGTGGTCGCGCACCGTGTTCACGGCCGCCAGGTCCCGGGCCGACGCGATCCCCGGTGAGCTGGGGGCGGCGATCGTGGAGTCCCTGCCGGCCGACAGCGAGGTGCCACTGTGGTGGCGGATGGTCCGGATCTGGCAGTGGGGGCTGATCGCCGCGATCCTGGCCGGCGTCGCCTGGCTGGGCGCGATCGTGGCGTTCGCCGCGGTCCACGTGGACCCGGGGGTGTCCTCGCCGCTGCTGGACAAGCTGTCGCTGCTGCCCTGGGTCGCCGCGGTGATCGTCGCCATGCTCCTGCTCGGCTGGCTGACCTCGTCGGGCTGCATGAACATGGTCATGCTGGCAGCCGACAAGGAACGCCTCCGGGTGGAGCAGGGCATGCGATCCCGCATCGCCACGGTCGCCAGGGAGTTCGTGCTGATACCCGTCGAGCAGGAGCTGTCCGAGTACGACCGGTTCCGCAGCGAGCTGAAAACCGCCCTCGGCCATGGCTGATCCGCGTACAGCCGGTTCCGCAGCGAGCTGAAAACCGCCCTCGGCCACGGCCGATCCGCCCTCGGCCCGCGCTGTCCGGGTCCGACTGGTTCCGCGAGGAGCTGAAACTGCTCTCGGCCACGGCTGATCCGCCCGGAGTACTCCTACACTGTGCCGTATTCAAAGTCTTGTATTCAAAAATTGCCTGCTGGGGTTCTCTGCTGAGGTGACAATGATCCCGATTCGGCCCGGTCACTCGCGCAGACCCGCCGGGCCTGCACTCGCGAGCCGGTTTTGAATACCGCGACGGGCCGATGGCTGGCTCGGAGGTAACTGCTGCCCGGCCCGGCCGTTTGCTGCCCAGGCTGCCGCCGGATCTGGCCGGGCTGTCGGCGCTGCGGGTGACGTGGTCGGTGCCCGCCGTGATGCGGGCAGTGCGGGCCACGCTCGTGGTGCCTGGTTTGTTCGCGCTGACCGACAAGGTCATCGGCAGCCCGCAGATGGTGCTGTTCGCCGTGTTCGGCGGCTTCGCCTCGCTGGTGCTGGCTGCCTTCGGCGGCACCCGCCGGGACAAGCTGATCGCCCATCTGGGGCTCGCCGTGACCGGCAGCGTCGTGCTGACGATCGGCACCGCGGTCAGCGGCATCACGTGGCTGGCCGCGCTGGTCACCATCCCGGTCGCGTTCGGCCTGTTCTTTGCCGGGGTGGCCGGGCCCAATGCCGCCTCCGGAGTCACGGCGGCCTTGCTCGCCTACGTGCTTCCGGTCGCCTCGGTTGGCACGGTGAGCGCCATCCCGGATCGCCTGGCCGGCTGGTGGCTGGCCTCGGTGGTGAGCACAGCCGCCGTCCTGCTGCTGTCCCCCCGGTCACCTGGCGACCGGCTGCGCGGCAGCGCCGCTGCCTCGGCGGCCGCGCTCGCCACCCAGCTCGACGCCGTGGCGGACGGCGCGGTGACCCCGGAGCAGCTCGCGGCATGCACCGAGGCCAAGCACAACCTGATGACCACCTTCGCCGCCACGCCCTACCGGCCGACCGGCCTGGCCACCGCCGACCAGGCCCTGGGCAACATCGTCCAGCTGCTCGAGTGGTGCACCGTCCTGGTCAGCGACACCCTGGACGGGCATCTGGAGATCAGCCAGGCCGCCGAGGCCGACCGTGGCCTGCTGCGCGCCGCCGCGGGCCTGCTGCGGGCCGCGGGCGCGCTGCTGTCCGGCCAGGACGCCGAGCCTGACATAGCCAGGATGGAGGCCGCCAGCGCGGCCAGCACGGCACGCCAGCGGTCGCTGTCAGGTGATCCCGCCGACGCCGACGGGGCCCGCGCCGCCGCCAGGTTCGCCTTCCACGCCCAGGCCATCGCCGTCGCGGCCCGTGCGGTCGCGGAGGACGCCCTGATCGCCACCCGCCGGGCCACACCGGAGGTCATCGCGACCGCGCGCCGTGAATGGTTCGGCGAGCAGCAGCCGGCCGGCCCGGTGGCGCGGCGCAGAGCCGCCGGGCTGGCCGGTGCGCTGGGCATCGTGTCCAGGCACGCGAGCTTTCGCTCGGTATGGCTGCTCAACAGCGTGCGCGGCGCGGTGGGCCTGGCCGCCGCGGTGGCCGTCGCGGACCTCAGCGGCGTGCAGCACGGATTCTGGGTCGTCCTGGGCACGCTTTCGGTGCTGCGCACGAACGCGGCTTCCACCGGGTCCACGGCGGTGCGGGCGTTCGTGGGCACCGTTCTCGGCTTCGTGGTCGGCGCCGCGCTGCTGCTGGGCATCGGCACCGGTCAGGCCGCCCTGTGGATCGCGCTGCCGGCCGCTGTCTTCATCGCCGCCTACGCACCGGGGACGGCGCCGTTCACGATCGGCCAGGCGGCCTTCACGATCACCGTGGTGGTCCTGTTCAACCTGCTCGCCCCGGCTGGCTGGAAGGTGGGCCTGCTGCGGATCCAGGACGTGGCCATCGGCTGCGCGGTGAGCCTGGTGGTAGGGGTGCTGTTCTGGCCGCGTGGGGCTGGCTCGGTCGTCAGCGACGATCTCGCCGACGCCTACCGCAGCGGTGGCGCTTACCTCAGCCAGGCAGTGGACTGGGCGCTCGGCCTGCGGGGCCGAGCACCGGACACCGCCATCTCAGCCGCCACCGCGGGCATCCGGCTGGACGACGCGCTCCGCGCCTACCTGGCCGAGCAAGGCTCCAAGCGGGTGCCCAAGCATGACCTGTGGATGCTGGTGATGGCCAGCCTGCGGCTCAGGCTCACCGCGCACTCCCTGGCCGCGCTGCGCGGCCAGGGCTCACCGGCCTACCGGGACGCTCCGCTGCACGTGGACGAGGCACGTGCCGCGCTGCGCGCGCTGACGGCGGATCTGGTCGGCTTCTACGACGAGATCGCCGCCCAGGTCGGCCGCCCGGCCAGCGGGGAGCCCGAGCTCGCTGAGGTCCCCGTGCCCAGCGAGTTCAGCGCGGCGGCGCAGGACGGCGGCGTGCCGCACCATCACCCGCACACCCTGTGGGTCAGGGAGCACCTGCTGCACCTGGGCCAGCACGTGGCCGTGGTGCCCGTGCCCGCCCTGCACGTGGCGGAACTGCGGCGTACACCCTGGTGGCGCTGACCCGCCCAGGGACCGCGCTGACCTGCCCCGGGCAGGCACGGCCTGGCTGGCCGCCGTCGCGCTGGCGACGGCGGCCACACCGGGAATCGCGCCCGCCAGCCACCCGGCGGGCATGGCAGGTCACACGGGCGTCCAGGCGTCATAGCGGAGCTGAGGGCGGCGAGTCATGCCGGTATGACTCCAGGCGTCGTAGCCGGTGGGATTCCATGCATCGCAAGTAGGCATATGTCTCCCTGAGGTCGTTCACTCTCTGATAGGTCGACGCTGCTGGGAGTGGCCAGGATGACCTGCCTAACCAGGCTGGGCGCGCCACCGCCCAGGCTTTCGCCCACGGCGTAACACGTCCGGGAGTAGCTCGCCCGGCGAAGCTATTTCTTTTGTAATATTGTAATTAAAAGGGCAAGCGGAGGTGCGGCACAATGACAACAGATGCCCCACTGGACGCTTATTCGCAGGTCGTGGCCGGGGTGGCCGCCGAGCTGACGCCGAAGGTGGCGAGCCTGCGGGTACCGCGGCCGGGGGGTGGCGGGGCGGGGGAGAGCCTCGGCTCCGCCGTCGTGTACACCGGCGACGGGTTCCTGCTGACCAACGCGCACGTGGTAGGCCCGTCTCAGGGCGGGACGGCGATGTTCGCGGACGGGACGAGCGCACCGTTCCGTGTGGTCGGCGCCGATCCGCTGTCAGACTTGGCCGTGCTGCGGGCGGCGGGCGACACGCCCGCCCCGGCCACACTGGGCGAGGCTGACAAGCTGGTGGTAGGCCAGCTCGTGGTCGCGGTGGGCAACCCGCTGGGGCTGGCCGGCTCGGTGACCGCCGGGGTGGTCAGCGCGCTGGGCCGTTCGCTGCCGACCAGGGATGGCCAGGGCAGGGCGGCCAGGGTCGTCGAAGACGTCATCCAGACCGACGCGGCGCTCAACCCCGGAAACTCCGGTGGCGCCCTCGCCGACGCGAGCGCCAGGGTGGTCGGCATCAATACGGCCGTGGCCGGCGCCGGGCTGGGCTTGGCGGTCCCGGTCAACTCGACCACCCGGCGGATAATCTCGGCATTGATGACCGACGGCCGGGTACGGCGCGCCTACCTTGGCGCCGTGGTGGTGCCGGCGCCGCTGCCGGCCTGGCTGCGCGAACGGACCGGCCGGGCGAACGGCCTGCGGGTGGCGCAGGTCATGCGGGGCGCGCCCGCCGACCGGGCCGGCCTTCGCACCGGCGACCTGCTACTGTCAGCCGGCGGCAGCGAGGTGGGCAAGGCGCAAGACCTGCAGCGGCTGATGTTCGGCGAGGCGATAGGCCAGCCACTGGCGATCACGGTGATGCGCAACGGTGCCCTGGTCGACGTGATAGCCGAGCCAACCGAACTCGTCGCCGCCTGATCGCGTAACCCCTGGGACCCAGCCCCGTGCGGATTCACGGGTGCCGGTGTCCCTTGCCTGACCCCGCTACCCGGCGTCCCGGTGAGAGTCAGTGGAAACGGCGGCGGCGGGGGGCTAGGCCGGGGCCGGCGGGCGGGGCCCTGGGCGTCGATCCTTCGGGTGGGCGGTGGGCCGCGGCGGCGGTCTCGACGAGGTTGGTGGCGAAGTCCTCGCCGGCGGCGGCGTGGAACCCGGCTCCCCGCCTGGTGACAGCAAGGTCTGCATCGGCCGTCCTGGCGGATCCGCCGGGACGGGGTGATTATGCCCCGCCCGTCTGTCAGGCCGGGAACCGGATATCCACAGATCCGCCCGCTCGCGGCCAGTATCCACAGGGCTGCATTCAGATCCACCTGACCCTGCGGTTGCGGGCCACTCTGGCTACAGGCCAACGGCAGGCAATCGCCGGGCCGCACATGGGATAGCCGGTGGCAGAGGCTGCCGGATTCTTCAGGAGGATCTCGAAATGATCAACGGCGCATTGGTAACCCTGGCGGGTTTCGTGGCAACCGAGCCGGTCTCCAAGACCATCAACGAGACGACGCGGAAGGTGTCCCTGCGGGTCGCCTGGAACTCTCGCTACCAGGACAAGGTGACGGGAGAGTGGCGGGACAGCAAGACTTCGTTCGCGAACGTCAACTGCTGGCGCAGGATGGCCAGCAATGTGGCGCCCTCGCTGCGCAAGGGCGAACCCGTAGTGGTGACCGGGCGGCTCGCGGTGCGTGAATACGACAAGGATGGCCAGCGCCGCATCACCGTGGACATCGAAGCGGACGCCATCGGCCACGACCTCTCCCGTGGCGTCACCCACTTCCAGCGGACGCTGCGGTCGTCGGGTGACGAAGCGACCCAGCGCCACCTGGGTGACCTGTCGAAGGGCGAGGGCACCACCGATGGGCTCCCCGGCGACGACCTGACCGGTGCGGGCTCGCTGGACCAGGCACATGCCGGGCAGGAGCTGGTAGGCGATGCGGGCGCAGGCAGCGACATGTTCGATCAGGATGCGGTAGACGCGCTCGCGGCGGCGACAACGGCCGAGCCGGCAGCAGTGAGCGCGCCGTTCTGACCTGAGCACAGGCCTCGTGTCCGGACCTGGGCACAGGCCTCGTGTCTGGACCTGGGCACACGCTTCGTGTCTGGACCTGGGCACAGGCTTCGTGTCCGGACCTGGGCACAGGCCTGGTGTCTGGACCTGGGCACAGGCTTCGTGTCTGGACCTGGGCACAGGCTTCGTGTATGGCCCTGGGCACCCGCCTGGTGTCTGGCTTGGGTCCACGCCTGGTCTCTGACCCGGACCCAGGTCCGGTGTCTGGCCCTGGGCACCAGCCCGGTTGTCTGGACCTGGGCACAGGCCTGGTGTCTGACCCGGACGTAGGCCCGGTGTCAGACCTGGACAGCCCGCCTGTCAAGCCTGGACGGCGCTCACGTTCCACAGCGGACGCGCGGACGTCAGGTCCAGATAATGCCTCGCACCCTGGTTCCCCCCGCTCTCCTTCGTCCCGCCGATGCGGGGTGATCGCATCGGCAG
>DASXMU010000243.1:0-10897 GCA_036495485.1 Streptosporangiaceae bacterium
CGAGACGATGGTGCTGTCCGCGACGACGGCATCCAAGCAGCCCAAGGAGAACCTCGATTTCTTCCCGCTCACCGTTGACGTGGAAGAGCGGATGTACGCGGCGGGCCGGATTCCCGGCTCGTTCTTCCGCAGGGAGGGCCGGCCGTCCGAGGACGCCATCCTCACCTGCCGCCTGATCGACCGGCCGCTGCGGCCGTCGTTCGTCAAGGGCCTGCGCAACGAGATCCAGATCGTCGAGACGATCATGGCCCTGCACCCGGAGCACCTGTACGACGTCGTGGCGATCAACGCCGCGTCGCTGTCCACCCAGATCGCCGGGCTGCCGTTCTCCGGCCCGATCGGCGGCGTCCGGGTCGCGCTCATCAGGGACCAGTGGATCGGCTTCCCCACCCACCCGCAGCTCGACGAGGCGACCTTCGACATGGTCGTGGCCGGCCGGGTGCTCGAGGACGGCGACGTGGCGATCATGATGGTCGAGGCGGAGTCCACGCCCAAGACCCTGCGCCTGCTCGCCGACGCGGCAGCCAACGGCGCCATCGCCCCGACCGAGCAGACCGTGGCCGAGGGCCTGGAGGCGGCCAAGCCGTTCATCAAGGTGCTCTGCGAGGCGCAGCTCCGGGTCGCCGGGCAGGCAGCCAAGGAGACCGCCGAGTACCCGATCTTCGTCGACTACCAGCCGGACGTCTACGACGCGCTGTCCGACGCGGTCACCGCGGAGCTCGCCCAGGCGCTGACGATCGCCGGGAAGCAGCAGCGCGAGGCTGAGACCGACCGGATCAAGGCACTGGCTGCCGAGAAGCTGTCCAGCCAGTTCGAGGACCGGGAGAAGGAGATCAGCGCCGCCTTCAGGGCGCTGACCAAGAAGCTGGTGCGGGAGCGGGTCATCCGCGACGGTGTCCGCATCGACGGCCGCGGGCTCGCCGACATCCGCCAGCTCTCCGCCGAGGTGCACGTGGTGCCCCGGGTGCACGGGTCGGCCCTGTTCGAGCGCGGTGAGACCCAGATCATGGGCGTGACCACGCTGAACATGCTCCGCATGGAGCAGATGATCGACACGCTCAACCCCGAGCGCACCAAGCGCTACATGCACAACTACAACTTCCCGCCCTACTCGACCGGTGAGACCGGCCGGGTCGGGTCGCCCAAGCGCCGGGAGATCGGCCACGGAGCACTCGCCGAGCGCGCGCTGGTCCCCGTGCTGCCGACCCGCGAGGAGTTCCCCTACGCCATCCGGCAGGTGTCCGAGGCGCTCGGCTCCAACGGATCGACCTCGATGGGCTCGGTCTGCGCCTCCACCATGGCCCTTCTTGACGCCGGCGTGCCGCTGAAGGAGATGGTGGCCGGCATCGCGATGGGGCTGATCAACGAGGGTGACCAGTACGTCACGCTCACCGACATCCTCGGTGCCGAGGACGCGTTCGGTGACATGGACTTCAAGGTCGCCGGCACCAAGGACGTCATCACCGCCCTGCAGCTCGACACCAAGCTGGACGGCATCCCCGCCTCCGTGCTTGCCGCCGCGCTCACCCAGGCGCGGGCCGCGCGGCTGACCATCCTCGACGTGATGAGCGAGGCGATCCAGGCGCCGGGCGAGATGAGCCCGAACGCGCCGCGGATCATCACCGTCAAGGTTCCGGTGGACAAGATCGGCGAGGTCATCGGCCCCAAGGGCAAGATGATCAACTCGATCCAGGAGGACACCGGCGCCGAGATCACGATCGAGGACGACGGCACCATCTACATCGGCGCCACCGACGGCCCGTCCGCCGAGGCCGCCAGGACGGCGATCAACGCGATCGCCAACCCGCACATCCCCGAGGTGGGGGAGCGGTTCCTCGGCACGGTGGTGAAGACGACCACGTTCGGCGCGTTCATCTCGCTGCTGCCCGGCAAGGACGGCCTGCTGCACATCACCCAGATCCGCAAGCTGCACGGCGGCGCCCGGATCGAGAACGTCGATGACGTGATCAAGGTCGGGGAGAAGATCCAGGTCGAGATCCGCGAGGTCGACGACCGCGGCAAGCTCTCGCTGATCCCCGTCGAGGTGGCCGAGCGCGAGGCCGCCGAGGGCCACACCGACGGCGAGTCCGGGTCCGCCCCGGACGGGCACCGCGAAGGCTCGCGGGACGGCCAGCGGGAGCGCCGCGACGGCGACCGGGGAGATCGAGGCGACCGGGAGGGCGGCAGAGACGGCCATCACCGGACCCGGACCCGTCACCGGGGGCCACGCGAGTCGTGAACACCCCCACTAACTCCAACGGCAGTAACGGGCGGCTCTCGCCCAGCGACGGCACGGTCGCCCGTACCGTGCTCCCCGGCGGACTGCGGGTCATCACCGAATCGCTGCCGGCCGTCCGGTCGGCAGCGTGCGGGATCTGGGTCGGCGTCGGCTCGCGCGATGAGGACACCGCGCACGCCGGCGCCACCCACTACCTGGAGCACCTGCTGTTCAAGGGCACCAGCAAGCGCACCGCGCTGGAGATCTCCTCGGTCATGGACGCCGTCGGGGGCGAGCTGAACGCCTTCACCGGCAAGGAGTTCACCTGCTACTACGCGCGGGTGCTCGACGCCGACCTGCCGCTGGCGATCGACGTGCTGTGCGACATGGTGGCGGGCTCCCTGATCACGCCGCGCGACGTGGACGCCGAGCGGGGTGTGGTGCTCGAAGAGATCGCCATGAACGAGGACGATCCCTCGGACACCGTGCACGAGGCGTTCGCCGCCGAGCTGTTCGGTGACAGCCCGCTCGGCCGCCCGATCCTGGGCACGGTGAACTCGATCAACTCGATCAGCCGCGACCAGATCGCCGAGCACTACAAGGCCAGGTACACCCCGCCGCACCTGGTGGTCGCGGCCGCAGGGAACCTGCAGCACGGCACCGTGCTGGACCTGGTCAGCCAGGGGTTCGCGGACGTCACCGGCGGCGGCGCGGCCCACCTGGAGCCCGCGCAGCCCAGGCTGGGCGGGGCCTGCCAGGCCACCGCCCCGGCGGCCGGTGCCGCCGGCCCGGCCGGGATCCGGCTGGTCTCGCGGGCCATCGAGCAGGCCAACCTGGTGTTCGGCTGCCTCGGCCTGTCCAGGACCGACGACCGCAGGTTCGCCCTCGGCGTGCTGAACGCGGCCCTGGGCGGCGGCATGTCGTCCCGGCTGTTCCAGGAGGTCAGGGAGAAGCGCGGCCTGGCCTACTCGGTGTACAGCTTCAACTCCCAGCTCGCCGACACCGGTGTGTGGGGCATCTACGTCGGGTGCCTGCCCGCCAAGGCCGACGAGGTGCTCGCGATCTGCCGGGAGGAGATCGCCAAGGTGGTCGACAGCGGCATCACCGACGCCGAGCTCGTCCGCGGCAAGGGCCAGCTCCGCGGCTCGATCGTGCTGGGCCTGGAAGACCCGTCGTCCCGGATGAGCAGGCTCGGCAAGTCCGAGCTGGTCTACGACAGGCTGGAGCCGCTGGAGGAGATCCTCGCCTCGATCGAGTCGGTCACGCATGACGACGTGCGCGCCATCGCCGCCGACATACTGACCAGGCCCCGCGTGCTGTCAGTCGTCGGCCCGTTCGACGACAAGGATGCGTTCGCCGCCACCCTAAAGCCATGATCAACGTTGGCGTGCTGGGCGCCAAGGGGCGGATGGGCACGCAGGCCGTCCACGCCGTCGAGGGCGCCGGTGACCTGGCCGTGGCGGCCACCGTCGACCTGGGCGACGATAGGTCCGTCCTGGACGGCTGCGACGTGGTGGTGGACTTCACCAGCCCGTCGGCCGTCATGGGCAACCTCCGCTGGTGCGTCGATCACGGCCTGAACACGGTGGTGGGAACGTCCGGCTTCGGCGAGGACCGGCTGAGCGAGGTGCGTTCCTGGCTGAGCGGCACCGCTTCAGACGGCGTCCGCGTGCTCGTCGCGCCGAACTTCTCGGTTGGCGCCGTGCTGATGATGCACTTCGCCACCCAGGCCGCCAGGTTCTTCGAGTCGGCCGAGGTGGTGGAGCTGCACCACCCGGCCAAGGCGGACGCTCCGTCGGGCACCGCCCTGCGGACCGCCTCGCTGATCGCCGCCGCCCGTGATTCGGCCGGTCTCGGTGCGTCCCCGGACGCCACCGCGACGGCCGTCTCCGGCGCCCGTGGTGCCGTGGTGGACGGCGTTCATGTGCACGCGGTCCGGCTGGCCGGCCGGGTGGCGCACCAGGAGGTGCTGCTCGGCGGGCATGGCGAGATCCTGACGCTCCGGCACGACTCGCTGGACCGTGCGTCGTTCATGCCCGGCGTCCTGCTCGCCGTCCGCCGGATCGCCGCACTGCCGCCCGGCCTGACCGTCGGCATCGAGTCGCTGCTCGGCCTGACCTGACGCCTTACCTGACGAGGGCGCAGCCGGCGCTACGAACGTGACCGCAGCGTGGCCACGCCCTCCCCGCTGAGTTCGTCCAGCACGGGCTTGCGCCCAGTCATGGCCATGACCAGCATCATGATCGGCCCGGACACTTCGGGCCCGGTGCCGTGCGTCCAGTCGGCGTCGGTCGCCCGCAGCGTCAGGCCGTCGATGCGCCGCTTGGCACCGATGATCAGGTTCGAGCCCTTGAAGAAGTCCGCTACCCGCACCGCGGCCTCCACCGGGTACTCGTGGTGGATCCCCAGCGACCGCCGGATGTCCTCGGAGTGGACGAGTGTCTCGCCGAGCATGGTGTCGGTCGGTCCCGGCGGGTGCTTGGCGGAGGTCACAATGCCGGTGAACCGGGCCAGCCCGTCGGCGGGCGACTCGCCCTGCTCCGCCGCGATGTCCTTGGCCTGCAGCCGGGCGAAGCTGAACCCCGAGGTGAGCATCTTGGTGAAGAACACCGGCGGCGTCATCTTGGCCGTGGCGGTCATGTGCGCCAGCACCTCGCGCACCGTCCAGGCGTCGCACAGCGACCGCGTGGACCACTGGTCCGGGCCAAGTCCCCCCAGGTCATCGGCCAGCGCCTTGCGCTCAGCGTGGATCGTCGGCCAAGTATCCATAGTCCCCACCCCTGCAGTCCAATTTTACGCCTTCACCCTCTCATGACCGGTCCAGTTCTCGTGGCAAGCTCGTAGGTATGAGCGAAGACCCAACCTGCGCGGTCGCCCACGGCCACGCCCCAGCCGAACAGCATGCCCGCACCCTGGTCGCCGTGTTCGCCTCCCCGGTGGCAGAGTTCCTGCTCCGCTACGCCAGCGACGTAGGCTACCGCCCGGTCCTGCTTGACCCCTCCCACGACGCCTCAGCCCCACCCGCCGTCAAGCTGGCGGCCAGCTACGCCGAATGCTCCGGCCCGGACACCGACGTCGTCGTCACCGACCACCACCGCCCTGAGCTCGGCTCCGTGCTCCGCGACATCCTGGCCGCCCAGGCCGGCTGGATCGGCCTGATGGGCAGCCCGCGCCACCAGGGCCCGCACATCGCCGCCCTCACCGCGCTCGGCGTGCCCGCCGATGAGATCGCCCGTGTGCACCGCCCGATCGGCCTCAACATCGGCTCGAAGGCTCCCGCCGAGATAGCGATCTCCACGATTGCCGGGCTGATCGCCGCTCATCACAACTGCCCCGGGGGTTTTTCTTTTGGATAAAAGGAAATTGAACGGTGCCCATTCCAGCTCTCTGGTCACGCCAGCCTGACCGGGTGTGCCCCCGGTAGGGTGAGCCCGTGGATACCTGGGACGCGATCACCGCACGGCGCAACGTCCGCGAGTTCGACGGCCGGCCGGTCAGCCGCGAGCACCTCGACCGGATCCTCGAGGCCGCCCGCCGCTCACCGTCCTCGCAGAACTGGCAGCCCTGGGACTTCATCGCGGTCACCGGGCGCGAGCTGCTGACCGAGCTGTCCGGCGTGTGGCGCGGGGCTGGCCACGTGGCAGGCTCGGCCGCCACGATCGCGCTGATCGCGCCGCTGCCCGAGTCTGACTTCCACCGCTCCCGGCTCACCTATGACCTGGGCCAGGCCACCATGAGCATCATGATCGCGGCCGCCGACCTGGGCATCGGGAGCTGTCACTCGTCGGTGGGCGACCACGACCGTGCCCGCGAGATCCTCGGCTTTCCCGCGGACAAGGACTGCTTCTACCTGATCTCGCTGGGCTACCCCGCCGCCCGCCCGCTCACTCCCATCAAGCGCCCCAACCGCCGCCCGTTCGGTGCGGTCGTCCACTACGACCGCTGGTAGAACGGCAGGTAGATAGGCGCGCCGGTGGCCCGTGCGTCCAGCGCGGCGGTATAGCGGCGGACCATGAAGGCCGGGAAGTGCGTGCCGAACTCACCGATCCCGATGAACTTGTAGCCGTCGAGTTCCTCCTCCTGCACCGTGATCTCGGTGCCGGTGGCGATCTCGCCGCCCTCGAACACGAAGAACACGAACGGCCTGGGCCGTTCCTCGCCGGGCGGCACCCAGTCGAGCACCAGCAGTTGCCGCGGCACGATCCGCAGCCCGGTCTCCTCCTCGACCTCCCGGGCGCACCCCTCGTGCGGCGGCTCACCATGTTCGAGGACGCCGCCCGGCAGTTGCCAGTGGTCGCGGTAGTTCGGCTTGACGATCAGCACCCGGCCATCCGGATCGGTGATCAGCGCGGCCGCGGCCGCGTGCATGCTGGGCAACCCGGCGTACCAGGTCTCCGCGTCGGTGAACGTGACTGGCGGCACTGGCCCTCCCCCTTGGTTCGCGCGGGCGTTCAACGGCCCGCGCGGTAGCGTATCTGGCGCGAGGACGGTCATGTGGGCCGGCCGGGCTGAACGCAGGAGGCGCAGGCATGCAGGCCGAAGTCAAGGGCAGCACGATGCCGGTGCTGGAGGTCTACCTCCAGCCCGGTGAGCAACTGGTGTCACCGCACGGCGAGCTATCGTGGATGTCACCCAACGTGCGGATGTCCCAGACCACGGCCGCTGGCGGCGGTAGTGGCGGTGGTGGCGGCGGGCTCATGCAGGGCCTCAAGCGGGTGATGGGCGGCGGGAGCCTGTTCCTCACCATCTTCGAGGCCGGCGGCGGCCCCGGCATGGTCGCGTTCGCGGCCAAGCTCCCCGGCCACATCGTGCCCGTGGACGTCAGCAACGGCCAGTCCTACGTGGTGCACCGGCGCGGCTGGCTGTGCGGCACTACGGGGGTCACCCCCAGCGTGGCGTGCCAGCAGTCGTTCCGCGGCGGCCTGTGGGGCGGCGAAGGCTTCATCCTGCAGCGGCTGGACGGGGAGGGCCGGGCCTGGGTCGAACTGTCCGGCGAGCTGACCACCTACACGCTCGAACCCGGCCAGACGCTGCTCGTGCACCCCGGCCACATCGGCATGTTCCAGGCTCAGGTCCAGTTCAGCATCACCCAGGTCCCTGGGGTCGCTAACAAGCTCTTCGGCGCCGACGGCTTCCACCTGGTAGCGCTCACCGGCCCCGGCCAGATCTGGCTCCAGTCGATGCCCCTGCCCAACCTGGCCCACGCCCTGGAGCCATACCTGAACACCGGCGAGCAGGCGGCCGAGAGCGGAACCGCCGGCGGCATCGTCGGCAACATCCTGCGAAGCTGATCGAGATCTCATCCAGATGGACCCCGACCCCGACCCGAACCTCAACCCCAGTTCCCAACCTCAGCCCGAACGCCACCTCCAACCTCAGCCCGAACGCCACCCTGGCCTGCAGCCATTTTTCGTCCTGGAACGCGACCCCAACCCAAACCCTCAAGCCACCCCAGCTTGCGGCCAAATTTCTTTTGCATATAGAGAATTAGGAATATAGCTTAAACTCTATGCCTGCCTACATGATCGTTGACGTGTTCACCGGGGCTCCGCTGGAGGGCAACCCGCTCGCCGTGTTCACCGACGCGCGTGACATCCCGTCCGCCCGGATGCAGCGGGTGGCCCGCGAGATGAACCTGTCGGAGACGGTCTTCGTGCTCCCGCCCGAGCGGGGTGGCGACGCCCGGATCCGGATCTTCACCCCGGTAGACGAGCTGCCCTTCGCCGGGCATCCAACGCTCGGCACCGCCTACGTGCTCTGCGGCCAGCGCGGCCTGGACGCGATCGGCCTGGAGACCGGCCTCGGCATCATCCAGGTGGACTTCGCCCCGGAGAACGGCCAGCCCCCGCCCGGCCGCCCCGGCCTGCCGCACCCGCCGGCCCTGCCCGGCCGGATGCGCCAGCCAGTCCCCACCTGGGAACTCTACGAGCGGGCGCCCGAGCTGCTGGCCGCTCTCGGCGTGCGGTCCGCCCAGCTCCCGGTCGAGGCCTACCGCAACGGCCCACGGCACGTCTACGTCGCCCTGGACAGCGAGGACGCGGTCCGCGGCCTGCGTCCCGACTTCACCGCGCTCGGCAACCTGCCCGGCATCGGCATCTGCTGCTTCGCCGGCTCGGGCTCACGCTGGAAGTCACGCTGTTTCGTGCCCGCACTTGGCGTCCCCGAAGATCCGGCGACCGGCTCGGCGGCAGGCCCGCTGGCGGTCCACCTGGCCCGGCACGGCGCGATAGCCTTCGGCCAGCAGATCGAGATCCGCCAGGGCGAGGAGATCGGCCGCCCCTCCATCCTGCTGGCCATGGCCGAGGGAACGGCTGACCAGGTCACCGGCGTCCAGGTAGCGGGTTCGGCCGTGCTCGTGGCGCGCGGCGAGCTCCTTGCTTGACGCCACGGTGCTAGCCGCCCTGGCCAGCCCGAAGCGGCTGCAAATACTGCAGTGGCTGAAGGATCCCCGGGCGCACTTCCCGCCGCAGCGGGACGGCGACCTGGTAGACGACGGCGTGTGCGTCGTCTTCATCGCCCGCAAGCTGGGCGTCGCCCAGCCAACGGCGACCACGCACCTGCAGGCCCTGGCCCGGGCCGGCCTGGTGACATCCAGCCGAATCGGCCAGTGGACCTTCTACCAGCGCAACGAGGCCGCGCTCGCGGACCTCAGACAGGCGATCGCAGCGGAGCTCTGATGGGCAAGACCGTCATCACGCCGGACGTGGCCTTGCCGGCTGACCGTGATCGTCCCGGCTAGGTGACCGGAGACTCCTGGGCAACGGTGGGTCGTGCGTCCTGCCGGTCTGCCCGTGGCCAGGAGCTGCCGCGTAGCAGCACCCGGGCGACCAGTTCGGGGTCGTCGGTCATCGGCACGTGGCCACAGCCGGGGAGCCGGACGAACGTGGCATCCGGCAGCCGGTCCCTGGCTGCCAGGGCCTGGCGCCGGGGGAGCAGCCGGTCCTTGCTGCCCCAGGCGATGGTGACCGGGATGGTGCCAGGGATGCTCTCGGCGAACGGGGGTCCGGCCTCCAGGATGGCGTTCACCGCCGGGGCGGCTGCCATGAATGCTGCCATGTCGCCCTCGGCCTGCTCTGGGCTCATCCGGGATGGCCTGCTCACGATCGTGGCGTACATGATGGCTCGCCCGGCCGTGCTCTTCGCCAGCCGTGGCGCCACCGGTGCGATCCGGCCGCCCAGGATCTGCATGGTCCAGAAGATCCGCTTGGCGTAGCCGAACTCGCGCTCGTTGCGCCAGAACCCGGCCGGCGACAGCGCTGTCACGCTGGCCGCCTGGCCGCGCGCCGCCGCCTCCAGTGCGATCCGGCCGCCGAGGGAGTTCCCGGCTAGGTGTGGCCGGTCGAGCCCCAGTTCCCCGGTCAGCTCGATCAGCTCCGCCGCGAGCGCATCGGTCACCGAACGGTGGCTGAGGTCCAGCGGAGGGGACTCGCCGTGCCCGGGCAGGTCGACTGCAATGACGTCGCGGTGCGGTGTCAGCAGGTCCAGCACTGCGTCCCAAGCTTGGCGTCGATGGCCGAGCCCGTGCAGAAGCACGAGAGACGGCCCCGATCCCGCACGCGCATATGCCAGCGTCACGTCGACCCCCCTTTACTAGCGAGTAACCTAAATGTTACACCGCACATCCAAATGTTTCACCACCCAAACCGGACATTTCATCACGTCCTCCATTACCTCAAAGCCGACATTTCGTCACCTCTTTTTCTTTGCCTCCGTGTGATGTGAACCGGGGGGAGAGGTAAGGCGTCGTGATTATGGGCCTGTGTCAGCGCGCTGTGCCAGCAATCGTTTTAGCATAGGTCGGCAGGCAGAGACGACGCGCACTGGAGGAAGACCTGATGAGTGTGGTCTGGATCGGCGGTACGAGCAGGTTGAGACAGGCGTTCCCGCTGTTCAGGTGGCGGGGCAGGTGTCCGGAGTTTGGCCGGGCTGGTGTCCGGAGCTTGGCGGGGCTGGTGTCCGGAGCTTGGCGGGGCTGGTGTCCGGAGCTTGGCCGGGGCTGGTGTCCGGAGCTGCCATGGCGGGGGCCAGCTCTGCGACGCCTGGCCCGGCAGGCGGGCCAGGGCACGATCCCGACGATCGCCGGTGGGATCGGCGGGCCTGGCAAGGCCAGCCAGATATCCCTGGTGGACGCGTGCGGCGTCACCACGGCGCGGTCAGCGTACTGCTTGCGGACACTACTAACGGCCGGCTCCGCCAGATAGCCGGCTGACCTCGTGGACGGGCACCGCTGCACCAGGTCCGGCTCTGCGGTGCCCGTCCACCCAAGCGTTAGGTTCTCAGCCGCACAAACACAGGCAGTGACCATCATGGGCATGCGCGGGGGTCTGCTGTGCGGCACGATCTTCCTGCTCGGCGAGCAGATCCGCCAGGTAGGTATCCAGCTTGATATACAGATCGGCGGGCAGCCCACGCTTCATCGCGGCCAGCGCGGACACACAGTGAATAAGCTGAGCGAGTTCGGACGGCGAAAGCTGGCGCAGGTTCTGCATCGGCTACCTCAGCTCTGAAGCACAGAGCACCCCCCCACGAAGTGCCCTTCCTGGTTGCCCGGCAGAGGGCTACCCCACCTCCACCGCCACATACGTTCCGTAATTATTCCATGACGCGATACACATGTGAAGGCTAACTGTACGTTTGCCCAGTTAGCCTCCGCGCAGACGCCACCCGGGGCACCATTCC
>DASXMU010000244.1:0-7117 GCA_036495485.1 Streptosporangiaceae bacterium
GGTGATGTCGGCGACCCGGGTGATTCCCAGCACCGGGAAGAACCGCCGCACCCGGTCAAGGGTCTCCGCCGGTGAAACGAGCCGGTGCGTCCCGGCCCGGTATTTCTTTGGCGCCTCGGCTTCGCCGTTCGCAGCGCTCCCGGTCAGAACCGGAAGCAAGTGCTCGAGGCGCCCGACCCACCCCGGGCGTAGCTATAGCAAGTGTTCGAGGTGCCCGACCCACCCTGGGCGTAGCTGTAGCAGGGCCACACCGGCTCTGCCTGAGGCGAATAGCTGTAACAGGCGAGCACTGGACGGCCCGGAGGAGCGTAGCTGTAACAGGGGCTTGACTCGGGACGGCCCGGAGGAGCGTAGCTGTAACAGGGGTACACCGGGGCGCCCACAGGTGAGTAGCTGTAGCGGGGGTGCATCTCCCCCGGCGGCTGCTGAGAATAGCTGTAGCAAGGGCCTCCCGGACGGCCCGGAGGCTGCTCGGCGTAGCTGCAGCAGGGTCCTGCCTCGGGACGGCCCGGAGGAGGAGCGTAGCTGTAGCAAGGGGCGGCCTCGCCCGGGCTCTCCTGGGCGTAGCTGTAGCAGGCGCCAGCCACGCCGGGCCCGGCCGGCCCGCTGGCCGCGGTCCCGCTGTCAACGTCGTAGAGCACCCCGTCAGGGCCCATCATCTGGCTCATGCTCTTCCCCGTCATTAGGAAAACGATAACTCAGCTATCGTAAAATTCAGTGTCATGAGTGTCAATAGTGGTATTTAGTCACTTATTTACCTATGCGGGGCTGGGACGTAGGATCACCCGGAGCCGGGCCATGGCGGCTGCTTGACCTAGGGGGACTGGTGAAGCTCTGGAGGAACCCGGCGTTCGGGGTGTTCTGGCTGGCCCGCACCATCTCGTTCGCCGGGACGGGGATCACGACGGTCGTCCTGCCGGTGCTGGTCTTCAAGCTGACCGGCGCACCGGCGGCGGTGGCCGCGCTGAACGTGCTCGAGGTCGGGCCCTACATCGCGTTCGGGCTGCTGGCGGGCGCGCTGGCCGACCGGCTGAACCGGAAGATCATGATGGTCGCCTGCGACGGCGCCGCGGCATTGCTGCTGGCCGCCGTCCCGGCCGCTGCCGCGCTGCACATGCTCACCCTGGCCCAGTTGCTCATCGTCGCGCTGGGCGTCGGGACGGCGTTCGTGTGGTTCGACGCGGCCAACTTCGGCTCGATACCCGCCCTGGTCGATCGCGAGCAGCTCCCGACGGCGGTCAGCTTCATCTGGATCACTGGGTCGATGGCGCTGCTCGGCGCGCCGGCGCTGGGCGCCGCCCTGGTCTCGATCATGCCGCCGCCCTACGTGCTGGGGTTCGACGCGGTCAGCTACCTGATGTCGGCGTTGCTGCTGCTGTCGATCCGCCGCCCGTTCCGGCGGCCCCAGCACCAGCCGGACCGCACCACCCGGATCCGCGCGGACATCGCCGAGGGCCTGCGGTACCTGTGGCACCAGCCGGTCATCAAGACGATGACGCTGGCCGTCTTCTGCGCGTGCGTCAGCTGGGGCGGCACGTTCGGCCTGCTCGTGGTCTACGCGAACCGCGCGCTGCACATGACGCACGTGAACGTGCGGCTCGGCCTGCTCTACACCGCCGGCGAGCTCGGCGGCCTGGTCTCCTCCATCGTGGTCCCCAGGGTGGTCAAACGCCTCGCGGTCGGGCGGCTGATGGCGGTCTTCCTGGCGGCCAACGTGCTTGCCCTGGTGCTGCTGGCCACCGCGCCTTCCTACGGCTGGGCCATAGCCGTCTTCTGCTGCTACGAGCTGGTCTACACGCTGGTGACCGCCACCGGCATCACCGTCCGGCAGATGCTCACCCCGGACCACCTGCAGTCGCGGGTCAACACCACCGGCCGGCTGATCGCCTACGGCGGCCAGCCGGTGGGCGCCATCCTGGGCGGCACCATGGCACAGTTCCTGCCAATCCGGCTGGCCTTCGGCATCCTGGCGATCAGCGTGGCCGTGGGCGCCAGCCTGGCGGTATGGTCCTGCCTCGGCACCCGCCCGCTGGCCGTCATCGAGGTGTCCGCTCCCCTGTCGCCCTCCTGACCCAGGCGCTCGTGCACCCGCAGGCTGCCCCGCTCAGACCATGAGGATCAGCATGTAGCCCATGGTCACGCCCATAGCGATCTTGCAGCACGCCGAGCTGCGCGGCGCGAGGCTGCCCAGGCCCGCGCCGCCTGCGAGCCCCAGGCTGATCGCCGCGGCCCCGGGCGGCCCGGTCAGCCGGTCGCCGAGCCACACCACATAGCCGACGCTGTACACAGCCAGCGCGAGCGCCAGCACCGACAGGTGATCCCCCGCGGCCGGCATCGCCCGGCCAGACTCCATGGCGGCCGCCGCCCCGGCAATCAGAGAGCGATGCATCGCCAGCAGCATGTAAAGCATCGCGAGGCTCTCGACCACATGCGGCAGCGGATGCGAGCAGCGCCACGGACCAGCCTGCACCCCCCGCCGCGCCCGCACCGCCTGCCAGCCAAACCACCCGGCCGACATCCCGAACACCGCCGCCCAGACCCCGGCCGGCAGCGTCCGCAGCCCGGCCATCAGCATCCCGGCCATGGCCACCCCCATCACGGTGTGCACCCCGTCGGTGTCGAGCTCGGTCGCCCGCCGCCACCGCCAGGCCATCCCCAGCCGGACGACGCAGTAGCCAGCCACGGCGAGCATCATCACCGCGAAGGTCCCGGTCAGCCACGACGGAGCGGTCACTGCGCCATCCCGTCCCCAGCAGTCGCGGGGGCTGGCTGCGGCCAGTAAGCGAGCGCCAGCAGGGCCAGCAAGGGGGCCGAGTCCGGGTCGGTGCCCGAACCGGTCAGGATGCCGCCGAGCCCCTGGCCGAGCCAGATGATCGCGGCCAGGCCGACGGCCCCCGCGAGGATGCCCCGCGACCACCGTGGCGGCAGGTACGGGCCAGCCGCGACCACCGCGAACGCCGCGGCGAGCAAGGCCGAGACGAGCAAGCCATGGCCTGCCAGGAGCGCGGCGCCGCAGTTGCCGAGCGCGGCGAGCCAGTGCGGCTGGCCGGCCGCCATGCCGGAGACCGTGGCGCTGATCGCCCGGGGCGCCCGGACCACTGGCTGCAGCGCGAAGTACGCCAGGCTGGCCCACAGCAGCAGCCACAGCGCACGGGCGGCCCGGGTTCCCACCGCCCGCCCAGCGGCGAACGCCGCGGGGCGGGCCCTCCTGGACGGCCAGAGCAGGACGGCGAGCAGGGCGCAGAGGACGGCGGGGCCGGGAGCGCCATCGATGGGGCCGGCGGCACCGGTGAGGATCCCGCCGAAGCCCTCGCCCAGCCACCACACCGCCAGCGCCCACGCCACCGAAGCGCCGAGCGCGATCCTGGTGGCCGGGCGCCAGGCGATGCCCAGGCCGAGGGCGAGCTGGATCCCGGCAAACACGGCGTTCGCCGCCACGACGTGCTGGCCAATGAGGTCCGCCGACCACCCGATCGGGCGGGCCAGCAGCGCCGGGTTGCCGGCCGCGCTGCCCGCCACCATCTGCGCGAAGGCCCGGGTGAACATGGCGGACTGGAACTGCAGGATCGCGTCGAGCAGCCAGATCCCGGCCAGGACGAGCTGCAGCCGACGGCGCGGACCGGCTCCCACCCAGCCACCGGCCGCAGGCACGGCAGCCACCGGCCCGGCAGCCCCCGGCCCGGCAGCGCGGGGGCTGCCCGCGGCGGATCTGCAGATCGTGGCGGCCATATCCCCCTCCCGAATCAGCCAGAACAAATACGAAACTATTCGGCACTTGCGTACCCAGCAAGAGAATTAGCCAAGCGTTTCACAAAACGTCCAGCTTGCCGTCGGCCAATAAACCCCCGGCCGGTATTCCATAAACCCCACTAGGGTATGCAAAAGGGATCCGGCAAATCGAAGAATACCCAGCCGGGGTATCAGTCGTGGCAACGTGGACACTCTTTACACTCCCTTGCCCACGTTGTAACAGCGACAGCCTTCCCCGCCCGCGCATCAGCTCTTGACAAGCCTGGAAATAGCGGCTGTCGCCTCTTTGACCTTGGCGTCGGCCTCTGGGCCGCCGTGCTCGATGGCCTGGGCGACGCAGTGGCCGAGATGGTCTTCGAGCAGCCCGAGCGCGACCGCCTGCAGCGCCCGGGTCACCGCGGACACCTGAGTCAGGACATCCACGCAGTAAACGTCCGACTCAACCATCCGCTGCAGACCGCGCACCTGACCCTCGATCCGGCGCAATCGTTTCAGGTACGCGTCCTTGTCCTGTGTGTAACCGTGCATTAGACACCTCGGTGGCCGCCAGATTGCATGGAATGATCCTAGATGACGGATCTGACAAACAGCGGTGAGCAGGCGGAAGCGCGGGGAGGTGCGGAAGCGCCGGGAGGTGCGGAGGCCGGGAGGTTCCGCCCGAGTGCTACGGAACCGCCCGCCTCCGCCTGCTTTCGGGGTTATCTCACCACTTCGGTGAGCCGGCCGGTCGCGACGTCGAACACGAAGCCGCGCACCTCGTCGGTGTGCGGGATGAACGGGCTCGCCTTGATCCGGGCGATCGACTGGAGCACGTCGGTGTCGGGATCGCGGAAGGACTCCGCGGCCCATGGCGGCTTGATCCCGGTCTCGTCCTGGATGCCCTGCTTGAAGGCGTCGTCGGTGAACGTGAGCATGCCGCAGTCGGTGTGGTGGATCAGGATGATCTCGTGCGTGCCGAGCAGCCGCTGGCTGATCGCGAGCGAGCGGATCGCGTCGTCGGTGACCACTCCCCCGGCGTTGCGGATCACGTGCGTCTCGCCCTCGGCCAGGCCGAGCATGCCGTACACGTTGAGCCTGGCGTCCATGCAGGCGACCACGGCCACGCCCCGGGATGGCGGCATCGGCAGCGGGCCACTGAACTGCGCCGCGTAGCGGGCGTTGTTCTCGAGGTATTCGTCGGTGACGGACATGTGCCTGACGCCTCCCTGGGTTGCTGATGTTTGGTGGTCAGCTTCGCGGTGGGTAACAGTACGAGTCGCTGGACGCGTCGCCGCCCTGCAGCCTGACCTGGTGCACCCGGCGGCCGCGGAACACGTCGCCGTGCGGGAAGAACCGCTCGTCCAGCGAGATCCCGCCGCCGCCGGCCACGTCGAACTTGGCCATCCAGGCGCCGACACCGTCCGGGTAGAACTGGTCGTCCCAGGCGCCGTACAGCGAGTTGGTGGTGTACACCCGCTGGCCGTCCCTGCTCACCTCGACCATCTGCGGCCCGCCGCGCAGCGGCATGTCCGGCTGGGCCGGGTGAGCGGCCTGGCCGACGATGCCGCCGATCCGCACCGAGCCGGTCTCGCGCGGGTGGAACGGGTCGCTGACGTCGTACTGCTTCAGCTCACCGGTCCCCCAGCAGGAGACGTACAGGAAGCGGTCGTCCACGGACAGGTCGATGTCGGTGACCAGCGGCGGCACCGCGCCGAAGGGCTGGATGGCGGGCGGCAGCAGTTCGGCCGCGGCGGGCTCGGCGGGGATCGAGATGACCTTGGTCGCGGTCCACCGGCCGTTGACGGAGGACTGGTCCTCGTGCCAGAGCCAGACCGAGGCGGACAGGTCCTCCACGCTCACCACGACGCCGAGGAAGCCGTACTTCTTGGTCGGGTCGTGGGCGGGCCGCAGCTCGAGCGTCATCTGGTGCTGGTCGCCGATGTCCACGGTCTGCTGCAGGGTGCCCTTGCCCAGGTCCCAGAAGTGAATCCGGTGCCCGTACTTGCGGCCGAGGAGCAGCTCGGGGTTGACCCCGTCCTCGATCATCGACGGGGTGCCCCACTCGGAGGTGACGGCGACCTCGTGCGCGAGGTGCCACCACAGGTCGTAGGCCAGGTACTGGTCGCCGCGGTCGGTCTCCCACCGGCCGGTGACCTCGAACGTGTCGTGGTCGATCAGCGCCACACCGCCGGGCCCCTCCTCGCCGTTGGCGCCGCCGAGGCAGGACATGAACAGGCCACCCGGGCCGCAGTGCACCGTGTGCGGACGGGAGTAGCCCGCGCGGCTGCCCAGCTCGTCCGGCTCGATCACCTTCACCACCGACGGCGCGCTGGGGTTCTCCTTGGTGTCGAGGATGTAGATGCGGGAGGACCGCAGGCCGGGCACGACCAGGTAGCGCCGCTCGGCGTGCTGGGCATGGTCGCCGTGGCACAGGGCGCTCGAGCAGACGTTCCAGCCAAAGTGATGGAGCTCGTCACCCGTCCCCGGCAGCTCGGTGAATCCGGTCACCGATCCGTAGCTGCCCGAGGACGGGTCGACGTCGACCATGGCGATCGCGTCCGGTTTGTCGGCAGGCCGGGAAAAGGCCGCCACGTAAGCGATTTTCTCGGCCGGGGCCTCCGCCGCGTCAGTTGGCGAAGGATAGAACGTGGGGTCGAGCGCAGCGTCGCTCATCAATATTCTCCTAACTCAGCCAGACGCACGTGTCGTTGGGGACAAATCCCCCTTTACCCGGCTTGCTCGTCGGCAAGACTGGAATCCGGGTTACGTCAGGGGTTCTGGAGCGGGCCGTTGCCATGATCGTGATCCTTCCGAACGGACGCGGAGATAACAATGCACGAGAGCCCGCCAGATTGCCCAGGCCCCCGGATTGTTTTGACCGCAGGGGCGAACCGCTGCCGTCCATGCCGGTCGCGTTCTGGGGCGACGGCGGGGGCGCGCGGTACCGGGCGTCGTACTTTGCCGGGTTCCCCGGCATCTGGCGGCAGGGCGACTTCTTCCGCATCAACGGCCGGGGCGGCTGCTTCGTCCTGGGCCGGTCGGATGCGACCCTGAACCGGCACGGGGTGCGGATCGGCACGGCCGAGATCTACAACGCGCTGGCCCCGGTGCCCGGGGTGCGGGACGCGCTCGTGGTCAACCTCGACCTGCCCGGGGGCGGGTTCTTCATGCCGCTGTTCGTCACGCTGGCCGACGGCCTGACGCTGGACGCCTCACTCGAGGACGCCATCCGCGAGCGGCTGCGGACCGAGTACACACCGCGGCATGTGCCCGACCGGATCCTGCAGGTTCCCGCGATCCCGGTCACCAGGACCGGGAAGAAGCTGGAGATCCCGGTGCGGCGGATCCTGCAGGGCGTTCCGGCCGCCGAGGCGGCCAACGCGAGCGC
>DASXMU010000245.1:0-33231 GCA_036495485.1 Streptosporangiaceae bacterium
ACAGCGCCCCCCACATCTCCCACACCGAAAAATCAAACGCACACGAATGAAACAACGTCCACCCATCACCAGGCCCCACCTCCAGCCCGGCACCAGCCGAGGCCACCAGCCGGGCCACCTGACGATGCTCAACCACCACCCCCTTCGGGCGGCCAGTCGTCCCCGACGTATAGATCACATACGCCGGATCGGCCGCGGCCAGCCGGAAAGCACGATCCCGGTCACCCAGCCGGGCGGCCGGGAACCCGGCCACCGCCGCCACCACCGCCGCATCATCTACGACCACCCGCGGAATATCCCCGCCAGGCACCCGCCCAGCGGTGCCCCGGTCACAGGCCAGCAGCACCGCCCGCGCATCACCGAGCATGAACACGACCCGCTCAGCCGGGTAATCCGGGTCCACCGGCAGGTAGGCCGCCCCGGACTTCAGCACCGCCACCAGCGTCACCACCAGCTCCGCCGACCGCTCCATCGCCACCGCCACCAGCCGCCCCGGCCCCGCCCCCAGCGACACCAGATACCGCGCCAGGCCGCTGGCCCGCCGATCCAGCTCCGCATAACTGAGACAGGTCCCCTCCCACACCACGGCGGTAGCATCCGGGGACCGGTCCACCTGCGCCTCAAACAGCCCCGGCAGCGTCAGCTCCGGGACCTGGCGGGTGGTGTCGTTCCACTCTGCCGGCAGCCGCCCCAGCTCCGCCGGTGTCAGCGCTCGCGCCTCGCTCCCCCCGGACGGTGCTGGTCGAGAGGGAGTGACCATAGCGATCCTCATTCCGACGGGCCATGCCACAGGCGCATGACGTCCGGGCAATCCGCAAACTCACCCGTTGTGCGGGCGCCGTCACGGTCTATGCGTCTTGGCGCTGCCTGATGGCGTGGCGGAGTACCCGGATGATGTTGCCGGGCTTCATCAGAGCGGGTGGGGGATCAACGAGCCCCGCTACCCGGACGAAGGCGTTGGTGAGAGCTGGGTCGTGGGTCGCGGCGCGCTGAAGCTGCCCGACATAGGCGTTGATGAAACGAATCATCGCGGTGCGGTTTCCTTCGACGCCAGGAAAACCAAGGTCGGCACCTGAGGATATGATCCAAGGATTATCGATGCTCTTCGAAAAATCCCTGAAGACGTCTTGCGCCGGGGGTATCTCACCGTTGCTGAGGTGTTTGCTAAGCACCATCGACTCTAGCGCGGTCACCGTCATCCCCTGCGCGTAAACCGGGTTGAAGCTGCACATGGCGTCGCCCATGACAAGGAACCGGCTGGGGAACTTCGCCAGCTTTTCGTAGTGCCGGCGGATGCTTGCGGGGAAGGCAAAAGACACCGGGTCATCCAGGGGCTGGGCTGAACTGACGGCCTCGTAGATTTCAGGAACCGGGAGGGACTTGGTGAAGGCCAGGAAGCCCTCGGGATCCGTCGGCGGATGGTCGCCGAGCATGCCGGTGAGGGACAGCTCGTAGTCGGTGTCGGTACCAGGGCGCCGGTAGAAGAACGCGCCGCGTGGATAACCGGGGGTCGGTGCCGGGATGATGGCCAGGTCGGTGCCCAGGGGATCCGTAGCCAATCGGAAGTGGCGGGTCGTGTAGGCGAGGCCGATCTTCACCCGTTCCACCTCGGGACGGGCATAGCCGAGTTCCTCGAGCCAGGCCGGGGTCCGCGATCCACGGCCGGTTGTGTCGACCACCAGGTCCGCGGTCAGCGTTTCGGGTTCGCCGGACTCCCGTTGTACCCGTACTCCGGTGACCGTGCCATGATCCGGCGTGGTGGCCAGGCCGAGAATGTCGCAAGAGTCGAGGAAGGACACGTTAGGTATGCCTCTGACGCGGCCCCGGACGTGGGATTCGAGAACCGGCCGGGTGGCCGGAATGCAGCGAAGCCCTGATTGGCCTGGGCTCAGCCTCTTGCCGTTGAAATACCAGTGGATATCGGCGTTGAAGTCCCCGCACTTCACCCCGGCGTCGACAAGCTCGTCGAAGAGCCCGGGGAAATGGCTCTCAAAGATCTCCTGGCCCTTGGCTACCAGCCCATGGGCATGCCGCCCGTGCGGCACACCACGCCGGTAGCCCGTCGAGCTGGTTAGCTGATCGCGCTCCACCAGGATAACTTCGGCAAAGCTGTCCGCGAGCACCCTGGCGGCCAGCAGGCCTGCCATGCCCGCGCCTAGAACTATGGCGCGATCCCCTGCAAAGCTGGCCACCGCTACCGCCTTCCTCAACAATAGGAGAATTATGGCTGGCTCATTGAACTATGACGCCAGCACCGGCTGATCACATCTTTATCCTTGCGGTATCCAGGGCATTTTCATTTTCTTTTTCCTAAAATGACGGAACCGGGTCGGACCGGCCACGCTGGCGCAGCCAGGAGCCGACCTTGCGGGCGGCCGCCATGCTCGCCCACGCGGTGAGCCCGATGAGTGCCTCGTCCGCTCCGGCCCCGGTGCCGGCCGAGCGCCGCAGGTCGGCTACGTCGTCCCGGCTGACCTGGTAGGGCGTGAGCGCCGTGAGGAGCGCCAGGCGGCCAGCACTGCGGTCGGCATCGGCGAGCCCGGCGGCCATGGTGCCGGCCCAGGCCCGGCTGGGCCCGGGTGGCCGCCCATTCCAGCCACTGAGTGTGTCGAGGACAAGTTCGCGCACCGGCGCGGAAACCGCCTGCTTCCCGGCATTCTCGATGGTCCCGGCCGCCCGCGCGAGCGCGGCGGCGACGCCCGGTTCGCTTGCCGCCCAGGAGAACCCGGCGGGCAGCGGCGCTTCGGGCAGCAGGTCCAGCGAGGCGCCCGGAGCTGGGCTGGGCGAGGTCATGGCCGAGCCGAGCATGTCCATCACCCAGCCGCCGACCGCCTTCGGCGTGAGCGGGGGCAGCGGCGACTCGGGCAGGAACAGGGTAACCATGCGGTTCAGGTACTGGAAGGCAACCGCTACCCCGGCGATCTCGGCGAAGTTCCGGCCGATGACCGGCAGGCCAGGACCGGGCTCGCCGCTCCCCCGTGCCCAGGTGGCCAGCTCCCTGAGCCCGGGATCGGTGACCGGCTCCAAAGACCCGGACGCGATCTCGGCGGGTGTCAGCCCGGGAATCAGGCTGCGAGCCGATGCGGAATGGACCGCGACGCAGTAGGGGCAGGCGTTCCCGGCCGACACGGAAGCAGCGACGATCTCCTTCTCCGCGCGGCTGACCGAGCCGGTTGCCAGCAGTGTCTCCCTGAGCAGTACCCAGGCCGCGGCGAGCACGGCCGGAGCCGGCGAGTGCAGGACGAGCGGTGGCGCCACGACGCCGAAATCACGCTCTGCCTGTGCGTAAACCTGCGCGACGAGACCGTCGGCCGCGCCCGGCATGACCGGTTTGACGTACCGGATCTGACCGAGCGACCGGCGGACCCCCTTGGTCAGGAACGCGTTGCTCATCGGACTGCCAGGCTCGGTAGCAGGGGCGTGACCGCGCGGGCGGCGCTGGTCGCGCCGTCCGGCGCCGGGGCACCGTATTTCACCGGGATGCCTCGTTCCTGGGCGGCACGGACGATGCCGGGCATGGCGCGCTCGGCCAGCGCCGCGATCGTCAGCGCCGGGTTCACCGTGAGGCCACCGGGCACCGCCGAACCGTCGGTGACGAAGATGCCGGGATGGTTACGGAGCTCGTGCCCGCCGTCGAGCGCCGAGGTGGCCGGGTCGTCGCCGATGCGGCACGAGGCCAGCGGATGGACCGTGTAGGCACCCACCACGTCATTGGTCCACGGGCGCACCCGGGCCAGGCCGTCCCGCTCCAGGATGTCCTTGATCTCGGCGTCGGCCTCGGCCCAGCCGCGCAGCGTGGCCGCGGTCGGCTCATAGCTGAGGTTGCCGCGGCCGAGCATCTGCTGGGAGATGCGGACGGCGTTGCCGGTGGGCGGCGGCGGCCCGAACACGCCCTCGTTGCAGTCCTCGGACATGATGAAGATCGTGAGCCACGACTGCCAGCGCTTCAGGATCTCCTTCTTCTCCACGCCGAACCAGCCAGGCCCGGCCACCTCCGGCGACTGAGCCAGGATGGTGCCGAGGCCCGGTGGGAAGTAGAGCTGTTCGAGCGAGAACCGGGAGTGCTCGGGCAGCGAGCCGTCCAGGCGGTCCCAGCACGCCACGCTCGGCCCACGGCCGATCTGGTTGGCCGCGTAGGCCAGGCCGCCTGCCCTCGACAGGCCCAGCAGGTCGCGGGCCTTCTCCTCGTCGATGATGGCCGTATTGAGCCGCTCCCCGTTCCCGGAGAAGAACCGGCCGACGGCGTAGGGCATCTCCCCCAGGGTCGCCTCGGAGCGCTGCAGGATCACCGGCGTGGCCCCGGCGCCCGCCGCGAGCACGACGATCTTGGCGTCGATGGTCCCGCTCCCGGTCGTCTCCCGGTAGTCCTCGTCATCGATCACGTTGTAGTGCAGCCGGTAGAACCCGTCAGCCCGGGATATTCGCTGCACCTCGTGCAGCGGCCTGATCTGCGCGCCGTGCGCGACCGCCGCGGGCAGGTAGTTCAGCAGCAGGGACCGTTTGGCGTCGAACCGGCACCCGGCCATCATCCAGTTGCAGTTGGTGCACTTCGCCGTGTCGATGGCGACCGGCGGCGGGTTGGCGGTCCGCCCGGCGTGGTTACATGCCGCGGCCCACAGGCCGCCTGGATAGGTGACCTCGCTCCAGTCCTGCCTGCTGACCGGCAGCGCCTCGGCTACCCGGTCGTACCAGGGTTCGAGGGCGTCGCGGGTGATCGCCGCCGGCCACATCCGCTTGCCGCGGCCGCCGGTGCGCCCGAACACGAAGCTGGGCGCACGCGGCATCGTGGCGAAGAACACCACGCTGCCGCCGCCGACACAGTTCCCGCCGAGCACGCTCATACCGTCACCGGCGACGAAGTCGAAGATCCGCGTGCTGGACGTGCCCAGCTCGAAGTCCTGGTCGAACTCGTCGCTCGGCACCCATGGCCCGCGCTCGAGCACCACCACCCTGGCCCCGCCGGCGGCCAGGTGGTAGGCCGCGATCGCGCCGCCGAAGCCGCTGCCGACGATGACGACGTCGGTGCGCTCCGTGCTCGTCGTGCCGTTTACAGTCATGCCGGGTCTCCTGACGCGGTCGTGCCGGGGTGCATGCGGGCGAGCTGGCGGCCGTAGGAGTAGTCGGGGAAACGCCACAGGCCGTCCGGGTCGGGCTTCGCGAAACCCATGGCCGCCAGGCCCGGGTGCCCGCTTTCGATGGCGGCGGCCGTGCCCATGTGCGCGGCGGTGTCGAAGGCCATGAAGCAGAACAGCGCGGGAAGGATCCAGGACTCTTTCTCGGGATGGTCCGGGGCCGTCAGGTCGCTGATCAGCGCCGTCCGGTGCTCGAAACTGAGCGCGACGAACGGCGGTACGGCGCCGTCGAGGGACAGGTCGTGCTCGGCCGCGTATTCGCTCGCGTACTCGTTCAGCGCCTGGCTGAGCTCGTCAAGGCTCGACGCGATGCCGGTGGCTGGCGTTTCGAGCAGTTCGATAGCGCCGGCCACGACCGCGCCGGGACCTGCCGCCGCCCCGGCTATCGCGGCATCGTCTGGCGAGCGCTTTTCCCCCGGAACGAACGTGTCCGCGAAGGCTTCAAGAGTCATCGTCCTGTCGCAGTCGCTGGGAATGGTGTCCAATGTTCCTCCCGGCTCCGGGTCCCGGTTATTGCCATCCGCATTCTTATGCGCTGCAGGCGCGGAATACTTCTTCCGTTCTGCCGTTTCCCTGAGGCCGCCCGCCGGTGCCGTCCGGCTCATCCGGATCCGGCCTCGAAGTGAGCCCGTATCCGCTGCCGCCACAACTCGTACGCGGGCTCGGATCCCCCGGGTTGCGGGGTGACGGCGGTCGCGTCGGCGAGCGCGACGGCCTTGTCGATGGACATGCCCGCCAGTACGGAGCACGCGGTCGCCGTGTGGTCCGGCACCATCTGGGCGTACGTTCTCGCCTTCACCGCGAACACGGTGCCGAGAGCCAGTTGCGGCCCGTAGCCGCCGGCCTCGCGCCTGAGGACCTCGAAGCCATCCGCGTCGCATCCGCCGGCGAACGTCGCGGCCAGCCCGGCACCGCTCCACAGGTCTGCCTGGCGGTGGCTCGCGAAGCGAGCCACCGCCGTCGCCACGGCAGGGGCGTGAGCACCGTGGATGAACCAGAGAGCACGGCCGATGCCCTGGTCGACCGCGCGGAGAAAGTAGCCGGGTGAGCCGTCCCACGAGTAGGTTGCCGGCAGCTTCTGCTCGTCGACCCAGCGCCGGGTTTCGAAATAGGCACGGTCGAAGCCATAGCCATCGACAGCGAGCCAGCTCATCACCGGGTAGTAGGGATCGCCGCTCAGGTCGGGCACGGCCTTCTTCCACAGGCGCCTGGGCAGCCTGGCCATCGCGAACCCCATGCCGATGTAGGCGAGGAAGACATGCTCCCGGCCGGGGCCGGTCAGGAGGTCACGCGTCCGGTGGCCCCGTCCCATCGCGTCGAGGACGGTAAACGCCATCGTCACGCCCTCATAGGCGAATCCGAGGTACTCGGCGTCCACGAGCTCCAGCCGCCGTTCCACCTCCCACTGGTCGCGCGCGTCGATCCCCCATTCGAACCCGCAGATAACAGCCTGCGGGATGGCCTCGAGCCGCTGCGTCGCGGCCGACGGGGTGGCTGGGAAGCCCCGTTTGACGAAGGTGACCTCCCTGAGCTGCGGTGTGAGCAGCAACCTGCGTACTGATCCCAGGCTGGTCGGCACGTTTACTCCTCCTCAGGGCGGTCAGACGGCGGCGGGCAAGCGGCCTTCGGCCGGCAGGCCGGGCTCGGCGGGCAGGCGGCACTCACTCAAACCGCTTCCTGATCCGTTCCCGCCACACCTCGAAACGAGGCAGCTCGCCGTCTTCGGTGGGCAACCCGGACCGGGCCTCGTCGGTGATCGCCGCTGCTTCCTCGACGGAGGAGTCGCAGTAAACCTTGACGCCCAGTTCCGTCCCCGGCGTCACCAGGCCGGCCAGCAGCCTGGCCTTCGCCGCGAACGCCGCGCCCTGGGCCGCGTGCGGGCGGTACTGTCCGGCGAGCCTGGCCATGTCCGCCAGCTCACCGGCGTCCGCCCCGCCCGCATACACGCTCGCCAGGGCCGCACCGCTCCACAGGTCGCCGCGGCGCCCGGCCGGGAAGGCCGTTATGCCGGCGGCGACCCGCTCGACGTCAGAACCGTTGACGAACCACAGTGCACGGCCGATGCCCTGGTCAACGGCGCGCATGGCGTAGCCGGCCGGGCTCCATCCCGGGATGCGTCCCTGGTGCTGGCCGCCGACGTACTGGGCGGTGCGGAAATATGCCTGGTGAAAGCCGTAACCGTCGAGCGCCAGCCAGCGCAGCAACGGGTCGCGTGGCGCTATCGCGGGCCAGCGCACCCTCGGCAGGCGCGCCATGGCCCAGCCCACGCCTATGTAGACCATGTAGATGTGCGCGGCACCGCGGCTCGCCAGCAGGTCACGAACCCAGTGCCGGCCGAGGGGGCGGATCCCGTCGCGCACGGCGAGCGCCATCGCGCATCCCTCATAGGCGAAACCCCGGTAGGTGGGTTCGATGGCCTCAAGCGACGATTCGATACCCACCAGCGACTGGCCGCCCATTGCGCAGCCAAAACCCTCGAGAAATTTACTTCCAACCATCTCAAGATTGGCCTGGCGCGTTCCATCATCAGGGGCAGTAAAGCCACGCTTCTCGAAGGTTACCTCCGACTGATCCGGAAGGAAGATAAGGCACCGCAGCCTGCCACCCCAGGTCGTTTCCATGGACAACTCCGCTTCCCGAAATAGACTTGACTGCGTACCCAGGCAACCGGTCGGCCTGCCCCGGCCGACCGGTTTAAAATAGCCTTTTACCAGTCCCATACCATCGTGACCGAGGAAGTCAGCGCAGTCTAGCGCCGGAGGCTTAGTCGGCAATTTTCGAGAAACGCGCGGCTATCTCGGGTACGTGCCGGCGCGATCCCCGGCCTGAGCCGGCTGCACCGGGCCGGCGGTACCGCACCGGGGCCGGCTGCACCGAGCCGGACGGGGGCCGGGCCGGTGGATGGCGGCAAGGCAGGAGTGGAATGCCTGGCGGCCTGAGCCTAGTCTGCGGTTCACCGGCTTGCCGTGGCTGGCAACCACCGGCGCTTATGCTATATGTTCAGTGGTTCACCGGCGCCACAGGCGTCACGGGCAGCGCAAACTCCACATCATCCATGTTAATCCATCACCAATAATCAGTGATGGAATCATGCGGTAAATAATCACGTGCCGAACATGAATCTTTCATGGTTTGGGTCATGACCTCATCACTGGAGCCAGGCTTCCGCCTGACGCATGCTCAGGCTACGCGAACTGCCCCGCCCAGCCGATGAGGACCGCAAAAATGTGCCAGGATTTCGCACAGATAAACGTTCAGATACTCGGTCCGTTCTCGGCCTACCTTGGAACGCTGCCGGTCACGCCGCAGGCCGCCAAGCAACGTCAGGTCCTGGCGCTGCTCGCGATCAACGCCGGACGGGTCGTCACCGTTTCCACGCTCATGGAAGAACTATGGGGCGACCGGCCGCCACGCAGCGCTACCGCCACGCTGCAGACGTATATCTTCCAGCTGCGGAAACGGCTGACCGGCGATGCGCCAGACTCACGGGCTGGCCGGGAGTTCCTCCGGACGACACATTCTGGGTACCAGCTCGAGTGCCGGACCGATGTCGAGGAATTCTACAAACTGGCCCGTGCGGGGCGGGCGGCGGCCGAGGCGGGGAATCCCCGGGATGCCTCTGAGCTGCTCAGCAGGGGACTGGCGTTGTGGCACGGTGACGCCCTGGCGGATGTGCGGCAGGGACGCATACTCGAAGCCGAGGCGGCATCGCTGGAGGAGACCCGGCTCGGAGTATTTCACCGCCAATTCCAAGCCGATCTTGCTCTGGACCGTCATGCCGACATACTGGGCGAACTCACTTTGCTGGCAGGCAGGCACCCCATGAATGAGAACCTCTGGGGACTGCTGATGGCAGCTCTTTACAGATCCGGGCATGTCGGCCGGTCACTCGACGCGTTCCAGCGGCTTCGCATCACACTTGCCGAAGAACTCGGGGTCGACCCCAGCCCACGGCTGAAATTATTGCATCAAGCCATCCTGTCCGGCGATCCGGACCTGGATGTAGACGCATTTCTCAACCAAGAGCGGCGACCCGACCGCGCACAGTGAGCGGTTTGCGAACCCTCCCGATGCCGGCTCAGCCCAAAATTCCGTACCCATGGTTACAGCTATAACTATCTATTTTAGTATGCCCTAAATTTGGCCATCAGCCGCCGGACGCCAGACGCCGGCGGCTGTACGACTATTGGGGAACGGATGCCTCGCCGCCCTGCGCGGTCTGGCTGGCTGTGGAGCGCCCTCATGTCAGGGTCACGAGAGCGGGCCGTCCGGGGCGAGATCGCAGCCAGCGAAGGACTGGATACACCCATGCCCCCAGACCGGGGGCTACCGTGGTGGCGGCCGAGCATGGCCAGGATCTCGCTGGCGGTGCTGGGTGGCCTCCTCGCGCTCCAGCTCACGGCCATCCTCGTGTCGCCGGTCACGCAGCATCCGCTCAGCCTGGCGGTCGCCCTGGCCTCCGCCGCGGTGGCGTTCAGCCTGCAGATCTTCCATTCCGCCGCCGGGTCGGCCCGGTGGCCGACCCGGCGGCGGGTTGGGACGCTGCTGGTTCAGGGGTTCGTCACCTACCTGCCGGTGGCCGCTCTGGGCGTGGAATGGCCGGGCATGGCCGGATTCCTCGCCGGGTCGATCGTGGTGCTCGTACCAGGCAGGCCCGCCTGGGTGCTGTTCGGTGTCGTCATCGAGAGCACGATCTTGCCGCCGCTCGCGCTCGGGCTCGGTATCCCCACCTGCGCCTACCTGGCGTCCGCCAGCCTGAGTACCGGGCTGACGGTCTTCGGGCTGTCCCGGGCCAATCTGACCGCGATGCAGATGTTCTCGGCAAACGCCCAGCTCACACAGCTCGCCGCCATCAGGGAACGGGAACGCTTCTCCAGGGACCTGCACGACCTGCTCGGCTACAACCTGTCGGCGATCACTCTCAAGACCGAACTCGCGATGCGGAGGGTCAGCAGCGACCCGGCGCATGCCCGCGACGAGCTCGCGGAGATCGCCGAGCTGTCCCGGCGGGCCGCGGCGGACGTTCGCCTCGTGGCCAGTGGTTACCGCAACCTTTCGCTGGCAAGGGAGGCGGCCGAGGCCGCCTCCCTGCTGTCCGCCGCGGGCATCGCCGCCAGGGTCGACATCGACTGCGACGTACTCGACGGCAAGGTTGACACCGTGCTGGCGACCGTTCTCCGCGAGGCGGTCACCAACATCCTGCGGCACAGTGCGGCGCGCAACTGCGCCATCGAAGCCAGCGACGAAGAGCAGGGCGTCACGCTGGTGGTGATCAACGACGGTGCGCAGCGGCGGGCGGCCACCGGCCCCGGTAGTTATGGCCTGGACAACCTCACCTGGCGACTGCGGACCGTCGGCGGCGAACTGAGCGCCTCCATCCGCGAAGACGGTCAGTTCAGCTTGCTCGCCCGGGTGCCGCACCGCTGACCGCAACGCCGGGCGGCAGCGGCTGAAGTTCGAGATCTGGCAGAGCGAGAAGGATGGGCAGATCAGTCGGCTGTCGTGGGCGCAACCCAATCCGGGCACCGATGCTGGCACCGGGGGCGACCGCCAGCGGGCCGGACCCACCGACGAGCAATGACCTGCGGGTCCACGGCTCAGGATCGGCATTGTCCGCCACCGCCACCGCCCGGACGAACCAGGTGCCGCCGGGGATCCCGGAAAGGCTGTAAGGCACTGGCTTATCCGCCGCCGGCACCTCGATGAGCGCGGCCGAAGCTGGCTGCCGCTGCACGATAGGCGTGTCGAATGCTCCCAGGTATACCCGCACATCGGCGTAGCCGCGTGGGAGCGTAACCGTCCCGGTCACCGTCCCGGACGCCGGGGACGGCTCCCGCCGCGGGCCGAGCAGTTCGATGCCACCGCTGCGCGCCGCATGGCGGAACCGGCCCGGTGGGATGCCGACACTGTCAGTAAAGTGATTACTGAATGAGCCGAGGCTGTTGTAACCAACCGCGAATGCGATTTCCGTTACGTTCATCCCGGTCATCAGCAGCATCCGCTTAGCCTGATAGATGCGGACTGCGGAAAGAAACCTGCCGGGCGTGACACCGGTGGCGTCCCTGAAGAGGCGGCAGAAGTGGAAGCGGCTCAGTATCGCGCTGCCTGCAACGTCACTGAGAGATAACGGTTCACCATACTTCTCGCAGATGAATTTGATCGCGCGTTCCACGGCGCTGTTCATCAGATCCTCCCCTTGGAGCGGCTGAGGTCACTCATCGGCTGTTTGCCAGATCCGTGATCTTGTCGCGGATTACACCCGGTACGAGCGCGCATAGCGCCACGCCAGCGTATAAAAAATGGGCTGCGTCAAACTCACACCATTACCATGCATCATGGGTCTCGCGCGCCGCTATAGGCCAGCTTGTGCCGCACTATATTCGTCTTTAATATACCCCGGTCGAGAATGAATACATTAATTATTAACATGCATTTCTGTAGCTATTCGGTAACGCTGCGCCGCAGCTTAGGTGGGCGGATTCCCATGCTTACGCGACGCCATCTCCGCACGCTTCTCGCTGAGTACATCCAGTGAATGCGTTATTACAGATCGCGTATCCGCCGGGTCGATCACGTCGTCAACGAGGCCCCGCTCGGACGCGTAGAAGGGGTGCATGAGCCGTTCCCTGTAGTCCGCGACGAGCCGGTCCCTGAGCTGGCCGGGGCTGCCGGCGGCGGAAAGTTCCTTGCGGTGAACGACGCCGACCGCGGCCTCTGCCCCCATGACGGCGATCTCGTTGACCGGCCAGGCGAAGGACAGATCCGCGCCAACCGAGCGGGAATCCATCACGATATAGGCGCCGCCGTAGGCCTTGCGGAGGATTACCTGGACCCTGGGCACGGTCGCGTCGCAGTACGCATAGAGCAGCCGTGCGCCATGGCGGATGATGCCATTGTGTTCCTGGCCGACGCCGGGCAGGAATCCGGGAACGTCGACCAGCGTGACCAGAGGGATGTTGAACGCATCGCAGAACTGAACGAACCTGGCCGCCTTCTGCGAGGCCTCGATGTCCAGCACACCGGCCCTGACGAGCGGCTGGTTCGCCACGATGCCCGAGGTCCTGCCGCCGAAGCGGGCTAGCGCGCACACGATGGACCGCGCCCATTCCGCATGCAGTTCCATGAACTCGCCGTGATCGGTGATCTCGGCGATCACGTCGCGCATGTCATATGGCTGGCGTGGCGAGGCGGGAACGATATCGAGCAGGCGCGGGCACTTACGGTCCGGTGGGTCGCCGGACCGTTCCAGCGGCGCCAGATCGCGGTTGTTGGCGGGCAGCAGCGAGATGAGGTACCGGACGTCGTCCAGGCACGACGCCTCGTCGTCGTAGGCGAACGTGGCCACGCCCGACCTTCGCTCGTGCGCCCCAGCGCCGCCCAGCTCCTCATGGCTGATCGACTCTCCGGTCACCTCCTTCACCACGTCCGGGCCGGTGACGAACATGTAGGAGGTGCCACGCACCATGAAGACGAAGTCGGTCAGCGCCGGCGAGTAGGCCGCACCGCCAGCGCAGGGTCCCAGGATGACGCTGATCTGCGGAATCACGCCCGACGCGCGCACATTGCGGCGGAAGATGCCGCCATAGCCGGCCAGCGCGGTGACCCCCTCCTGGATCCGCGCCCCGCCGCTGTCGTTGAGCGCGATCAGCGGAGCCCCCGCGGCGAGCGCGAGGTCCATGACCTTGTGGATCTTGGCGGCATGCGCCTCGCCCAGCGAGCCGCCCAGAATGCGGAAGTCCTGGGCGTACACGAACACGCGGCGGCCGTGCACGGTGCCCCACCCGGTCACGACGCCGTCCGTGTGCGGCGTGCCGCCGTTGCGCCGGAAGATGTCCAGCTCGGTGAAGGAGCCCGCGTCGAGCAGGTGCCCGAGCCGTTCCCTGGCGGTCAGCTTGCCCTTGTCATGCTGCCGCCTGGTGGCCAGCTCATCGCCGCGGATGACGGCCTCGCGTTCCTGCCACAGGGCGCGCTGGGAGTCACGGAGGGTGCCGGTTGCGGGCCGCGAAGCAGGCTCTGCGGTCATGCGCTATGCACTATCACGGGAAGCCCGCCGCGCGGCCTGAGCGACAGCATGGCCTCCGGCTCCGGGTCGGTGCTCCTGGCCAGCTCGAACCGGAAGTCGCGGGCGACCATGGCCGCGATCAGGGTCGCCTCCATCATGCCGAGGTGGCTCCCGACGCAGACCCGCGGTCCGGCGCCGAACGGGATATAGGCGTATCTGTGCGCGGTGGCCCGGGTGGAAGCTTCGAACCGTTCGGGCCTGAAGCGGTCCGGTTCGGGCCAGAAGCCCGGGTGCCGGTGCAGCGTGTAGGGGCTGATCATCACGTCGGCGCCCGCCGGCACCAGGTAGCCGCCGACCTCATCGGCGCCCACCGCCTTGCGGGTGAGACCCCAGACCGGCGGGTACAGCCGCATAGCCTCCTCGATCACCATGGTCGTATAGGGCAGGCGGGCCAGATCCTCGTGACTGGGCCTGCGGTCGCCGAGCACCGCCACGGCCTCCGCGTGCATGGCGGCTGCCGCTTCCGGATGACGGCTCAGCAGATACCACGTCCAGGACAAGGTGCTCGCCGTGGTCTCGTGCCCGGCCAGCAGGATGGTCACGATCTCGTCGCGCATCCTGCGCCAGCGCGCCCGCGCGTCCCGCTCGTCGCCGAAGGCCGCGGCCAGGACCGAGATCATGTCACTCCCGTCCTGCCCGGCCGAGTGCGCACGCGATGCCACCAGCACCTGGACCGCCTCCTCGATCTGGCGCCTGGCGCGCCAGAACCGGCGGTTACGCGGCAGCGGGAGCCAGACCGGGAGCGCGCCGAGGGTCACCATCTCGAACATCGCCTGATCCTGCGCGACCTCGAACGACGGGCCCAGCATGCTGAACGGCGTCAGGTCCGTGGCGAGCAGCGCCTTGCCCAGGACGCTCATCGTCAGCCGGGTCATCTCCCCGGAGAGGTCGACGGTGCCGCCCTCGCTAGCGCGAAGCCTGCTGACCAGGGTTTCGCCGGCATCGGTGACCACGTCGGCGAACCCGGCGATCCGGTCGCGGCGGAACGTCGGCTGGATCAGGCGGCGCTGGCTCCGCCACAGCTCACCCTCGCTGGTGAGCAGGCCGTCACCGAGTATCCGCCGCCTGGCTTCGGCCAGGCCCATGCCCTTGTGGTAGTTGCCCGGGTTGTCCGCGAGCACGTGCTTGGCGTGATCGGGATGGTTGAAGAAGTAGATGGTCTTCGGGCCCATGGCGAAACGGACCACATCCCCGAACTCACCCGCCGCGTCGGTGAGCATGCTCAGCCGGTTATGCCAGAGCTTGCGCAGCAGGCCGGGCACCGCGGCGAAGGACGGCCCAGGGTAGTCCCGGCTGCCACCCGGCGCGCCGTCAAGCGGCTCCGCATGCGGCTGGGCGATGGTCATGTGGGATTCCCCCGTCCCACGAGAGGCACGAGCGGTGGCCGGTGAAAGCCGCCGCGGAAGAAGACCAGAGCATCGCCGTCCATGCCAGAACCGCTGTCAAGCACCGAGCCGAGGAATATCTCGTGGTCCCCGCCGTCGTAGGAGTTGACCAGGCTGCAATCGAGCCAGGCGAGGCAGCCGTGCAGCACCGGGGCCCCGGTGCCCGGCCCCGGGGACCACTCCACCGCGTCGAACTCCGCCGCGCCACGCGGCCTCGAATGATCGGCGAAGTAACGCGCCACGTGCTCCTGGTCCGCCGACAGCATCGACACGGCGAAGCAGCCGGCGTCGAGTACGGCCTTGTAGATGTTGGCGTTCCGGCTGATGCAGACGAGGACCAGCGGCGGGTCGAGCGACACGGACGTGAACGCGTTCGCCGTCATGCCGCACGGCGCTCCATGGCTGGTGGTCACGACGGTAACGCCGGTCGCGAACCGCCCCAGAACCGATCGCAGACCAGCCGTATCCGAGCGCGTCACGCTCATGCCCTGCCTCCGGTACCGCCAGTCGGCGCACGCCGCGGCGTATGGACCGCGTAGCCCTCGAGTGCGTGCCGCAACTGGTCGGGCACGCGCGCCGGTGCTGTGGCACCGTTGACCCCCCGCATGCACGCGACCCGCTGCCGCCCGCGGGCGACGAGTTCCTCCACACCCTCCCGGAGGCGCACGTAGTCGAAGGCGAAGCAAATCTGGGTCTGGGTCAGTTCCTCCAGCCGCATCCTGATGGACAGTTCGTCGAAGGCGGTGACCTCAGACAGGTACTCGCATTCCGACTTGAGGGTGAACAGCTTCAGGTCAGCGCGGAGCTCGTTGAGCACACCGGGTGCGTGCTCAAGCAAGAACATCTCTCGGCAGCGGCCCTGCCAGCGCACATAGTTGACGTAGTAGACATTCCCGACGAGGTTGGTTTCCTCAAAGCCCACGATGTGCCGGTATTCATAATACTGACGCATTTTTATTCTTGTCCTTTTCGATTAGAACCGTGAAGATCACGGGCTCTGCCTGGTCGCGCAGGAATGTGCAGAAGCTGGCGATCTTCACCGTTCCGGCCTGGAGGAATACCCAGCCGGCCGTACCGCCCGTGGCGAGCGTGACCGGCCCGGTCAGTGCCCAGCCCAGCTTGCGCAGGCACTCCACTGCGCCCCAGACTCTGGTGGCGGCGAGCGGCAGATCCTCCCCCCGCTCGCGCTGTATCAGCTCGGCGAGCGGGAACTGAGCGGCCAGCAGTCCCCGCCAGCCTTCCGCGGTTCGCTCGTGGACCGTCTCGACGTCGCAGCACACGCGGCCGGGGCCGGCCACGGCCAGCGTCACACGAGCGCCATGCGATGCTGAGATGCCGATGCCGTCGCCGGCCACCTCGGGCTTCCCATCGCCGCGGTGAGTGACCACCACCGGCCGGCCGAGCATCCGTTCCACGGCTAGTTCCGTCTGCCGCCGCCTGGCTGCGCGGCCATCGTCATCCGAGACCGGGTCAGGCTCCACGGAGCACCGGATCCCGCCGCCGGAGAGCTCGGCGAGCTGCCGCTCCAGATAGGGGCCGAGCAGGGCTGGAACCCATGGGCCACGGCCATCGGTCTTGCGCACGGCCCGCAGCCGCAGGCCCTCCCAGCGCTCCAGTATCCGGCCGTCCTGGGCGCAGACCTCCAGGTCATAGGTATAGGTGTCACCATCGCGGTGCCGCTCGGCCGCGTGCAGGACCACCTGGCCGGCCAGCTCGCCCGCCCCGGCCGGGCAGATCCGCTCGGCGCCGGCCGGCAGCAGCGTCGCGTTCGGCACGCAGCACTGGATGCCATGCATGAACGCGTCGCGCGCGCCCGGGTCGCCGAGGACCAGCTCACGTGGAAGGTATGAACCGAACCACTCGTCGCCGGACCCGGCCGAGATCTCCACATCGCACGATGTGGCCGCCAGCCGCTGGTACCGGGCGACCCGCTGGAAGCGCTTGCCCTGGAAGAAGATGCCGCCGTACAGGTCGGCCGCCGGGTCGAGTGGGACCTGTGGTGTGGTGACGTTCTCCTCCTCCCGCTCCGCCGGAACGGGCGGGTGATCGGCCAGGCGGACCGTTGCGCGGAAGTGATCGGCCTGAAAGCCGGTGTCACCGCTGCGGATGGCCACGGCGACGCTGTCACCGTGGTTCAGCGCGGCGATCCTGATCGTGACCGCGCCGTCCAGCGGCACCACGATGGGCCGCAGGAACTCGATGTTCTCGAGAGCCACGCCGTGTGCGGGCCCGGCCAGCGCGACCGCCGCCTGCGCCATGGCTTCCATGCCGAGCACCGCGGGGAACAGCAGGTCACCGTCGAGCAGGTGATCGGTCAGGTAAGGGTCGCTGTCCGCGGACAGCTCGGCGTCGGCGACCAGTTCGATACCCGGGTAGTAGACGCGTGGCCGGTCGGTGAACCTGGTGAGCGGCAGCTCCCTCGGCTCCAGCGAGATCGTCGGCAGCCCGCCGGCCCGGCCCATGATCACCAGGCTGTCGGGCACGTGCGGGCTGGCGAGCGCGCCGCGCAGCATCCCGATACCGGCTTCCAGCGGGATGGGGCTGATGCCTTCCCTGATCAGCGACTCGAGAACACCGAGCCGCTCCCCCATTCCGGCACCTGACCAGACCGACCACTCCAGTGCCACGCACCGGCACCCCGGGTTGGCCTCACCGACCTGCCTGGTCATCTCCGTGAGCCAGTCGTTAGCCGTGGCGTAGTCCGCCTGGCCGCGCAGCCCGGCGCGCCCGATGATGCTCCCGAACGTGACCAGCAGCTTGAGCCCGGCGGGTTCCACCGCCGTCAGCAGCGCTTCGAGACCGCCGATCTTCGGTGCGAGCGTCGCCTGGAAAGCGGCCTCGCCGAGGCTGGCGAGCGGCGCGGGCACGTTGCGCCCGGCGCCGTGCAGAACGGCCGTGACCGGGCCCAGGCTGGCGCGGACCTCGGCGACCGCGTTCGCTACCTCGGCTGCCGAGGTGATATCGGCCCTGACGTAGGCGTAGGTCACGCCTGCCGCCTCCATCCGGCGCAGGTTGGCGGCGAGCTCGGGATCGGCCGTGGGATCGGACCGCCCGAGCAGGGCGACCGACGCGCCGGTGCCGGTGGCGAGCGCCAGTGCGCACTCGGCGGTGATGCCCTTCCCGCCGCCGCTGACCAGCAGCACGTCGCCAGCTCCGAGCGGCAGTTCGCCACCGCCGCCCGGCAGGTCCGGCACCGCCCGCAGGAGCGGGATCGCCCGGTCGCCTTCGTCGGTGTAATGCACCTCGCTGAAACCGTCGTTCGCCGCGGCGTCGGCCGCGATCGCATCCGCGATCTCGGCCACGCGCTGCGCCGGCATCCCGGCCGGGAGCGGGAGCGTGACGACGGTGACCGGCACGGTGGGTGCTTCCAGGTGAAGCGTCTTGGCCAGCCCGGCCGCGCCGCGCCGGCCTGAAACGGTAACGAAACGGCACGGCCCAGGGTGCGACAGCGCGGCCTGTGCCGCCTGCAGCATGAGACCGGCATGCTGCGCACCGCAGTCTTCGGGCAGCAGCAGCGCCACGCCGTCGCCGAGCCTGGCGCCGTGCAGTGCGCTGCTCAGCGCGTCTGCCAGCGGATGCCCGGGTGGGCAGAACAGCTCCCACTGCCCGTCGGCCTGGGCCGCGGTGCGCCCTGGTGGGGGCTGCGGGACAAGCTCGACGCTGAACGCGCGTACCCACGGCTCGATGCCGTCCGGGGGCAGGTCCGTGCTGTCCTCGCCCGGCAGCGCGGTGCTGGCCAGTTCGTCCAGCGCCTGCGCGAGGTCGGCCAGCGTGGCGGTGGAGAAGCTCGATGTCACCAGTGGCGCGGAGACACCAAGCTCCCGCGCGGCCTGGGTCATGATCTGCCCCACGGTGATCGAGGACAGATGCAGGTCGTCCAGTGGATGGCTGTCAGCCTGCAGGGTCTCCAGCGGCAGCTCGGCCCGCTCCGCAGCGAGCCGGCGCAGCACCGTCAGACTGTCCTCCGCCGTTTCTTTTTCTTTTTCATCAAAGAAAGGCGCGGGTGAACCAGCCGCGGCCTGCGAACCGAGCTCCGCGGGAACCTCCTGCGGGAGCACCGTGTCGGCCGGCACGGACTCACACGGGCTGGCGAAGAACCTGAACACCTTGTCCAGCGGGAACGGCCTGGTGAAGCGGTCGGCGAACAGCGCGCGGGCCCGGACGGGCGCGCCGAGCACGTAGGCCGACGCCGCGGCCGACAGCACGCCGGCCAGCGACGCGCCGTCGGTGTCCAGCGGGACCACCGGGACATGCGGGGCGATCTGCCCAGCCAGGTGCGAGAGCACGCGGCCCGGGCCCACCTCGATGAGCAGGTCAGCGCCGGCGGCCATGGCCCCGGCCGCCTCGCTGAAGCGAACCGGGTCACGCACCTGGCGGACCAGCAGCGCTCCCAGGTCGGTGCTGTCTGCCAGCGCGCCGCCGGTGACGGTGGACAGCACCAGCCGGTTCAGCGGGCGGAACGAGCACCCCGTCAGGTACTGGCGCAGGCCCTCGGCCGCGGGCTGCACCGCTGGTGAGTGGAAGGCATGCGAGACCCGTATCCGTGCGGCCGCGATGCCGCCCGCCGCCGCGGCCTGGCACACCCGCTCGACCGCCTCGGCCGGACCGGAGATCACCGTCTGGCTGGGGCTGTTGTAACCGGCGATGACGACGTCCGCGCTCTGTTCGTGCCGCAGCAGTGGCCCGACCCGGTCGGGTCCGGCCGAGAGGCCAGCCATGGCGCCACCGCCGGCGCTGGCCTCGGCCATGACCCGGCCACGCTCGGCGGCCAGTGCCAGCAGTTCGGCCTCGTCCATCGCGCCCGCCCAGTGCAGGGCGGTCAGCTCGCCCAGGCTGTGGCCCACGGCCGCGGCCGCCTCGATCCCGAGCAGGGACAGCATCCGCAGGCCATCGACCGAGGAACCGGCGATGCGCGGCTGGGCGACAGCGGTAGCCACGGCGTCACCGTTTGGGGAGACGGTGACGCCGTGGCCGAGCCGGAGCGCGGATGCGAACCGGCGTCTGAGTGCCCCCTCGGCGCCCGTGCCAGATCCCTGGCCGGGGAACAGGTAGCCGATGCGGGGAACGCCCTCGCCGGCCCCGAGGAACAGGCCCGCGCCGACGTCGACCGTCGTGGGCAGGCCGTTGTCGAGCAGGGTAAGCAGCCGGCCGAGGCGCTCGGCGGCCTGGTCCGGGCTCGACGCGACAACGGCGGCCCGGACCGGTCCGCTGCCAAGCTCCCCCGCGAGGGCCGCGGCCAGGTCGCCGAGCTCCGCGAACGACAGGCGCTCGCACAAGCCGGCCAGGCCGGCCACGCGGCCGCGCAGGTCGGCCAGGCTCTCGGCGCCGAGGAACAGCACCTCGCAGTCCTGGCGGGAGCTGACCAGCCGGTTCGTCCTCGAATCGAGGCTGGTGCGGCGGACGCTCGCATCGCCCTCCAGGACGATGTGCGCGTTGATCCCGCCGAATCCCATGGACGAAACGCCCGCCCTGACAGGCTGGCCTTCCGGCCACAGCTCAGCGGTCAGCGGCACCCGCAGGGCCGGGGAATCCCCGGTGAGCAGCTGGTGCGGGTCGACGTGCCCGGTGGCCGGGGGGATGACCTGGTGGTGCACCGCCATAACGGCCTTGATCAGCCCGGCGGCCCCGGCGGCCGCCTTCGTGTGGCCGATGTTGCCCTTGACGGTGCTGATCGCGGCGGGTGGTGCGCCGGCCGCGACCGCCTGGCGTGCCTGGGTGAACGCCGTCAGCTCGGTGGCATCGCCGACCGCGGTCCCGGTGCCGTGCCCCTCCAGGTAGCCGACCGTGCCGATGTCGTATCCGGCGAGCTGGTAGGCCCGGCTGATCGCCAGCTCGTGCCCGGCTGCCTCCGGCCGCGTGATGCCGCCCTTGCCGTCGGAGGAGTAGCCCCAGCCCGGCAGGGTCGCGTAGATCTTCAGCCCGCGTGCCTGCGCGTCGTCCCGGCGCATCAGCACGAGCATCCCGCAGCCCTCCCCCGGCCAGAATCCGTTGGAGTGCCGGTCATAGACCCGCATCTCGCCGGTGGCCAGGGCGCCCGTCTTCGCGAACCCGATGATCTCGAACGGGTCGATGCTCAGGTCGACGCCACCGGCCACCGCCGCGTCCGCGTCCCCCTGGCCGAGGGCGGTGCACGCGGTCACGACCGACAGCAGGGACGATGAGCAGGCGCCGTCGACCGTGAACCCGCCGCCGCCGAGGTCGAAGTGGTTGCAGATCCGGCCGGCGATCGTGTTGGACAGGCCGCCCGCGAGGGTGTCCTCGTCGACCGGCGGGAACGCGCTCTTGTACCGGGCCTCGACACTGGCCAGGAAGCCGGCCAGCTTGCCGTCGTCCCAGCCGAGCTCCTTGAGCGCGGCGCTCAGCGTGCGCCTGACGTAGGGCCAGCGCAGCCGCATCAGGTTGGCCCGGGTGAACTCGCCGGTCAGGGTGTTACCGACGATCACGATCGTGTTCTTCCTCGGCAGCCCGTCGCCGTCGGGGAAGCCGGCGTCCTCAAGGGCCCGCGCGGCGGTGTCGAGCGCCAGCCAGTGCGTCATGTCGGTAGTGCGGAACGTGCTGCCGGCGATCTTGTACTTCACCCGGTCGAACTCGAAGCCCTCGATGACGGCGGCCTTGCGGGTGTAGAAGCTGTCCGGTGCCGCGGGATCCGCTGACCAGTAGTCATCCAGCCGGAGGCGCTCGTCCGGTATCCGGCGGAAGGCCCTGCGGCCGGCGAGCACGTTCTCCCACAGATCGCCGGGAGAGTTCGCGTCGGGGTACCGGCAGGCGATACCGACGATCGCGATCGGCATGCTCATGCTTCACGCCCTCCCTGGCGCCAGTGTTTCGCCGACCACCGGGGCTCCGGCCTCGATCGCCTGGCCTCCGGCCTGCCGCTCACGCCGCTTTTTGAGCAGGTAGGCAGCCCACCAGCCGAGCCCACGGATGGCGCAGACGGTAGAGGTGGCGAAGAAGAGCGTGTACACGATGTTGAACTGCATGAAGATCGCGTAGACGAAGGCCACGCTGCTGCCGAAGATGAACTGGGCACGCGGCTTGCTCGGCGAGGTGCCGGGGTCGGTGATCATGTAGTTGGTGAACAGGACGAACGCGATGCCGGTCATCACGCTGAGCGCGGTGTTGAGCTGAACGCCCCAGAGCCAGTGCCGGACGAACGCCTGGATGAAGAAGCCCCCCATCCAGCCGACGATCAGCGCGACCCGTTTGGTGAGCATGGTGTTGATCACGGTCCCGGAGACCAGGATGACGATCGGGATCATCAGCCGGAAGTAGGAGCTGGCCCACTCGGAGAACTGGTACGGCGGTGAGATGCTGGCCCACGAGCCGAAGATCAGCAGCACAGCGGTGATGCCGAGGTTGGACGGGTTCATGAAGTGCCGCATCCTCCCGGCGATCGGCGCCTGCAGGACATGCTTCTGGCTGACCGCGAGGACGACGCCGAACAGGACCGGCCAGAACTGGTTGTTGGCGTACAGCAGCATGTTCACCGCCAGCGCGGTGATGTGCGCCGGCAGCAGGAACTCATACATGCCCCGCGGCCCGTTGCCGCGGAACCGCGGCTGGCGCTTGTACGCCCAGGCGCTGATGATCTCGAAGACGATCTCGGTCGTGTACCCGGCGATGACCGCCAGGAGCGGCCACAGCCACGGCTGCTCGAAACCGAGCAGGGTGTAGCCGAAGACGTTGAAGGCGCTGATCGAGATCGCGAAGTTTCTGAGGGCGAGGTAGCGGGGGTCGGCTGGCCGCTTCGCCTTTCCGGTGGGCTTGCTTCCGGGTGTCAGTTGCCGGTCCGGCGACTGGACGGTGGCGGTCATCGGGGCGTTACCTCCGTTGCGCTGCTGGTCAGAAGAAGGTTGTGGGTCCCTGGGCTGAGCGTGACGGTCTGCTGGTGCTGCAGCCCGCTGGCATCGGCCCAGTGCAGGTGCACGCGCACCGGACCGTTGTAGGAGCCGAGGCCGAAGCTGACCTCGAAGCTGCGCTTACCTGCGCTGCCGCTTCCCCCGTCGAGCTGGGAGATCTGGGTGTGTCCCGGCGTGTCGATCTGCACGGTCGTCCCGTATGCCGGGTCGCCCAGCCCGGCCAGGCCCTGGCCCGGTGTGCCGCCGCTGGCGGCCGGCCGGTAGAGGTTCAGGCCCAGGTAATGCCCAACAGCCGGTGCCTGGTTCGCATAGAAGGCGGGTGGTCCCCACTGGCGGGCGACCGCGAAGTCGAGCCGGCCGTCGCCGCGGGTGTCCGCGGTCGCGACGCCCCGCGTCGGGATCGGGTCGCACAGGCCGAGCTTCTTGCTCACGTTCACGTAGCTGCTGTCGCTGGCGTTGGCGTGGGCATAGAAGGCGAGGCACTGGTGCCCGGCGATGTCGTTACCGGGCTCGACGAGTGGCCAGTTCGCGGGATTGCTGAGCAGGTCGTCGTTGGTCATGGCCATTTCCTGCAGCCAGTTCCAGCGGTCGATGGTTCCCTTGATGAAGCCGTCGGTCTGGACGATGTCCAGGTTTCCGCTGTTCAGGAAGTCGCCGAACTTGACATCCCAGGTCCAGCCGGTCCAGGCCAGGCCCATCTGCTCGGCGTCCTGGTTGAAGGGGGCGACGCCGTGCGCCAGCTCCTGCTGCATCTGCTGACCGCTGGACGCCTGGTTCATGAAGACGAGGTTGCTTTCCTCGAGTCCCCAGGGGGTGGTGATATCGCTGATCATCATGTCGAACTTGCCATTGTTGCTGAGGTCGCCGAAGTCAATCCCCATGCCTTTGAACGAACCCCGGCCGAGGACGAACGATTTTGGTGTGATCGCACCGCGCTGGCCCACCGCAACAGCGAACTTGATGTGACCCGGAGTGGATTCGTTGTAGAGCAGGTGGCCAGGCCCGAAGTCGTTCGCGATATAGAGCTCGGGCAGCCCGTCGCCGGTGAGGTCGGCGGTTCCCGCACCCAGTGTCCAGCCGGTGGAGTCGGTGTACGGTATGGCGCCCGGGACCAGCTCGTACCTGACGGTCGGGTTCGGCCCGCTGGTGCCACCGAGCCACCGGAAAATGTAGTCTCCGCCGCCGTTCTGCGCGTCGGAAAGGGAGGACGGCATCTGCACGTTGTTGATTCCGTGCGGATTGAGCACCGCGGAGTCGGGGAAGTAGTTCCCGACGAACAGATCGGGATGCCCGTTTCCCTCGAAGTCCGAGACGGACACGGCGTTGGTGTTCCAGTCGGGTCCGTTGTACTCCCGGTTGACCGAGTACTCGGGCATCAGTTCCACCGGCCGGTAAGCGCTCGCCGACGGATGTGCCGCCGTCGAGCGGGCCAGGAAGAGGATCGGGGTGCGGCCCCAGTAGTACACGAGGAGGTCCATCCGCCCGTCGCCGTTGTAGTCCCCGGGCACGCAGCCCATGGGGGCCATCGTCGAGTTCATCGGGAGCGGCGCCGCGTTCAGGACGAACGGGGTGAACCGGTCGGCGGCCGGGGCCGTCGGCGTGTACGTCACGACCACGTCGTCGGTCCGCGTGTCGACGATGCACATGCCGTCGGACCGGCCATGGCCGATCACGTCGGTCATGGCGATGCTGGCGCCCACCGATGAGATCCACGACACCAGGTGCTGGTAAGCGGGGTTCACCTTGCGGATCGTCTGCGTCGGGTGGTACCCGGGCGGCATCGCGATCGGCATGGACCTGAACTTGTACGCCGACGCGATCTTGCTGGGATTGCCAGCCGCTGAGACCGGCAGCGCCGCATTGAAGAAAAGGCCCACCAGCAGCCCGATGGCCGCTATGGCGGGTACCAGGCGCCGCAGCCTGGTGCGCGAAATTGACATGCTTCCCCTCACAGATAACAGGACGCGTCGCCTGGCTCGTGCCGATAGGCCGATATCCACATATATCCAACAGTGCGCCAGTAACTGCCCTCGCTCATCTTGGGTCTTGCTCATTCGTGGCTACTCTGTGTGAATGTGAGCAACATCAGAGAAGTCACGCAGCATTGACGTTTGATAGGCGCCAGAAAGCGCTTGCCGCGGCCCATCGGGCCGCGGCAAGCAGGCTGTCAGCTAAATAGCGGGAAGCGTACGTCAGCCCTCAGGAATAGGGCTGCTATGGGACGCGCGGACGCGCCATTCCCCGGTGCTTCATGGCGCGGATCCAGGCCCCGTAATCCGCGCGGATATCCATTACCCCGGCACGCCATACCGCCCTCAGTGATCAGCCTGCCGGTGCCGTCTGATTTCACCTACCGCAACTTGATCTTGATAGTGTCCCTATCATCAAACATGGCTGACGGTGCTGGCGCTTATCCGATCGTGCGGTTATGCGGTTGAGTCACGGCAGCCAGCCCGCCTCCTCCGCGGATCTGACCGCGTCCACCCGGTTCCGCGCGTTCAGCTTGGTCACGATGGTGGTGAGGTAGTTCCGCACGGTCCCGACCGAGAGGTGGAGGGAGGCGGCGATCTCGGTGGGCTGGGCCCCCGACGCCGCGATACGCAGGACTTCGTGTTCCCGCGAGGACAGGGGGTTCTCGCCGCTTTCCCAGGTCGATACGGCCAGCTGGGGGTCGATGACCCGCTGGCCTGCTACGACGTTGCGGATCGCCTTGGCGAGCTCCTCCGGCGGTGCGTCCTTGAGCAGGTAACCAGACACGTGAGCGGCCAGCGCACGCCGCAGGTTTCCGGTCCGGCTGAGGTTGGTCAGGATCAGGGTCTGGCAGCATGGCAGCACCTCATGCAACTGGCCAGCCGCGGTCAGCCCGTCGAGGCCAGGCAGGTCGATGTCGATGATCGCGACGTCGGGAACGTGTGCCAGCGCCTGAGGAACGATATCGTCGCCGCGCTCGATGGCGGTGACCACCTTCATGTCGGGTTCCAGCTCGATGAGCGCGACGAGCGCGCCGCGCACCATGGCGACATCCTCGGCAAGCAGGATCTTCAGCGACAGCATGCCAGCCTCCATACGAGCTGAGTCTCCGAAATGCGGTAACTCACCGGCAACCCTCGGTGAGACGTCCCCGTTCGGCCGGCCGACTGCTGGTAAAAGGACAACATGCCGCATGTCGGTTCCTTCGTTCGTCACGGCCAGTCGGCCCACACTCACTGGTCGCGATCCGGACATGCAGCGGGTTCCCATGCGGAACCTCCAGGACAATCCTGGCAGGACACTTCAGAAGTGTACGTTTCGCCCTAGCCCTGGGCAACGTGGACATAGCTAAAAGATCACCCATGGCATTGCCGCCGTTACGGCCGCGGGCCAAGGTCTATCGTTACGAACCGTCACTAGCGGGCAGATCTGGTAGTGAGGCCAGGAAGGTGGTGGGATGGCTGGCTTGGCGTGGGTGCAGGTAATACCGCTAGCGGTGCTGGTGGCCGTGGTCGTGGCGGAGGTGCTGACGGCCCGCCGGGCCGGGTCCAGGATGCTCACCATGCGCTCAGCGGCGTCCTGGGCGGGTGCATATGTGGTGCTGGCGGTGCTGTTCGGGCTGGGTACCGGGATCGCGCATGGCTGGACACCGGCGGGCCAGTTCTACGCCGGGTACCTCACCGAGTACAGCCTGAGCCTGGACAACCTGTTCGTCTTCTACCTGATCATGACCCGGCTTGCGGTGGCGCCCGCCCGCCAGCATCGCGTCCTGATGGCGGGCATCCTGGCCGCGCTGGTGTTCCGTTCCGTCCTTATCCTGGCCGGGACAGCGGCGGTCACCCGGTATGACTGGGCGTTCTACCCGCTCGGCGCCTTCCTGGTCTGGACGGCCGCCGGGCTGTTCACCGGGAAAGCCGATGAGCCAGGGGAGCAGCTTCCCCGGCTGCTGTCCTGGCTGCTCCCCCGGGCGGCCGCTGAGGGCGCCGCCACCCTGCTGGCGCTGGCCGTGGCGATCGGGGCCGCCGACCTGCTGTTCGCCTTCGACTCGATCCCGGCCGTACTGGGCATCACCACCAGCGCCACCCTGGTCGTGGCCTGCAACGTGTTCGCGCTGATGGGGCTCCGCCAGTTCTACGTGCTGCTGACCCGGATGCTCGACCGCATGGTCTACCTGAACCAGGGACTGGCCGTCATCTGCGCCTTCATCGGCGTCAAACTGCTGCTGCACGCCGCGCATGGCTCCGGCGCGCAGTGGGCGCCAGACATCGGGGCCGTCCCCTCGGTCATTGCTGTCGCTGCCATCCTGCTGGCCACCGTGGCCGCCGGCCTGCTGGCCAGCGAACCTGCCCTCTCAGGTGAGCCGGAACACCCGTTCACCACGGGCCAGCACGGCCAGTTCGACCGCCGCTTCGCCGTCCTGGACACCGACCACAACGGTGCCTGGCAGCAGCAGGACTACGAACAGCAGGCACAGCGGGTCTGCACCGCCTTCGGCCACCCTCCCGGCTCCCCCGCCAGCCGGAACGTCGCCAAGGCACACCGCGGCCTGTTCAGCGCCCTGCTCGCCCACATGGACTCCGACGGCGACCAGCAGATCACCCCCGGCGAGTTCGCCGCCTCCATCGGCCGCAGCATCGCCGACCAGCCCGGCTTCGACGCCGCCATCAGCGCCACCGCGTCCTCCCTCCTGCAGGCAGCCGACATCGACGGCAACGGAGTGCTTGACAGCGACGAGTACGCTCAGCTCACCGCCGCCTACGGAGCCAGCACCCAGCAGGCCGCCCAGGCCTTCCACCAGCTCGACCTCGACCACAACGGCGTCCTGGACGTCGCAGAGCTCACCCAGGCCATCCGCCAGTTCTTCACCAGCCCCGACCCGCACACCCCCGGCAGCCTCGCCTTCGGTCACCTCTGACCGCCAGGCCACCGGCTGGGTGGATCCGGGGGCATGGGAGCCGGGCGCCCTGGCATCCTTGGGCGATGAACAAGACGCTGATGCCCGTGCGTGACCTCACCGACCCTGATCAGAACCAGGCGGTGCTCGACGCGGCCTCCGCCCTGGCCGAGGGCCGCGCGATGCCGGCGGGCGTTGCGGCCAGCCATGGCCCGGCGGTGGCGGCCGAGGCGATGGCCTCGGCCCGCTCGCGGCGGCGGCTGGGCGAGCTCACCGGGCCGGTCCACCTCAGCGTGGTATGGGCCATGTACAGCGAGACGGGCCGGATGGCCCGCCGTGACCCGGAGCATCCGCACGGGGAGGACTTCGTCCGGGTCAAGGCCGGGCAGCTCGACTGGCTGACCGGTGGCCTGCCCGGTGTCACCTGGAGCATCATCGCCGTCGACGACGGCTGCCCGGACCAGCCCGCCAGCGCCGAGGTGATGACCGGCATCGCGGCGGCCGAGGGTTACCCGGCCCAAGGTCACCGCAGCGTGCGGGTGCTCAAGCTGGCCGAGGTGATCGGCAGCGGCCCCTCCATCAGCCCGGCCTTCGACCGGCTGACCTCGACCGGGCAGTCGCGCAAGGGCGGGTCGATCCTGGCCGGGCTGGCCGCCGCGGTCCAGACCGGCCCGGTGCAGGCCAACAGCGCGCATGTGGTCTGCTACACCGACGCGGATCTGTCCGCCAACCTGGTCCAGCTGGGCTCGCTGGCGGCCCCGGTAGTGACCGGTGACCAGGTCGCCAGTGCGCTTGGCCAGCGGTACGGGATCGAGGGGGCGGTGCTGGTCCGGGCCGACGGGCCGGTCACCGAGCCGCACAGCACCGGGGACAAGCCGGACAAGATCATCATCCTGTTCCGGCACTTCGTCCGGGCTCTGCTGATCCCCCACCTGGCCCAGGTGCTCGACACCCAGGCCGGGTTCAAGGCCTTCGACACGGCCGCGCTCGCCCCGGTCATCGGGCAGATGGTCTCCTTCAACGAGACCTTCGACGTCGAGCTGCTCATCCATCTCGCCCAGCGCTACGGGCCAGCGGCCCTGGCCATCGAGCCGATCGTGTTCACCGAGGACTTCGCCGCCACCAACTTCCCCTCGGTCGAACCCGGAGAGCGCCACCTGGCGATGGTCCACCAGATCGTGGAACTCTACGACCGGTTCGCCGCACCGGCCGCCCCCGTCACCGGCGAGGCAGCCGACCTGCTCACCCTGATCAGGACCCTCGACCTCGACGGCTACGTGACCCTGATCGAGCACCTGCGCGCCGAGGACCGGGACGACCCGACACTGTTCGACCGGCGATGGCCCGTGCAGCACCTGCGCGGCATCCTCCACCGCTGACACCCGCCGTGCGCAGTGATGTATCTTCGCGGCCATGACCCCCCACAGGCCCATGCCCACTGCTTATCAGCACCCTCCGCGAACTTGCGCGGAGCTGCCGTCCGCAGCATGAGCACGTGTTGATCTTGCGGGCTGGTATGCATAGTCATGCAGGCGGGTCTGTGGCCGGTGAGGCTATACCTGCGGGGTACTGGATAGGCGGAGGCTTTTGTGAGCAAGGGAGATGAGCCAGGGGTGAAGCCCGTACTGGATGGCACCGTGGCGCTGGTGACCGGGGCTTCGAGCGGCTGCTCCCTTGCCTGAGACGTCTCAGGGAATCCCACGACCGGCCGGCAGCATGAGCAGACGGGTTTACCGGGGGCCGGGGCGAAGTTCGTAATGCATGGTCTGCTGCTGGATTTGTTCCCAGCCTCCCACCCGGAAGCCGGGAATAGGAGGCCGGGAACAATTGAAAGGTTACGATCTAGGACGGTGGCTGGCCGACAGCGGACCGCTAACCGGAAACGCTGAACTGCTGATTGAAACCGGATACTCCCAGAGATTCTACCCTATACAGCGATCCCTTTTGATTGGCGCCGGAGAGGTAACCGCCGAAAAGGCTGTTCTCAAAACGGTGGCCGTTCGGGCTCTTGAGCTCAAACCAGATGACACCCGTACCGCCGCTGCAGAGGTGCAGCACGACCCCATTGCCGCCGCTGGCCGCGGCTACGCAGAGGGCGTGGTCCGTGTCGATCATGAGTTCCTGTCCGTTCGACCTGGGCACGATGTCAATGAAGCGACCGCTCGTGGTCTCCACGACCTTGTCGAAAGGGGCAAGGTTGGGGGCGCCGAGGCAGTAATGGTGCCCGGAAGACTCGCAGATGGTGCTGGGTCCGGCCGCACTGGCGGGTGCCGACAGGGCCAGTAGAGCTCCCGGCACCGCCATCGCGCCGACCAGGAACATGCGAAGGGGTTTCCGGGCCAGAGAACCGGGAAAAGCGTGAACTCGCCCCAGAGAGAGACCCATTTTACCGCACTCCATTCTTGGTGTGATCTCGGTGTAAAGAATCCTTCGTCTTGTCTTACCGCCCCCATGCTTCCCCAGGGCGATAAAATGCTCTTAAAATTTGATCATCAACCCCGCGTGGGAGCTACGAAGGTGATCAGGGGGACTGTGATGACGAGAATTGAGTTCTGTCTTCTCGGGCCAATGGTGGTGCGCAGCGGCGGAGCGGTTATCCCGGTGCCGGGCGGGAAACTGCGGGCGGTGCTCGCGGCGCTGCTGCTGAGCCAGGGCCAGGCGGTGTCGCTGGAGGATCTCGCTGAGACGCTCTGGGGACCCGGCCCGCCGCCAACCGCCCGGGTGACTATCCAGAACCACGTAATGCGGCTGCGCAGGGCACTGGGCGCTGAAGGTGCCCGGATCACCACCCGGCCGCCAGGCTACCGGATCAGGGCGGATGCCAGCGAGCTGGACGTGAGCCGGTTCGAGACCATGCTGAGCGCCGCCCGGGCCGCGGCACGGAACCAGTCGTGGGACAGTGCCGCCCGTGAGGCACGCGAGGCGCTGGCCCTGTGGCGGGGTGAGCCGCTGGCCGATGTGGACTCACAGCTGCTGGCGATGCGGGAGGTGCCGCGGCTGGCAGAACTGCGGCTGCAGGCACTGGAGACGCGCGTCAGCGCCGACCTGCGCCTGGGCCGGCACGCCGAAGTGATCACCGAACTGCGCCAGCTCACCAGCGCCTACCCGCTGCGCGAGCAACTGCACGCTGACCTCATGCTCGCGCTCTACCGAGCTGACCGGCAGGCTGAGGCCCTTGCCGCCTACCAGCACGCCCGCAAGGTCCTGGTGGACGAGATCGGCTCCGAGCCAGGAACCAGGCTGCAGGAAGTGCATCGGCGGATACTGGCCGCCGATCCTGCCCTGATCATGCAGGAGGCCACACCGGCCACAGCTAACACGGCACCGGCGGTGCCGCGCGAACTGCCACCGGCAGTACATGCCTTCACCGGCCGGGCAGATCAGCTAGCAGCGCTCACCAGCCTGCTGAACACGGCCTCCGGCGAAAGACCGCGGACAGTGATCATCAGCGCGATCAGCGGAACCGCCGGAGTCGGCAAAACGGCACTGGCCATGCACTGGGCGCATCAGGTCGCCGCACGATTCCCCGACGGACAGCTCTATGTGAACCTGCGCGGCTATGACCCTGACCAGCCAATGCCCGCGACCGACGCGCTAGCCGGATTCCTCCGCTCGCTGGGCGTCCCCGACCAGGCCGTGCCGGTGGCGGTTAGAGAGCGGGCAGCCAGGTACCGGAGCCTGCTAGCTGGGCGGCAGATCCTGGTCGTGCTGGACAACGCCGGGTCGGTGGAGCAGGTCCGGCCGCTGCTGCCCGGGGACCCGGCCTGTGCGGTCCTGGTCACCAGCCGCGATTCACTGGCCGGGCTGGTCGCCAGGGATGGCGCGGGACGCCTCGACCTGGACCTGCTGCCGCTGGCCGACGCGGTTGACCTGCTGAAGCGGCTAATCGGCGAGAGAGCCGACGATGACCCGGACACGGCCAGCAGGCTAGCCGGGCAATGCTGCCGACTCCCGCTGGCGCTGCGGCTAGCGGCTGAGCTCGCTGTCAGCCGGCCAGCCGTATCGCTCGGCGAGCTGGCTGAGGAACTGGGCGACCAGCAGAAACGGCTGGATCTGCTGGACATAGAGGGGGATCCGCGCACCGCCGTGCGGGCGGTGCTCTCCTGGTCCTACCATCACCTGGGCCCCGCAGCCGCCCGCGCGTTCCGGCTGGCCGGCCTGCACCCCGGCCCCGGCTTCGATGACTATGCCGTCGCCGCACTCACCGGCACCCCCCTCGGACAAGCCCAGCACCTGCTCGGCCAGCTGGTTCGCGGCCACCTCATCCAGCCCACCAGGCCCGGCCAGTACGGTCTGCACGACCTGCTGCGCGCCTACGCCCGCGAACTTGCCACCACTACCGACGGCGAAGAAGAGCGCCGGGCGGCGCTGACCCGCCTGTTCGACCATTACCTGTACGCCGCTACCGCTGCGATGGTCACTCTGTACCCGGCCGAGATGGCACACCCGCATGAGGCCGCGGAGCCGGTCACCGACGGACCGCCGGTGTCCAGCCGGGACGACGCGCGAGCCTGGCTGGACACCCAGCTCGCGACGCTGGCCGCCGTTGCCAGGCACGCCGCCACGCACGGCTGGCCCGGCCACGCCATCAAGCTGGCCGTCACGCTGCACCGCCACCTGGACGGCAGCGGTCACTACCCGGAGGCCGTGGCCATCCACACTCAGGCCCGCCACGCCGCCCAGCTCACTGGCGACCACGCGGCCGAAGCGACCATACTGACCAACCTCGGGCTCATGCACGCACGGCAGTGCCGCTACCCGCAAGCAGCCAGCCACCTTCAGCAGGCACTAGCCCTGTCCCAGCAGACCGGCGATCTGGCCTGTGCGGCACGCGCGGTGGGCACCCTCGGAATCGTCAGCTGCCAGCAGGGCCGCTACCAGCAGGCCACCGGCCACTACCAGCAAGCCATGACCCTGTTCCGCCAGATCGGCAACCGGACAGGCGAGGCCACCACGCACACCAACCTGGGCAACATCCAGTACCGGCAAGGCCGCTACGAGCAAGCCGCCCGCCACCTTCAGCGGGCACTGGCCTTGTACCAGGAGATCGGCAATCAAGCCTACGAAGCCTACGCCCTGGAACTCCATGGCCTCATCAACCTGCGGCAAGGCCACTACCAGGAGGCTGCTGGCCACCTGGAGCAGGCGCTGGCCCTGTCCCGGCGAACCGGTAACCAGGGGTGCCACGCCTATACCCTGACCCACATCGCCGAGATCGAACTGCATCAAAGCCGCTGCCAACAGGCCGCCAGCAACTGCCGGCAAGCCATAACCCTGTTCCGCCAGATCGGTGACCAGGCCGGTCAGGCCGTGGCGTTGGCCGGCCTCGGCAAGGCCGCCCTGCTGCAAGGTCACCTCCAGCAGGCCTCCGGCCATTTCGAGCAGGCCCTGACCCTATACCGGTTGACCGGGGTGCGCAGCGGCCAAGCCGGGGCGCTCAACGGTCTTGGCAGCGTGCTGCTGGCCGCAGGTCAGCCCGAACAAGCCCACCTGCAGTACAGCGCGGGCCTTGACCTGGCCGATGAGGTCGGTGAAAAGGAGCAGCAGGCCCGGGCCCACGACGGGCTCGGGCGTGTCGCCTATGCCACGGGCAACCTCGCCGGAGCGCGCCGCCACTGGCAGCGCGCACTCACGATCCACACGGAACTGGGTGCCCCTGAAGCCGACGAGATCCGCGGCAAGCTCATCCTGGATCTTCCGCCTGAATCGGCGTGACCGGTTTCCGGGCTAACTTGGTCACCCGGCAACTTCTCATCTTCATGCGAAGCCTCATTTCGCACGACCGCTCGCATAGAGCGCGCCGCAGGACGGTGCCGAGCGCCGGATCAGCCTTCCCGGCGCCACGAGGTCACCCCCTATTTCGGGCCGGCTCATAGACCGTGGCGGCGCCGTGATCGGGTCCAGGTGCGGGCAAGCATCCGCACCAGGC
>DASXMU010000246.1:0-19601 GCA_036495485.1 Streptosporangiaceae bacterium
CGGTCACCTCGGCCCCGTAGCGGTCGGTGCCTGGCTCGAGCGGCCGCATCCGGACCAGGGGGCCCTGCCTGCCCTCCGGATCTCGCAGGACCACGCCGGCGCCGAGCACGCCGTGCCCCTCGATCAGGATGGTCGCGGTGACCTGGAAGGTCTCGCCGACGACCGCCTTGGCGGTGCGGCGCCCGCAATCCACCACGGGCTGGACATCGAGGATTGGGATGCGTCCGATCACGTCGCAACGCTACCCAGTCACGATTGCGATATGAACCCCGTGGGCGGTCCCGCTCAGGTGACAACGGCCGCCCCGTATCATGACTCCACGTGAGAGCGATTCGACGTTTTACCGTCCGAGTGACGCTTCCGCAGCCGCTCGCGCCGCTGCATGACCTGATGCTGAACCTGCGCTGGTCCTGGCACCCGCCGACGGTCGAGCTCTTCGAGTCGATCGACCCGGCCGGGTGGGCCGCCTCGGGCGGGGACCCGGTGGCCATGCTCAGCCTGATGCGCCCGGGCCAGCTGGCCGCGCTGGCCGCCAACGGGGAGTTCCTGCGCCGCCTTGACGCGGCCGTGGCCGACCTGCGCCGCTACACGGGGGAGCCGCGCTGGTACCAGGCGGGCGGCGCGGGCGACGTCGCGTCGCTGCCCAGGGCAATCGCGTACTTCTCGCCTGAGTACGGCATCACCGCGGTCCTGCCGCAGTACTCTGGCGGCCTCGGCATCCTGGCGGGCGACCACCTCAAGTCCGCGAGCGACCTCGGCGTCCCCATCATCGGCGTTGGCCTGCTGTACCGGCACGGGTACTTCACCCAGTCGCTGTCCGCTGAGGGCTGGCAGACCGAGCGGTACCCGGCGGCCGACCCGAACGGGCTGCCGCTCACCCTGCTGCGCGACGCCGACGGCACGCCCATCCGGGTCGCGGTCATGCTGGCCGGGGAGCGCAACCTGGCCGCCCAGGTCTGGCTGGCCCAGGTCGGGCGCGTTCCGCTGCTCCTGCTCGACTCCTATGTCGAGGACAACGAGCCCGAGCTGCGTGAGGTGACCGACCGGCTGTATGGCGGCGGCAGCGAGCACCGGCTGCGCCAGGAGCTGCTGCTCGGTATCGGCGGCCTGCGGGCGATCCGGGCGTTCTGCGCGATCACCGGCCACCCCGGGCCCGAGGTCTTCCACACCAACGAGGGCCACGCGGGCTTCCTCGGGGTCGAGCGGATCCGTGAGTACGCCAGCCAGGGGCTCAGCTTCGACGAGGCAGTGGAGATGGGCCGGGCGGCCACGGTGTTCACCACGCACACCCCGGTGCCGGCCGGCATCGACCGGTTCGAGCGCGACCTGGTGCACCGGCACTTCGGCGACGGGGCGGCCGACCCGGCACTGCCCGGTGACCGGGTGCTCGCGCTCGGCGCCGAGACCTACCCCGGCGGCGACCCCGGCGTGTTCAACATGGCGGTGATGGGCATGCGGCTGGCCCAGCGGGTGAACGGGGTGAGCCGCCTGCACGGCGAGGTCAGCAGGCAGATGTTCGCCGGGCTGTGGCCCGGCTTCGACATCGATGAGATCCCCATCGGCTCGGTGACCAACGGCGTGCACGCGCCGAGCTGGATGGCCGGTGAGATCCTCGCCCTCGCCGGGGGAGCCGCCGGAGCCAGCCCGAGCGAGTCGGCCGGCCAGAGCGAGGTGGGCCCGAGCGAGGTGGGCGAGGCCTGGGAGCAGATCGCGGCCGTCAGCGGCCCGGGCATCTGGCAGGCCCGCCGTGCGCTGCGGGCGCGCCTGGTCGCCGAGACCCGGCGCAGGCTGCGCGCCTCCTGGCGGCAGCGCGGCTCCTCCGACGCGGAGCTGACCTGGATCGACGACGTGCTCGACGAGGATGTGCTGACGGTCGGCTTCGCCCGCCGGGTGCCTTCCTACAAGCGGCTGACCCTCATGCTGCGCGATCCGGCCCGGCTGAAGGCGCTGCTGCTGGATCCCGGCCGCCCGGTGCAGATCGTGATCGCCGGCAAGGCGCACCCCGCCGACGACGGCGGCAAGCGGCTGATCCAGCAGATGATCGCGTTCACCGACGACCCCGGGGTCCGGCACCGGATCGTGTTCCTGCCGGACTACGACATGGCGCTCGGCCGGGCACTGGTGCAGGGCTGCGACGTCTGGCTGAACAACCCGCTGCGCCCGCTGGAGGCCTGCGGGACCTCGGGCATGAAGGCCGCGCTCAACGGCGGACTCAACCTGTCCGTACGGGACGGCTGGTGGGACGAGTGCTCCGACGGGGCCAACGGCTGGGACATCCCGTCCGCCGACGGGATGTCCGACGAGGGCCGCCGCGACGACCTGGAGGCGGCCGCGCTCTACGAACTGCTCGGCAAGACGGTGGCGCCGCTGTTCTACGACCGGGACGCCGACGGGCTGCCCCGGCGGTGGCTGGAGATGGTCCGGCACACGCTGCGCACGCTCGGCCCGAGGCTGCAGGCCGCGCGCATGGTCCGCGAGTACGTCACCGCGCTGTACGTCCCGGCCGCCAGGGCCAGCAAGGACCTGGCGACCGGCGGCGAGGGGGCCTTCGCCGGGGCCAGGGACCTGGCCTCCTGGCGGCACCACGTCGTGAAGGCCTGGCAGAACGTGCGAATCGAGCACGTCGAGGCGGAGGCGGCCGAGCCGAGGCTGGGCTCCCGGCTGGCCGTGCGGGCGAGCGTCGCCCTCGGCGAGCTCACCGCGGCCGACGTCGCGGTCGAGCTGGTCTGCGGCCGGGTGGGCGACGACGACGAGATCACCGACGCCTCCTGCACCACGCTGCTGCCCGACCCCCCGCAGGCACCGGCGTCTCCGGGCAGCGCTGTCAGGTACGCCGGCGAGGCCGTGCTGGGCTGCGCCGGCCCGTTCGGCTACACCGTCCGGGTGCTGCCCAGCCACCCGCTGCTTGACACCCGCGCCGAGCTGGGCCTGGTCACCATGCCCGACGCGCCGGTCGGCATGACCAACGGCGATCTGCGGTGAGCAGCCGCCCCGGGGGGCGGCCAGACCTGCCTGGGACATAGCCTTGACATCCGCATCTGGTCACAGTGGCGGATCGTCGTCTGCTGGCCGTGCTTGGGAGGCTGACATGAGTGAATTCGTCCGGGTGGAGACCGAGGACGCGGTCGCCACCATCCGGCTGGACCGCCCGCCCATGAACGCGCTCAGCAGCCCGATGCAGGACGAGCTGACCGCCGCCGCCGCGCAGGTGAGTGCCGACGACGGCATCAGGGCCGTCGTGCTCTACGGCGGCCCCAAGGTCTTCGCCGCCGGTGTGGACATCAAGGAGATGGCCGAGGCCAGCTACGCGAGGATGGTGGCCGACACCAGGCGGCTGCAGGCCACGTTCACCGCCGTCGCCAAGATTCCCAAGCCGGTCGTGGCGGCGGTCACCGGCTACGCGCTCGGCGGCGGCCTGGAGCTGGCGCTCTGCGCCGACTTCCGGGTCCTCGGCGCGAAGGCGAAGGCCGGCCAGCCCGAGATCCTGCTCGGCGTCATCCCCGGCGCCGGCGGGACGCAGCGGCTGCCCCGGCTGATCGGCCCGGCCAGGGCCAAGGACATCGTGTTCACCGGGCGGTTCGTGGCCGCGCCCGAGGCGCTCGCCATCGGCCTGGCCGACCGGGTCGTGCCGGACGAAGAGGTCTACCAGACGGCCCGTGAGCTGGCCGGGCGCTTCGCCGGCGGCCCGGCCATCGCCCTGCGCGCGGCCAAGCAGGCCATCGACGACGGGCTGGAGGTCAGCCTGGATGCGGGCCTCGAGATCGAGCGGCTGCACTTCTCCGGCCTGTTCGCCACCGAGGATCAGCGCACCGGAATGCGCAGTTTCATTGAGAATGGTCCCGGGAAGGCCACGTTCTCCGGAAGGTGAGGCCAGTGAGCGAACCGGGCGACGCTGTCTCTTTCGACCTCGTAGCCGCCGCGCTGCGCGCCGACAGCGCCGATGTGGCCGTCTACGCGCGGGTCCTGACCGACTCGCTCGGCGAGGCGCTGCCGCCGGGGGTCGTCGACATCGACCGGGAGCGCACCATGTCGGACCGGATGCGCGGCCGCCCGGGCGAGGTGTCGAAGATAACCGTGCGCCTGGGCGAGCAGGTGCTGACGCTGGTCAACCAGCGCGGCCAGCTGGTCGCCGAGATCTGCAAAGAGGTCCGCGGCGTGGTGCTGTCCCGGCGGCCGGCCCCGGTGGAGGAGTGGCTGGCCGAGCTGGCCAGGGGCCTGGTCGCCTATGCCGACCAGAATGCCCAGGCAGCACAGGTGCTGCGCCGCCTGGTCGCGGGAAGCTGACCCCGGCGTCTGCCAGGGCGCCCAGTGAGTTGTTATGCAAACCGCATCGCGAGCGCGGGCCCTGCGGGTCCGCGCGAGCGATCGGAGGTCACGACTTGGGTCACCGGGCAACTAAATTTTGCATAACGCGGACTTGCATAACGCATGGTAAGGGAGCGATTGCGCCGCGAATAATCGCGTCCTGGCCGTAACTTGCCGGTGCGCATATTCGTCACACTTAAGGGGCAGCCTTGCCTATGCGGGGGGCAGCCTTTGGCAAGGCAAATCTGTGACACAGTGGCAGCGCCCGGATCGGCAAGCCTTCCCTTAGGGTGGCAGTGCGATGGTCGTGCAGAACACGATGCCGGAACGGCTGGGCCCGTACCGCCTGCTGGAGCGGATCGGCGAGGGCGGCATGGGTGTGGTTCACCTTGCCCGGGACAGCCAGGGCCGCGCCGTCGCGGTCAAGGTGCTCCGCCCGGGGGTGGCCAGCGATGTCGATGCCCGCCGCAGGCTGGAGCGGGAGTTCGAGACAATGCGCCGGGTGCGCAGCCCGTTCGTGGCCGAGGTCATCGACGCCGATGTGATCGGCGACGTGCCCTACGTGGTCACCAGGTACGTGGCCGGCCCGTCCCTCGACCAGTTGATCAGGGACAGCGGGCCGCTGCGCGGCCGGGCGCTGGAGCGGGTCGCCTGGGGGCTGGCGGAGGGCCTGGCGGCCGTGCACGCCGCGGGCGTCGTGCACCGGGATCTCAAGCCGGGGAACGTAGTGATGGCCGGCGGCTCCCCGGTGCTGATCGACTTCGGCATCGCCCACGCGCCGGACGCGACCAGGATCACCCAGGCCGGGATGTTCATGGGCACGCCCGGCTACCTGGCGCCCGAGGTGGTGGAGGGCCAGCCCTGCGGCCCCTCGGCCGACCTGCATTCCTGGGCCAGCACGGTGGCGTTCGCCGCCACTGGCCGGCCGCCGTTCGGCACCGGCTCCTACGAGACGATCTTCTACCGGATCCTCGGCGGCAACCCCGACCTGAACGGGATCCCGGGGAAGCTGATGCCGCTGCTGACCGCCGCGCTCAGCCGCGACCCAGCCGCCAGGCCGTCGGCTGTGCAGCTCAGCGAGAAGTGCGCCGCGATCGACCTGACCGGCCCGGACGAGCCGTTCAGCGGGTACGCCGGGCCGCTGGGATCCACTGCGGCCGAGGTGATCGGCGCGGCCAACGGTGCCGCCGGTGGCGGAGCCTTCGGCCCTGGGACCAGGATTGATGGGGCGGCGATCCGCGACGGCGCGCTGGATGCGGGCCTGCGGCCCGGGACCCGCGAGCTTCCGGTCTCACTGCCACCGGCCGGGTGGAACCTCGCCAGGCCGCGCGCTGGCAGCCCGGTCAAAGAGGACTTCGCCGACCTGCTGCCGCCGGTGCCCTACTCCCCGGTGCCCGGCACACTCGCGCCGCTCGGCCCACTGCCGGTGGCCCGGGCGAACGGGGCCCTACCAGCCACCAAGGCCCGGGCCGAGCGGGCGGCGACCGGCCCGTCCCACCCCGTGTACCGGCGGGTGCTCAGCCTGATCACCATGGCGATCGCTGTGGCGGCCAGCGTGCTGCTGCCGGTCGCTGGGGTGATCGTCTCGCTGCTTGCGATCGTCGTGCTGCGCGCGGCCGACCTTTCGCACAGCGCGCTGACCAGGCGCCGTTCCGGACGGGGCAGCCGGGCCAGCGATGTGCCCATCATGATCATCAAGTCACCGTGGGCGGTGCTGCGGGCAGTGCTCGGCTGCCTGCTGCTCGCCCCGCTCGCGGTGACGGCCGGGGCAGTCGCCGCCGCCGCGACCATCGCCGCCGACCACGCCAGCGCGCTGCAGGCGGCCGGCGCCTACGCGGCTGGCGCGTTCGTGGCGTTCTACGGGTTCGGCCCCGGTTCGCGCACCCCGCGCAGACAGCTCGGCAGGCTCTTCGGTGCGGTCGCCCGCAGGCGGTTCCTGGCCGCCGTCACCGCGATCGTGATCGCCATAGTGGCCGTGGGAACGGCCTACGCGGCCGTCACGCAGCCGCACCACATCTGGCCGTTGACCTCGGCCATGTCCCGGCCGCTGCACAGCATCTACGACCTCATCACCAAGGCACAGGCCCGGCTGCAGCACATCTAGGGTGCCCGGTACCCCGGCCGCTGCGCTGCCCAGGCGCCGCAGGCTGCCCAGGCGGCGTTCTCAGCGGCTGACCCGGAGGACGCCGATGCGGCTGCCTGGCTGCGGGCCTGCCGGTGCCAGCGGGACGTCAGGCAACCGGGGGCCCGCGGGCGCCCCACTGCCCGGTGCCGTGCCGCCGGGCCCATTCCCTGGCGCGGGCTTCCCTAATGCCGTGCCGGGCTGTGCCGCGTTTGCCGACGGCTCGCCGCGGCCGGGTGGTGGCAGCGGCCTGACCAGCCCGAGCGCCACCACCTCGTTGGCCAGCCTGGTCCGCCGGTTCATCCCCTCCTGGATGCGGAACTTCTGGTAGAGGCGCAGCAGGTGCTGTTTAACCGCCGCTTCGGTCACGACCAGGTCGGCCGCGATCTCGCGGGCGGTGGCGGGGGCGACGAATGCCTCGTCCGACAGGGCGGGCCTGCACAGTGAGGTCAGCACGTCCAGTTCGCGGCGGGTCAGCTCGGGAGCGGCCTGCCTGCGCAGCTCGACCTCGGCGGCGATCTCCTCATGGGCGAGCCCGCCGACCCGGCACCGGGCCGAGCCGAAGCTCACCACGTCGCCGTCCTCGAGGACGCGGCGAGCGGCCGGACGGCCGTTCACCCTGGTCCCGTTTCGTGATAATCCGAGGTCGGCCACGTACGCGTAGTCGCCTCTGCAGATGATCTCGGCATGCAGCTTGGAGACGCTCGGATCACGCAAGCGGATGTCCACGGAGCTTCCACGGCCTACGGTGGTAACGTCGGCGCGCAGCGGAATGACCTCCCCTGTGTCCTCGATGCGAATGTAGGGCCTCTCCACGTCGATCCTCCCACCTAACGGGCCAGTCACGGATCCCTCACGGTCGGGTTACCCTCTGTGCGGCCTGTCGTACCCCCTTCTGGGCGACAGATTGGGCGGACAGTGCCGATTCGACAACGGGCGGTGGCCAGCGGAGCGGGCGGCCTCGCTGGTGCGGACGGCCCGGCGGGTGGCCGCCGGCCCTCTGTTCGCGCGGCGCGCCGGCCGGGCTATTGCCCGTTCCTGTCCCGGTCACGGTGGGCACGGCGATACGATCATTAGGTGGATGAGTCCGTGCTGACGGAACGAGCCGGTAGCCCGGTGACGGACTCACGTTCCGCTGTGGCTGTTCAGGACGCCGGTGCCGGGGACATACCTGATGCCGCTGATGTACCCACCACGCCCCCGGCCGTAACGGCCACAACCGTCCCGCCGGCGCCCGGAGTGCCCGGGCGGGCGGGTGGCCCACGGCTGGCCTCGCTGGCCTACGCCGTCGCCCTGGCCGGCCTGGCCGGCGGCCTGATCTGGATGTGGCTGGCCCCCAGGCACGTCGAGCCGGGCACAGTGTGGGTGGCCGGTGCACTGTTCCTCGCGGCGCTGGAACGGCTCGTGCTGCCGGAGCGCTGGGCGGGCATGCTCCTCACCCGGCGGCGGCTGCCCGATGTCATGGTGCTGGCGGCAATAGGCGCGGGCATCCTGGCGGTGGCGCTCGTGCTGCCCGCCACATCCTGAGCTGCTGAGCTGAGCGGGATCCACATCAAGGTGGCCATACCGGCCGCCAGAGGCCTGGCTGCGCACCGGTAGCCTTGCAGGCGGCGGGCCCGGCAACGGCGCGGGCTGAGCAGTGTGGGAAGGGAAAACGGCGGCATGCCCAAGATCAAGGTAGCCAATCCCGTTGTCGAGCTAGACGGCGACGAGATGACGCGAATCATCTGGCAGTTCATCAAGGATCAGCTGATCCTGCCTTACCTGGACATCGAGCTCGAGTACTACGACCTGTCCATTCAGCACCGCGATGCCACCGGCGACCAGGTGACGATCGACGCCGCGAACGCGATCAAGGCGCGGGGCGTCGGTGTGAAATGCGCCACCATCACGCCCGATGAAGCCCGCGTCGAGGAGTTCGGGCTGAAGAAGATGTGGCGTTCGCCGAACGGCACCATCCGGAACATCCTCGGCGGTGTCGTGTTCCGCGAGCCGATCGTGATATCCAGCATCCCGCGGCTGGTGCCCACCTGGACCAAGCCGATCGTGATAGGCCGTCACGCGCACGGCGACCAGTACCGTGCCAGCGACTTCGTGGTCCCAGGGCCCGGCACCGTGACGATCACCTACACCCCCGACGAGGGCGACCGCCCGATCGAGATCCAGGTGGCCAAGTTCACCGGCGGCGGCATCGCGATGGGGATGTACAACTACGACGACTCCATCCGCGACTTCGCGCGCACCACCATGCGGTACGCCCTGGACCGCCGCTATCCGCTCTACCTGTCCACGAAGAACACGATCCTCAAGGCCTACGATGGCCGGTTCAAGGATCTGTTCGCCGAGATCTTCGAGGCGGAGTTCAAGGCCGAGTTCGAGACGGCCGGGATCACCTACGAGCACCGGCTGATCGACGACATGGTCGCCCAGGTGCTGAAGTGGGACGGCGGCATCGTCTGGGCCTGCAAGAACTACGACGGCGACGTGCAGTCCGACGTGGTCGCCCAGGGCTTCGGCTCACTCGGCCTGATGAGCAGCGTGCTGATGACCCCGGACGGCAAGATCGTCGAGGCCGAGGCAGCGCACGGCACGGTGACCAGGCACTACCGCCAGTACCAGCAGGGCAGGCCGACGTCCACGAACCCGATCGCCTCGATCTTCGCCTGGACGCGTGGCCTGGCCCACCGCGGCAAGCTGGACGGCACCCCCGAGGTCACCGCCTTCGCCAACGCGATCGAGCAGGTCTGCATCGACACCGTGCAGAGCGGCAAGATGACCAAGGACCTCGCGCTGCTGGTCGGCGGGGACGCCCAGTACCTGACCACGCAGGAGTTCCTCAGCGCGCTCGACGATAACCTGCGTGCCAAGATGGACGAGCTGGCCGGCTAGCCGCCACCCGCTACCTGACCACAACACTTACCTACCGGCCCGGGCGCCGGGAACAAGAGGAGATCAGCGGACATGGCCCGCAAAGGCAAGGTAACCGTCGTCGGCGCCGGCTTCTATGGGTCGACCACGGCGCAGCGGCTCGCCGAGTACGACATCTTCGACGAGGTCGTGCTCACCGACATCATCGATGGCAGGCCCGAAGGTCTCGCGCTCGACATGAACCAGGCGCGGCCGGTAGAAGGCTTCGAGACCAAGGTCACTGGCCAGAGCACCGGCCCGGACGGTGAAGGCTACGAGGCGGTCGCGGGCTCGCAGATCGTCATCGTCACGGCCGGCCTGGCGCGCAAGCCCGGCATGAGCCGGATGGACCTGATCGAGGTCAACGCCAAGATCGTGCGCAACGTCGTGGAAAATGTGGCGAAGCACGCGCCAGAGGCGGTCCTCATCGTGGTCTCCAACCCGCTCGACGAGATGACCGCGCTGGCGGCCAAGGTCAGCGGCTTCCCGCAGCACCGCGTCATGGGTCAGGCCGGCATGCTGGACACCGCCAGGTTCAGCTACTTCGTGGCCGAGAAGCTGGGCGTCCCGGTCGGTTCCGTCCGCACTCTCACCCTGGGCTCGCACGGCGACACTATGGTCCCCGTCCCGTCCGCCTGCACCGTGGACGGCAAGCCCCTGGCCGGCCTGCTGTCCGCCGACGACACCGAGGCGCTCGTCCAGCGCACCCGCAACGGCGGCGGCGAGATCGTCAAGCTGCTCAAGACCGGCTCCGCCTACTACGCGCCGTCGGCTGCCGCCGCCCGGATGGCCCGCGCCGTGGCCGAGGACTCCCACCGGGTCATGCCCGTCTGCGCCTGGATGGAGGGCCAGTACGGTATCTCCGATGTCTACCTGGGCGTCGAAGCCGAGATCGGTGCCACCGGCGTCGTGCGCGTGGTGGAGCGCGACCTTACCGAGCCCGAGCTCGCCTCGCTCCGCGAGGCGGCAGAGGCAGTCAGGGCCAAGCAGGCAGACGTCGCCAGCCTCTGACCGAGCGGGCTCTGGCCTCCCGGCCGCCCTCAGCCTGCGCCGGTGAGGCTAGCGGGATAAATCAACCCGGCCGGGCCGTTGGCCCCGGCCTCTCCCCGGCTGCCCAGGCTGGTCCCAGGTCGCCCAGCGCATAACCGTGCGGATAGCTCCGCAATCGCCGCTGGCCCTTGCGCTCCGGCCGCAACGGCGGAAGCAGCCGGATGAGTGCCGCCCGGGACCGCAACGCAACGTGCACGCCCGCGCGGACTAACCTGGGCGGTTCACGCAGCCCCAGAGCGTGTCGCAGCGACCCGCCAAGCGCAGCGACGATGCACAGGCGGGTCAGCGGCCGGACCGGGCGGGGGAACCAGGCTTCGAAGATCTTGAGCAGCGATACCGACAATCGCCGGTTCGCCTCGCTGAATGAGTGGTGCTTCCGCTCGTACGCATCGAGGTAGCTGGCGAATCCCGCGTAGGTCGGGGGAATCTGGCGGATGCCCATCAGGCGGCCTACCTCGCCGTAGTAATTGACGGCGGCGCGGATCTCCTTCTCCGTGAGGTTGCGCCAGCCATACCGCCTGATCCACCGCACCGGCACCACGACGAAGGTGGCGAGGACGTACACGAAGTCGTCATTGCGGATGTCGTAGGCACGGTGGATCCAGTTCATGCGCCGGATCGCTGCCCGCCCCCGCGGCGACGTGGGGCCGTCCCTGGCTACCTCGCGCAGCAGCGCGATCGTGTCGTCATAGCGGTTCTGGCCACGGTGGGCGAATTCGCATGACCGGTCGAGGATTTCACTGATGCTGGGCGCGGCGAAGGTATGGAAGATCGCCAGTTCGAGGCCCCGGCGCACTTCCCAGTCGAAGGACACGTCAAAGCTCAAGCGGAAAATGCGCAGGTAGTCGCGGTCTGGGTCCAATTGCTCAATAAGACGTAAAGCGGCAAGCTTCAACGGCTCACCTCGCCTGACTGCGCGATATGACTTGGCTGTAACGCGGATTGTCCTGGCTGTTCCATGCGAGATGGCCGCCGAGCAGCCGTTCGAGAGAATCGAGGTATCGCGCGAGGTCCATCTCTGCGCGGGAGTCCAGGCCGAGGCGTCGCGGGAGAGCCGCGAGCTGCGCTCGATGTACGGCGAAATCCCGTGATCGTTCGCAGACCCACCGGTAGGCGCTGTCGATGCCCTGCTGAATGGTGCATCCCTCAGTGCGCGCCAGCACCGCTGCGAGGTTCAGTTCGTCGCCGGCCGCGACCTCCTTCGCACACGAGCAGATGTCCTGGATGCCAAGCCACACGTCAGCGAACGCGTCGAGCGTCAGTCCCCAGACCGGCGATTCCTGCACCCGTTCCGCGATCACCACGTGCTCTGCCAGCTCAACGAGGTCGGCGTAGGTGTAGGGGGCGCCGGTGATGCGCCGCAGGCCTACATAGGACGGGACGTCGAGAACCACTCCTGACGTGCGCTGCTTCGCCTCAGACACCTTGGACCATAGGTGCTCCTCCGCGTGGCGCCTGAACCGGGGCAGCCACTCCTGGCTGGGTGCACCCAGCTCGAACCGGCGGCCGAGATCGGCGGCGGCCCTGGCACTCCCGGCAAGGTGAGCAGACCTGGGTTCCTGCCCACGGAACGAGGTAATGACATCCTCGATGGCCGCCCGGGCGAGTTCCGGCCGCACGCCAAGCTCATTCCCGTCGTCGAACTCGTCATCGATGACGATCAGGAAGACTGTCCAGTCACAGACCAGGCACGCCGCGCTCATGGGCGCGGCCGGCACCAGCCGGGGCCCCGCATTCATGATGCCGCCGCGGCGGAGGCGCTCAACGGCCTGCCCATCAGCGGCAAGCCCTACTTCCCTGGCCCACCAGCTCGTATGCTCGATGATCGAGTCCGCGAGAGGGCTGATATCGCTGGGGAATGGCAGGTCGAACCGTGGCAATTCGATGATCTGGTCCGGCAAGCGTGGCCGCTCCGGACGCTGATCCACCACTGTCCCTTCCGCACCGCGGTGACGTACAGAACCGCCATTCCCGATAAGGAAGCGATCCAACCCTGAAATCTGGGCAGAAATGGTGAACAGCACCGATACCTGAGTCCTTGCCGGGAAACAGGCATCGACCAGCGGATACGGAGCAGATGTCCGATCACGAACTGGAACCGGGAGCTGATCGGGGGGTGAACAAGACCGGAAGGGTCGCGGGGCAGCGTGTCCAGGGCGACGGCCGGGGGGTTAGCTGCTCAGCTGGGACCGCCAGCCGGATGCCGGGCAGCAGGCTCAGTGCCGCGTCGACAGCGGCACGGGTGATGATCCGGGCCGGAATCTGCGCCGGGCAGGCGTGCGGCCCGCTGCTCCAGGCCAGGTGGGATCGGTTACCCAGCTCGATCCACGGGTCGCTGACGTGTATGCGCGGGTCGTCGTTGGCCGCCGCGAGGCCAAGGATGAGCGCATCACCTCGCCGGATCGGCCGGCCGTCCAGTTCGGTATCCCGCAACGCGTAACGGGCGGGCATGTTGGCCATGGGCGGATCCCGCCAAAGCACCTCGTCCAGGGCGTCATCCACGCCCGGGCGCCAGCCGCCGAGCCGGCCACGGAAGCGGGGGTCGGTGAGCATCAGCCGGAGCGCCTGCGCGATCCATGTGGTCGTGGTCTCGTACCCTGCGGAGATCATCAGCACCATGGACTGCGCGACCTCGCCGTGGTCACGCAGGTTCGGGTGGTTGAGGAAGACCGTGGTGAGGTCATCCGCCGGCACCTGGCTGTGCGACTGCATAGCGCCACCGATGATCTCCTCGAACTTGCGGTTTCCGGCCTGGGAGTCCTCGCCCGAGCCGAACAGGGCGATGAGGGCGCGCTGCAGCGCAAGGCCATCGGCGGCATCCAGGCCGAACAGGTCGGCGACGGCCAGCATGGGGATGACTGCGGCATACTCGGCCACCAGGTCGGCGCTGCCGCGGCCAGCGAAGCCGGCGATCAGGTCGGCGCACGTCCGGGCCACCGAACGGCGCATCCGCCGCTGGTCGATATGTGCGATCCCGTCATCCAGCGGCGCGCGCAGCCGGTAATGCTCGACGCCGTCGAAGAAGTAGGCGTTGTCCCGCGGGAACATCATCGGGCCCAGCCCGGAATCCAGCGCGACCGTCTGCTCCTGCCAGGCCCGCCAGTTTCGCGGGTTACGCGAGAAGAGCCGTTCACGACGGACTACGTGACAGATCTCCTCCCAGCCCATGACCAGCCACGCGTTCACACCGGGTTCCAGCTCCACCGGCGCGACCACACCCCATTCCTCCCGCAGCCGCCGGTAGATGCTGCGCGGGTCCGGGCTGGTCGTGGTGAGCACCAGTGGGGTCAGCCCGTCCCTGTCCAGGCCGGCGGCTTCCACGGTGTCTGGTTCTGATGTACTCACAGCGAACCTTCCTGCGCGGCAAGGGCATATGCGGTGAGGGCGATGAGTGCGTCGACCGACGAATGACGGTCGCGAGCGTCGCAGTGCACGATGGGCGTCTCCGGCAGCAGGTCCAGAGCCTGGCGCAACTCCGCCGTCGTGTGCCGGCGGCTATCCGGGAAGACATTGACCGCCACGGCGAAAGGCAGATGGTCGTTCCGCAGTTCCAGTTGGTCGAGTACCTCGAAGCTGCCCTCGATCCGCCTGGTGTCGACCAGGACCAGGGCGCCTGCCGCACCGTCGGCCAGACCGTCCCACAGATCCCAGAAACGGCGCTGGCCAGGCGTGCCGAACAGGTACAGCACCACGCTCGGGTTGAGGGTGATACGGCCGAAGTCCATGGCCACCGTCGTGGTCATCTTGTCCTGAAGGCCGGCCAGGTCGTCGACTCCCATGCTCGCCACGGTCATCGTCTCCTCGGTCCGGAGCGGGACGATCTCGCTGACCGAGCCGATCAGTGTGGTCTTGCCGACGCCGAACGACCCAACCACCAGGATCTTCGTGGATCGTCGGACGGTAGAAGGCAGGTAGAGCTCATCTGAGCTTGCGGAGACCATCCAGCACCTCCTGGAGCAGTTTCCGGTCAGGCCGGGCGAACACGAATTCACCGGGCCCGGGCGGAGCGAGACCGGAAGAGGGTTCGTCGTTGCTCCCACGCACCGCCAGGAAGCCGGCATCGATCAGGTCGGAGGCGACAACGCTGACCACGCTCACCGGCAGCTCCAGGTGAACGGCAGCTTCGACGAGTGACAGGAGCCGCCGGCACATCCGCAGCAACGCGCGTTCCTCGCTGCTGGCCGAAACCGGCAGTTGCTTCCCGGCATCGGCCGCGACCAGCAGCGTCTCAGGCCTGATCGTATTGCGGGACGGGCGCGCCCGGCCGCGGGTGACCACATAGAGGCGGACTGGGCGGTCGTGGTATTCGCCCTGACCACTCATGCCGTCGTGCTGCGCCGAGGAGGCGTGGCCAGGTTCCGGTGGCCGATCTTGACCACCTGCGCCTGCATTTGCTGACCTATCACCGCTGGATCGACGACCTGCTCCGTGACCACTGCCAGGTGCGAGCCGTCCCCGGCGCGCCGGACGAACAGGAACCCACCGTCGAAGCCCACCATCACCTGCTGGACGGCGTGGCTCGCGGACCCGAACTCCCTTCCCACGCTCCGGCCCAGTGAGTGCAAGCCGGCGCACGCTGCCGCCATCCGGTCGGCGACCTCCTCGCTGGTTCCGTCCGAGCGTGCCGTCACCAGCCCGTCCGATGTGGCCACCACAACATGACGCACACCCTGCACCCAGGTGACCTCATCAATCATCCAGTTCCCGACCTGCATTATCGCCATCTCCGTCGCACGACTCGCCTACTGGTTGCCGGGCTGTCCGCACTACCCCGGTGGGGGATCGGTACTGCCGGGAGGATCAGTGCTGCGATGGGTGGCATCGGCCTGATCACCGGGGGAAGCTGTGGTCTGTTCGGCCGCGGGAACGGAAGGCGTAGCGGCGGGCGCCGTGCCCTCATCGGCGGAGCCGCTGAGGTATGCCGCCATCCAGGCACCGGCCTGCTCGGGCGTCTGCGGGGGGAGAGCCCGTTCCGCCTGTGGCGTGCCGCCGGGAGCGTCCGGCCCGGATTCCCCACGGCGGGAGTGCCGCTGCGGCAGCGAACCCGTGTCCTGTGCGGCAGTTACCGGCACTCCGGCCGGTTCGGTCGCGGCCGGGCGAGCCTGCGGCTCTGCCGCAACCGAGCGAGGCTGCGGCTCTGCCGCAACCCGCGGCGGGGCGATTGCGGCATGTTCCAGATTTTCCACCATTTCGGCCGGTACCAGCACCACCGCCCGTACACCTCCGTACGGCGACGGCATAAGGTCCACCCGGAACCCATGACGATGGACATACTGCCCGACCACCGCCATGCCGGTCTGCGGGATCTCTCCCAGATCCCCCAGCCTGAGCAGCCGGTGGCCGGAGGTGATCTCTCTTGCCTGCTCGATCTGGTGCTCCTCCATGCCGACACCGCAGTCGTCCATCTCCATGACCGCGCCTCGCTGAACCGTCCGCACCGTCACCAGTACCTGGGTCGTCGGCGGAGAGGACTGCGTCGCGTTGGCGAGCAGTTCGGCGATCAGATGAATCAGCGGCTCGACGACACTCGCGGTGGCAGCGATGTCCGGCTCGCCGGATACCGTCACTCGCCGGTAAGCCACAATCCGGCTGGACGCGGCACGAACCACATCCAGCAAGGGCAGCGGCTGCGGCCACTGCTGCCCGGGCCATTCCCCACATAGCACTGCCACACTCTGTGCATGCCGGGCCTGCTGCGCCGCCGCATGGTCCACCCGCATGCTGGACTCGAGCACATCGGAGTCTGCCGGGTGGCGGCCCGCCATCCGGGTGGCCTCTTCCTGGATGCGATGTGCCGACGCCTGGACCCGCCGGGCGAGTGTGACCACTGCCAGCCGGGACGACTCGGTTTGATCGTCGATTTCCCCCCGGAGCTTCGCAGCGCCCTCGGCCACCGCGGTCGCCACGTGCCCGCACAGCGCGGCTGCCTCACCGCTGCGGAGTGCGGAATCGGGAAGCGGCTGGGACGCCGGGGGCCCGTTCAGCGCCGCGGGAAGCTGAACATGCACCAGATGGTCGACGGCTTCCGCCAGGGCCTTCATCGTCCCGTTGTATTCAGCCTGCCGCTCGTAACCAGACCGCTCGAGTTCCGCCGTGCGGTGCTGCAGCTCTGCCGCGTCACGCTCCCACTGCGCCGCGGCCGCACCATACCGCTGGCGCAACATGATGAGCGTCGCCAGCAGCACCAGCGCCACCACCGCCGCGATCACCGCACCGGGCCTGCTATGGCCCGAACTGAGCACAGCGGCGGCCAGGGACGACAGGATGGCACACGCACCAAGTACGAAGGCTGCCGTCCACAGCCACCCTGCCGGGCCGGTACCTAAGGGCGCCGCAGCGGCCGGGTAACCGGGAGGTGCGACGCCCAGCGACATGGAGGACACCGCGGCAGGGGACTGAACGGACGAGCTGTGCCGGGGCACCAGGGACGGTACGGGAGACTCGGGAAACCGGACGGGAGAGGAGGAGGGGGTACGGGACTCGGATGGGGAGCGAGTCATGGCCACCTTCACAGATTGAGCCGAGCCGATTGGGACGACGCGCGGCAGCACGGGACCCGACTCCAAGCGCTGCCCTGGAACTAGGCAAATCGGTCAGCGCGCCCGGCTCCCGGCGTGACACACGCTTCCGACTCAGGCCTCGGTGTCTTACGGGTCAGCAGGAACTCGTAACAATCGCGGATCACAGATTAGACTCGCTCCCCCACGCTCCGTGGCGAATTCAGGTAATAAGTTTACGATCAGCGCAAACGCCGCCATCAAACCACACCCGGCGCCAGAGGCCGCTGTCCCGCCCGGGTCGCCGGTCACTGGGGTGGCCGCTGACCGGTCAGCGGTGTCACTGAGTCTTCTGCGAAAGTTCGCATTATGCAAAATTAGCTGCCTGGTGGCTGTCGCCCGACCTGGCCCGATCGCTCGCGCGGGCCCCGGACGGGCCTGCACTCACGATGCGGTTTGCATAACGCTCACTGGGACTGGGGCAGTCTGACCGAGCCTGTCCTGATCGCTGAGGCGGACGGTGGGGGTACGACTGGCCCGATGTCGCCGTCCGGCGCCTCGTCCAGGTCGACGATCACCGGGGCGTGGTCGCTGGGCCCGGTGCCCTTGCGGGCCTGCCGGTCCACCCAGGCCGCCCGCACCCGCTCCGCCACGGGTTCGCTGGCCAGCACCAGGTCGATCCGCATCCCGAGATCCCGGTGGAACATCCCGGCCCGGTAGTCCCAGTAGGTGAACACCCGTTCGGCCGGCCAGCGCTCCCGCACCACGTCGTGCAGGCCGAGCGCCTGCAGCTTGGCCAGCGCGTCCCGCTCCGGCGGGGTGACATGGGTCTGGCCGGCGTAGGCGCTGGGGTCGAACACGTCGGCGTCGGTGGGTGCGATGTTCATGTCCCCGCAGACGATGGCGTCCCGCGGGCCAGCCGCGACCACCTCCCGCAGCGCGGCCAGCCAGGCGAGCTTGTACTGGTAGTGATCGGAATCCGGCTCCCGCCCGTTCGGCACGTACACCGAGTGCACCCGGATCCCGCCGCACGTCGCGGCCACCGAGCGCGCCTCGGGATCGGGGAACCCGGGCGCACCCTCGACCCCGGCCACCACGTCCGCCAAGCCCACCCGGGACAGGATCGCCACCCCGTTCCACTGCGGCTGGCCGTACACCCCGGCCGCATAGCCGCGCTTGGCCAGCTCCCCGCCGAGCAGTTCGGTGAAGGCGCCGTCGGCCAGCTTGGTCTCCTGCAGGCAGACCACGTCCGGCTGCCGCTGATCCAGCCACGGCAGCAGCCGCGGCATCCGCTGCTTCACCGAGTTCACATTCCAGGTGACTACACGCACGGCCCTACGCTAGCCGCCCGCGCCGGCACCCGGGGCCCCGCGCCCGGCAAACCCACCGGCCGGAATGTCCCGGTTAGCGGCAAACCCTCTGGGTAGCACACGCCCATGTGGCACCTGCTCGAACGCCGCCAGCTCAGTCGCCTGGACCGCCGCCGGCCTGCCGGGCCGGGCCCGCTGCCCCGCCCGGATCTGCCCGCGGGCGCCGATCTGCTCCCGCAGATCAGGCACATCGTCGTGCTGATGATGGAAAACCACTCCTACGACAACTACCTCGGCATGCTGCGCGGCCGCGGCGAGGGCTTTCCGCTCGGCTCCGACGGTGAGCCCGACGTGACCAACCCCAGCCCGGATGGTGAGGCCGTCAGGGCCTTTCACCTCAAGTCTCCCGTGCAGCACCGCGGAGTGCCCTGCCAGGGCTGGCACGCCAGTCACCTGCAGTGGGGCGAGGGCCGTCTCGACGGCTTCGTGGCCAGTGCCCAGCAGGTGCTGTCCCAGGCCGGGGCCGGCCCGGCAGCGGGCACCGATCCCGGGACGGGCGCCTGGACCGCGGCCGAGGCCGCGGCGGCAGGCATGGGCTACTGGACCGAGGCCGACCTGCCTTTCTACTACGGGCTGGCCCGGACCTTCCCGCTGGCCGACCACTGGTTCAGCTCATGCCTGGGCCCCACCTTCCCCAACCGGCGCTTCCTCATCGCCGGCACCGCGCACGGCCTGATCGACGACTCCCCGTACGACCTGCTCGACTACCCGCCGGCCGGGACCGTCTTCGACCTGCTCACCCGGCACGGGATCTCCTGGGCCAACTACCACCCGGTGGCCGATGGCCAGCCGCGGTGGCGGCACTTCGCCCGGCACGGCGGGAAGATGACCCGGCGCCGCCTGATGTCGCTGCGCCGGCACCTGCCTGCCTCGGCCGGCGACCTCGAGAAGGACATCCAGTTCACCGCCGACGTCTTCCCGGTCGGCATCGGCCGGTACATGCAGCACGTGCACAGCATCGGCCAGTTCTTCGCCGACGCCGAAGCCGGCACGCTGCCGGGCTTCAGCATCGTGGACCCGCACTTCGACATCTACTCCGAGGAGAACCCGCAGGACATCCGCAAGGGGGAAAGCTTTGCCGCCGAGATCATCAACCGCTTGCCCAGGCTGCGCATGCTAGGCATGACCGGCGCGCACAATGCTTCGCTCGACACAGCTTGCTGCACGGCACGAGGCGTGCTTGTGTGCAACACGGTCGGCGGAGCAGGCAGCCGAGCCGCCACTGCGGAGTTGGCGCTTGGCTTGCTCCTGGCAGCAGCACGAGCGATCCACGCTGCCGACTCGAACATCCGCGCCGGACGATTCCAGGAGGGCCTGCCGGTCGGCATCAGCTTGGCGGGAAAGACCATC
>DASXMU010000247.1:0-11464 GCA_036495485.1 Streptosporangiaceae bacterium
CGGCATTGCCGCCGCAATCGGCGTCAGTGAACGCACCCTGCAGCGCACCACCGCAGCCGTCCTCGGCATGTCGCCGATCGGCTTCCTCCACGAACTCCGCCTCGATGAGGCCACCTTCCTGCTCCACACGACCAGCCAGACAGCCGACTCCATCGCCGCGGCGGTCGGCTACCAGAACACCAGCACACTGCGCGCCCTGGTCCGGCGCCGGCGTGGCACCACCATCAGCGCGCTACGCCAGGCCCGTCCCGGCACCTGACCAGCGCGCCGCGAACCGGAAATCACCCGGCCGGCGCGGTAACGCCCGCGCCGGTGCCAGCCAATAATGACGTGAGCAGGTGGCGCCCAGTCCGCTTCTTTCGGTGATCGTGTGTCGTCAGGCGCGGGTAGGACGCGATGAGGTAGCCGCCAGGTCAAAGCCGGCGAACAGACCGGGATGGTCCATCACCGCAAGCCCCGGGCGGATGGCCAGAGCGGAATGCCTCAGGCGGGGAAGTTTCACCCAAGCGCTAGACGGGGCTCATCTGGGCCTGGTCCCTGGGCCGCAGTGCGAGCACGGCTTCGGCCTCCTTGCCCAGGGCGGGCTTCCGCGCGGCTTCAGCGGTCAGGAGGTCGATGAGGCCCTGGACCTCCTGAGAGGAGTTCCCGACTGTCTCGCGGAACCTGCTGCGGGACACGGTCCACAAGAGAAATGTCAGCACGAACCGCGGGGCGCGGCTGATCTGGTTCTTCGAGCCCGGGTACGGCGTCTCTCCGAGGCCCCGGAGGATTGAGAACCCGGCACGCAGCCCGTTGGCTCCGGCTCTTGCCTCCGCCCAGGTAGCTCCGCGATTGTGCTGCATCCCGGTGCCCGTCACGCTCTCCATGGCGATGGTCAGGGGCGTCTGGGAGCGCAGCCAGCGTGCCATGTCCGGCTCCAGCTTCGACGGCATGCCGGAGGCATTGAAGAGATCGACCCAACGCTGGTCGCCCTGCATGGCCTTTGTCTTGGGGATCTTCAGGCCGAGCTTGCCGTCCCCGTCGAGCGTCGACAGGACGGCGGCCATGCCGAAGGTGCAGCGACGTGCGCCGACGGCGGCTTGCAGACGTCCGGCCTCGGGGGTGACGAACATGAAGTGCACGCACTGGGCCTGGCTGCGCTTGAGGACAGGAAGGAGCGGGTCGACCTGATGCGCGAGCGTCGTGACAAGGACGAGATCGAAAGGCGACTGCTCGTCGAGGTGGCCGGCAACCATCACGTCGGCGCGCTCGCCGGTTGCCGGGACGACCCCGTGATCACGCTGCAGCTGGCTGAGGCGCCGCGAACCGGGGCGGGCCACGACGGTCACGTTATGGCCCGCACGCCGAAGCTGGTAGGCGAAGGCACTGCCGATACGCCCGGCACCGATGATGGCGACGGAAAGAACGGGGGAGGGTGTGGTGCTGCTCATGATGGCTGCTCCTGGGTTTGGCTTCGGCCTTGTCACGGGTCGGCTGACTGATCCCAGCGTGCGGGCAGGACGCGCTCCGCGTCCAAAGCCTGTTCCGAGATAACCCATGCAAAGCAGGCATCACCCCAGGCCAATCCGCTTCTTGAACGTTATCCAATGATCTGGCTGGGTTATCCTTGCTGCATGACCGAGCCACCGCCGCCCACCGACCTCGACCTGCGGCTGGTGCGGTACTTCACCGCCGTCGCCGACCACCGCCACTTCGGCCGCGCCGCTCAGTCCCTGCACGTCGCCCAGCCCTCGCTCAGCAGGCAGATCCGCACCCTGGAGCAGCAGCTCGGCGCCAGGCTGCTGGACCGCACCCCGCAAGGCAGCCAGCTCACCGAGGCCGGGGAAGCCTTCCTGCCCCGCGCCAGGGCGCTGCTGCGCTCCGCCGCCCAGGCCGCCGTCGTTACCCGCGCCGCCGCCCAGCCGAACGTGCTCACCGTCGGGTACACCACCAACCTCATCATCACTCCGGTGATCCGCGAGCTGCGCCACCGGAACCCGGACACCGACCTGCACACCCTGCACCTGGACTGGAACGAGCCGCGCGAGGCCCTGCTGGAGCACCGGGTGGACGCGGTGGTGGCCCGGCTGCCGTTCCCGACCAGCCAGCTGCACGTAACAGTCCTGTACGACGAACCCAGAATGCTGCTAATCTCCACCGGCCACCGGCTGGCCGGCAAGGAATCAGTCACCCTCGACGACATCGCCGACGAGCCCATCCCCCGGCTTCCCGACCCGGAATGGAACGCCTTCTGGCGCATCGACCCCCGGCCCGACGGAACCCGGGCACCCGACGGCCCCCTCGTCAGTGCCCTGGCGGACAAGCTCGAGCTCATCGCCAGCGGACAAGCCGTGGCCATCATCCCCGCCGCCACCGGCGCCGCCAGCCCTCGCCCCGACCTCACAGCCATCCCGCTGCACGGCGTAGAACCCAGCCGCGTCGTACTCGCCACCCGAGCCGATGACCACAACCGCCTGCTCCACGCCCTCCGCAAATCCGCACAGGCCCACCTCACCGGCTCCCCCCAGACCAGCTACTGACCGGCCACCAGCCCTCACCCCCGAGGTGCTGGCGGGCGCCGGCCAAAACCTCCGCGACGCGTCTGGAATCAGCGGCGCCCTCGTTATGGTCGGCCAGGGCCGCCTCCACGACCGAGGTGAACAGCCTTCCGTCTCCAGCCGCTTCCGTCTGGCCGAGCAGGTCACGGGCCCGGTCTACCTCATCCTGGCTGAAAACCAGGAAAGACGCGGCGGCATAGAGCCGTCCCGCCCCCGGCGAACCGTGCCCGGCCGCGCGGGTGAGCGCCTCGCGAGCCAGGTCGTGATGGCCGTGCTCGTTGGCGTAGGCACCGATCGCCGGTTGACGTCTTGGGAGTCGTGGGATGTCACTGCGTCCCCGTTTTCGCGTCCAGATAGTCATTGACTAGTACCGCCTGCTCGACCACAGTGTCAGCTACCAGTAGCTCGTCCATCCGAACCCGCACGCCGAACGTGGCTGTTATGTGATTCGCCATACGGGTACACCGCAGCGAGTCGCTTCCCAGGTCGGACAGCGAGTCGGTAAGGCCGACTTGATGGATGCCCAGCAACTCCGCCCAGGTCCCCGTAAGCTGTCCTGCAATGTCGGCAGCGTATCCGTCAATCTCGGATAGCACGGGCAGGGCGCTCGCCAGTTTCCGTAGCTCGGCGTAGTCTGGCTTGCCAGTAGCGCCACGCGGCAGATCGGCGACCAGCGCGATCTTGACCGGAACCTTGGCAGGATCAAGGCGGACCCGGGCAAACTGCCGAAGGTCAGTCTCGGTTAGTGTGCTGCCTCGACGGGGCACCACGGCCGCTGCCACCACTTCGCCGAGCCGCAAGTGCGGTATGCCGAACGCGACCGCGTCAGTCACGTCCGGGTGCTCGAGCAGTGTCTCATCGACCTCGCGCGGGGCGATGGTCTCCCCGCCCCGATTGATCATTTCCCGGATCCGTCCGGTGAGGAACAGGTATCCGTCGTTATCAAGCCGCCCAAGGTCGCCGGTGCGGAACCAGCCATCAATGAATGCCGAGCCGTTCGTCGGATCATTCTCATAGCCGCGGAACAGGCCGCCTCCCCGGATGGCAACTTCACCCTGTTCGCCGACTGTCAGCCGCATACCGTCGGGTCCGAGGATCGCGACGCGGATCCCCCCGGTAGCCGTGCCAACGGAGCCGTTTCCACGATGGTGCGGGGGCAGCGAATCGGACGTGATCTGGTGCGCTGCCTCCGTCATGCCGTACGCCTCAATCACGGGTACCCCGAATGTATTCTCAAGTTCCGCTGCCAGGGACCGTGGCAGGCGCGAGGATGCCGACCGGACGAATCGAAGCCGGTGTGACAGGGCCGGCCGCTCCGCCACGGCGTCCAGGATCGCTCTGTGCAGCGCCGGAGTGGCCGTATACCAGGTTGCGCCGGTCTGGTGCAGGAGGTCGGGGAAGTCCCTGACAGCGTCGGGTGGTACACAAATGACGCTCGCGCCGGCGGCGAGCGATGCCAGCAGCCCGGCGACAAAACCGTGCCCATGCCACAGCGGCATGGCGTTGAGGCACCGGTCGTCCGGCCCGAGTGCGAGCGTGCGCCGCACGTTATTCGCTGAGGCGCAGAGATTGGCGTGGGTCAGCGGTACTACCTTCGGGCGCCCCGTCGTACCTGACGTCCGCAACAGCAGCGCAACGTCATCTGGCTCAGCTGGTCCTGCGCCAGTGTCCATCTGCCGTCGACCTTCCGGCCGGTCTAGGGCTGCCGGGATAAAATCGGGCGTCGTCCAGGTTGCCGGAACGCCGAGCTGCCGGAGTTCTGTGCACCGTGATGCCGTCGTGACGACCAGATCGAGCCCTAGGTCGGAGTGATCACGGGCAAGTTGCGCTGCTGGGCTTGCTGGGCTGAGCGGGGCGCACGCCACGCGCAAGGGCGCAGCTAATAGAGCTACTGCCAACTCCAGGCCCGCTGGCAGGCACAGTCCGATCCGCGCGTACTGGCCAAGCGCGGCGCTCCACAGATCTACTCGTTCCGCCAATTCTCCATACGTGAGGGCGGTTTGACCATGTTGGAGTATTGCCTGTTGGTCGCGAAAACTCCCGGCCTGAGCGTGGATGAGGTCGCCAACCGTCGCTGCCGACCTCATTGGTCCTCGCCTTCCGAGAACGGTCAACGCCCGATCTCATCGCGTGCCAGGTCCTCCAGCGCTTGGCGATGCAGGTCGGCTAGCCGGCCAATGACATCACGTGACATCTGGTCCGTTCTTCCAGTGATGACGAGTGCGGCGGGTTCGGTGGTGACCTGCAAAGCGAACTCCAGGGGGAGCAATTTGACGATCCCCTCCCCATCCACCATCTCGTGGTCGAGCAAGTGGAAGTCCTGGTAGCTGAACAAGGCGGGCAGCAACCGGTGAGAGCCGCCCCAGCGTTGCTGCATCGCTGGCAGCGGGAATCGGCGATGCGGCCAGAGCGCGAGTTCCTCCTCATACACGGTTCGTATGAGCTGCCGCCACGAGCCCCTGAGGTGCACGCCGAACGGAACGGTGTTGAGGAACATGCCAGCGACCTGATCGCCGCCACGAACCTCGGGCCGGCCGTTGCACACCAACCCGGCCAGGAAGCGACGTCTCCCGGTGAACCTAGCCAGCGCTGTCATGTGTGCGGTGAGCAGCACCGTCTTGAGTGGCACACCCTCGATGCGCGCGATGTCCCGCAGGCGCTGGTCGCAAGCATGAAGGTCGATGCGCTCGCGCCGGATACTTCCCGGGAGGCCGGTGCCTTCGGGCAGCATAGGGAACTCCAGCCGTTCAAACGTCTCTATCCGTCCTGACCAAAAAGCAACACTGTCGCAGTTGTCCAGCGCACCGCGTTCGAGAGCGACGAAGTCTGCGAATCGAGCGAGTGGGGACGCGTGGTCGGCCAGCGGCGAGGTGCGCGGTCGGCTGTCCCGGAGTTCGCGATAGCACTCGAGCAGCTCGGGCAGGAGGAAATGGTGGCTCCACCCGTCGAGAATGGTGTGGCTTTCGGTCAGGGTCAGGACCCATTGATCATCTCTCAGCACATCTACGTGCATACGCAGCAGCGGTGCCTGGGTGATGTCGAAGGTGGCGGCTGCTTCCGCCTGTCGCGTCTGCTCAACCAGCCGGCTGGCGTCCGCGGGATGAACATGGCGCAGGTCCTGAATGGTGACTCTTGGCATCGCGTGACGGTGCACAAGCTGCATTGGGCCACCATAGGAAACCATATCGAATGACGTGCGGAGTATCTCGTGGCGATCGGTCAAGACGGCGCAGGCCCGGCGGAAGGGCGTCTCGTCGAAGCCGCCGAGATCGCGGATAGGGTAAGAGACGACATTGTGGTAAGGGTGTGTGTCCGGAGCGATCTCCATCTCGAACAACATGCCGAGTTGCGTCATCGCCAGCGGGTAGGCGTCAGCGAGGTCTGCGGGCAGTTGCTCGCGATCCCCCGGCGGGATAAGGCCGAACGGTCGCACGCTGACGTCGGCAACGGTGGCGCCCGTCCTCTCCAGCGCCCGCAGTACCCCCAGGACGGTCCGGTGCTGAAAGATCATTTCCACTGTTGCCGCCCAGCCCTGGGCGCGCAGCCTGCCAACGAGCCGAACCGCCCGGATGGAATCTCCGCCGATCTCAAAGAAATCGTCTTCGACGCTCACCCGGTCCAGCCCAAGTTCCTCCGTCCACGCACGGCACATCAAGGTCTCGGCGAGCGAGCGCGGGGCGACGTCCCGCTGCCGCGACCCGGCCTGCCCGCGGCTGAGGCCGGGTCTCGGCAGCGCTTTTCGGTCCAGCTTGCCGCCAGCAGTGCGTGGCAATGCGGGCAAGGTCACGTAGGACACGGGAACCATATAACCGGGAAGGTGCTGGGCCAGATAGGTGCGAAGCTCTGCCGCCTCGGCGGTGCCGGGGGAATTCCAGACCACATAGGCCACAAGCTGTCGCTCCGCCGCAGATATCTCGTGGACCGCAACCGCCCCGTGCGCAACGGCTGGATAGTCGTTCAGCGCCGCCTCGACTTCGCCGAGCTCGATCCGAAAACCCCTTATCTTCACCTGGTCGTCGATCCGGCCGAGGTACTCAATATCGCCGTCGGCAAGCAGCCGGGCCAGGTCACCGGTGCGGTAGAGACGCGCCCCCGGCTCGTTGCCGAACGGATCCGGGACGAAACGCTCCGCGGTCAGGCCAGGGCGGTTCATGTAACCGCGGGCCAACCCGGCACCGCCAACGTATATCTCGGCCGGGATGCCGACGGCTACCTGGTTCATGGCCTCATCGAGCAAGTACATGCGCATATCAGGCATGGGCTCGCCGATCGGGCTATACCGCCGGTCGAGATCAGCCCGCGTCAGGCGGTGGGCTGTGACGTGCACTGTGGTCTCCGTGATCCCGTACATGTTCACCAGGGTCGGCCTGTCGCCGCCATCGCTGTCAAACCAGGGTGACAGCTCGGCGAGGTCCGGTGCCTCCCCGCCGAGTATCACCAGGCGCAGATCGGCCAGCGCGGCAGCACTCTTGACGGCAGCGTCAGTAAAGCCCCGGAAAGCTGCCGGCGTCTGGCTGAGAATCGTCACCCGGCGGGCGGCCACCAGTTCAAGGAACCTAGCGGGAGAGCGAGCGGTCTCGGGTGAGACGATCACCAGCAGGCAGCCATGCAACAACGCGCCCCATATTTCCCACACCGAAAAGTCGAACGCGGCGGAATGAAACATCGTCCACACGTCATGAGGGCCGAATTGGAATTGTGGTCTGGTCGAGGTGAACAACCGGACCGCGTTCGCGTGGGTGACCATCACGCCCTTGGGCGCTCCCGTGGAGCCCGAAGTATAGATGACGTAGGCCAGGTCGTCGGGGCTGGTCTTGACCTGCCCATCGTCGTCGGCGAACTGTCCGATGGTGCTTTGGTCGCGGTCGATCACGATGGTCCGGGGGTGATCTAGCCCCGTGCGTGCTTCACGGGTGATGAGCACTGCGGCGCGGGAGTCAGCGAGGATGGCGGCAATACGGCTGACCGGGGTGCTGGGGTCGATGGGAAGGTAGGCCCCACCCGCCTTCAGCGTCGCAAGGAGCGCGGTGATCAACTCGACACCCGGTTCGGCGACAATCGCGACCAGCGTGTCGGCGCTGACTCCCAGCGTACGCAGCAGCCGCGCGAGTCGGTTCGCGCGGCTGTTCAGCTGGTTGTAGGTAAGCGCAGTCTGCTCATCCCGGATGGCGAAGGCACCCGGCGAACGAGCTACTTGCTGTTCGAACAACCCGTGCAGTGTCCCGGTTATAGCCGTGGGTAGTTCGGCAGGCCTCCGATCTTCCCGCAGGACCAGGCGATCGTCGGTGGTCAGCAGATCCAGCCGGTGCAGCGGCACGTCGGGCGAGGCGATCGCCTGCTCCAGCAGCCGTACGTAATGGCTAGCAAAGCGCTCCACAGTCGTAGGCTTGAACAGCGCGGTCGCGTATTCAGCCTCTCCAGCGAGTCCGCCGTCATCGCCCGGCGTAAGGCGCAGAGTAAGGTCGAACTTCGCGGAGGTCCTAACCGCGGGGAGTGGCTCGACTTCGACACCAGCGAGTGTCCATATGATACGTGGCGTATTCTGCCAGGCGAAAACATGCTGGACCAGCGGGTTGACCGATAGGTCGCGCTGCGGGCTGAGGCGATCAACCAGCAGTTCAAAAGGCATTTCCTCGTGTGCGTAGACCTGCAACATATTGTCGCGGACCCGCTCTAGAAGCCGTGCGGGGCTGAGATCGTGGCTCAGGTCCGTTCGAGTCACCAGCATGTTGGTGAAGCAGCCGATGAGATCCTCGACCTCGGCACGGCCACGCCCTGCCGTCGGCGTGCCCACGGCGATGTCTTGCTGGCCGGTGTACCGGTTCAGCAAGGCGGCGTAGATACCGAGGAACGTCATGAACGGGGTCGCCCCGTGCCGCCGCCCGAAACCGGCCGCGCCTCGGCGCAACGCCGGCGGGATGTAGAACCCGGCTACCCGGCCTCGCGTGTCGCGTACGGGTCCGCGCCGATAGTCAGTGCGCAAGTGAAGCGGTTCGAGCCCGGATAGGCGCTCCCGCCAGAATGCGGTCAGCCGTTCGGCAGCGGGTCCGGTCAGTTGCTGCCGCTGCCACCGCGCGAACTCGCAGTACGACATCGCCGGTTCTGTTACTGAGGTCGGCGTTGCGGTGGCAAACGCGCCGTATAGCTCACCTAGCTCGCTGGCCAGAAGCGAGCGGGACCATGCGTCGGTCGCGATGTGGTGGATCACAATGAGCAGGATGTGGTCATCGTTTGAAAATCTCACCACCGTGATTCGCAATGGCGCGGTAGCGGTAAGGTCGAACGGCTGGCTGGCCTCCCGTTCGACCAGTCCCATAGCCGCTCGTTCGCGCTCACCGACGCTCAGGCCGCCAAGGTTGTGAACCTCGAAGGGCAACGGGCTGGCATCGTCTACAACCTGGCATGGCTCTGCCCCGACAACGATGTAACGGGTCCGCAATGGAGCGTGACGGGCAACGATGGTCTGCAGAGCGGCACGGAGTGCCGATACGTTGACCGGTCCATGCAGCCGCAAGGCGATAGGGTCGAGGTATTCAAGGTGATCGCCGTCCAGCTGGTCCAGAAACCAAAGTCGGCGTTGGGCAAACGACAATGGTGCAGGGGTAACGGCTCCGCTGGGTGCTTCGGCACTCACTGCACTATCCAGCGTCATCCCGGCACGGTCCTTCCCATCATTGGCGTCCGGAGCCCGCGCGAGCTGCATCCATCGCCCATGACGGCACACGCTATGTGTAAGGGTTGCCGCATGCCTCGTGAGAAGGTCTCCACCTGGCCGCTTGCGCTATCGGCGGGAGCGGCTGCTTCCAGCATCTGCCCTGCCCGGCTCCGCAGTGCCTTCCCGTGCATGTCGTACATCGGTCCCAAGAGCCGCAAATTTTTGAGCGCGCTCAGTCGCCGGTAAAGCCCGCCGTCGCCGCCGAAAGAAAGTCCGCATCGACGCTGCACCTGACGTGGTTGACCTCGCATTAACTTGCGGACTTCTATCGCTGAGGCGGCTTCGAGATCATGACTGTTATGCAACTTACCGGCTGGACATCCGATGACAGTCAAACTGCCTCTCAGAATTTAAGTCGAAAGGCGCCGAACTGGATGAGATTCAAAAGCCTGAAGTCTCAGCTTCATGCTAAACAACCCACGTGGGATCAGTCAAGACATCGGCGGCGGCCGGCCGCGACCCGACGCGGCTCGAGCTGCTGGATATGCCAACAGTCAGCAATGGCTTAGCGAGAGCAGCGGTACGGCCAGGCAAGAGGAGCGCACGTACGAAAGTTCTAGCCCGAAGGTCCGTCTGTCGATGAGAGCACGCTGTGGAGACGATAGGACTCTACGCCGTAGCCATTAGCGACCATATCCTGAGCGAGCACCTGGGAATCGTTATTCTGAGTGAGCCTGAGCCGTTCGCGCTGGTGACGCCGGAAGACCACTGCGCGCGCCGGAGGGGCTGGTCGAGGCCCATCCGACCAAGCTGCAAGTCAGCACCCGCGACACTCTGCCCGACCGCCTGCTGCCGCTTGGCAGCCCGCTAGCCAACGCCGAGGTCGTCTAGCCGTGACCGAGCCACTGCTCAACCAGCTGATCGCGCTGTCACCGGAACGGCGCCGCGCCGCGCTCGAGCGAGCGCGACAGCGCGCGACGGGCAGCACGGCTATCCCCAAACTGAACCGCTCGGCCGCTGCTGACGGGTTGTTGCCGGCGTCGTCCGGGCAGGACCGGATGTGGTTCTTGTGGCGGCTGGCGCCGGACAGCACGACGTACCACGTGTCGCGGTGCTATGAGGTGGCCGGCGGCCTGGATGTGGGACGGCTGGCCGCGGCGGTGGACGCGCTAGTGGTCAGGCACGAGGTGCTGCGGACTACGCTGCACGAGCAGGACCGTCAGATCGTGCAGCGGGTCGGCCCGCCCTGGCGGTGCGGCCTGACCGCGGCACCGGCCACGCGGGAGCAGGCCGTCGGCCTAGCCGCAGCGGCGGCACGGGAGCTGTTTGACCTGTCGGCCGGCCCGCTGCTGCGGGCACGAGCCTGGGAGCTGGCGCCGGACCAGCACCTGGTGGCCTTCACCGCGCACCACGCCGTCATAGACGAATGGTCGCTGGACATTTTCGAGCGGGAGCTGTGGGCGCTGTACGCCGCCGGCGGTGACCCGGGCGCCGCCGGGCTGGCTGCGCTGGACGTCCAGTACGCCGACTACGCGGCCTGGCACCGCAGCCTGGTCGCCAGGCAAGCCGACGCTGACCTGGCCTACTGGCGGCAGGCGCTCGACGGCGCCACCCCTGTCTGCCCTGTCCCTGATCACCCCGCCCCCGAGCATACCGAGTTCTCCGGCGAGACAGCCATCACCACCGTGCCGGCCAGCGCGCTGGACTGGCTTACCGCCGCCCGCTCCACTGCCGGCACCGACTTCGTGACCTTGCTCGCCATCTGGTGCCTGTTCCTGGTCCGCCACACCGGCCAGCGCGACCTCACCGTCGGCACCCTGGTCTCGGGCCGGTCCCACCCCGACACCGCCGCCCTGATCGGATTCTTCGTTAACACCCTGGCCCTGCGCGTCCGCATTGACCCCGCCGCCGACCTTCCCGGCTACCTCCGCCAGGTCCGCGCCGTAGTCCTGGATGCCTTCGCCCACCAGGACATCCCCTTCGAGCACGTCGTCCGCGCCGCCGCCCCCCGCCGCGCCGCCGCACACAACCCTCTGTTCCGCACCCTGTTCTCCTACGCGCCGACCGACTGGTCTAGCCGCACCACGGCAGATGGGCTGAAGCTGACCGCCCTGCCGCTCACCGGCGGTGGCGGCAGTCACTTCGACCTGACGCTCACCGCCGCCCGCACCCCCGATGGCCTGGCCCTGCGCCTGGAGTACAGCACCGACCTGTATGAGCCCGCCACCATCGCCGGCTACCTGCACTCGCTCACCGACCTGCTCGCCGCCCT
>DASXMU010000248.1:0-2960 GCA_036495485.1 Streptosporangiaceae bacterium
GACTTCACCGGATGATCAGCCGCTGGAGATCGACGATGGCACCCAGCTCTGCCCGCTGGCGTAGGTGAACCACAACTGGTGCACGCTGGTGTCGGCCGGCACGGCGACGCCCTGGGATGGGCTGGTCAGGCCTACGTAGTCGAACCCGCCCGACGGACCCGTCTGGGTCTGCCGCCAGTTGGCGCCGTTGTCCGACGACACCTCGATGCCCTGGCTGGTGCCCACCGCCAGTATGCCGCCGGTGTTGGCGGCCAGCGACGTCACGGTCACGGGGAAGGGGAGGCTGCCCTGCTCCTGCCAGCTCTGCCCGCCGTTCACCGAGGTGTAGATGGTCTCCGGGTGGCTGTCGGAGTGGGTTCCACTGGTCTGGCTGGGCGGGCAGGCGAGCGCCAGGTCGCTGGGCGCGGACGCGGTGAACTGGCCGCCAGCGGGCTGCCCGTCCGCCTCGGCCTGCCCTGGCAGGCAGGGCAAGGAGGTGGGACTGGCCGCCTGCCAGGTTGCCCCGGCGGTGGTCGGGCCGCTGACCAGCGTGCCGTCCGGCGTGTACAGGTAGCCCTCGCCGTGGGTGAGCACGATCGTCGCCGAGCTGGCGGTGCCGCTGCTGAGGCCGAAGCCACCGGCCAGGCCGGGCACCGGGGTCCAGTCGTTGCCGGCCGCGGGCGAGGAGTACAGGAAGAACCGGGTGCAGCCCGCCGCGAAGTCCTGACCCGTGCCTGTGCACTGGGCGAACACCGCGAACGCCGTGCTGCCGACGGTCTCCAGGCTGGTCACCCGCATCCCATTGGGAACGCTGACCTGGGTCCAGGTCGCGCCGCCGTTGTGGGTCGCGAACAGTTCCGGCCCGAACGCCCAGCCGTTCTCGGTGTCAAGGAACCGGACCTGGCCCACCCCGGCCGGGCCGTCGGGCGCGCCGGTCAGCGGTGCGTGCAGCCCGTACCAGCTCTTGCCGGCGTTGTCCGTCCGCGCCATCGACGTGCAGTATCCCGAGCGGCAGTAGCCGGGCACGCCGACGGCGGCCTGGCCGAGCACCCAGCCGGTGTTGAGGTTCGCGAACGTGACCGAGCTGGCCTGGAAGGCGGGTGGCACGCTGGGCGTCTTGCTCACCGGGGTGCTGCGTGCGGTGAACGGCGTGCCGGCCGAGTCGCTGATTCGCGGGCTCGATGGCGGCGGGGCGGCGGCGGAGTGGCCGGCCGGGTTGCTGTGGTGCAGGTTCAGCACCGAGGGCACCACCTTGGGCAGCGCCACAACGGCGAGCACGATCACCGCCGCCGCGGCGCCCGCCGATGCGGCCGACAGCAGGGCCTGGCGCCGCTTGCGCCGCCGGGCGCGCTTCCTGATCTGCTGGAAGGTTCCCGGCGGGGGCTGCATGGGGTCGATCTGCGTGTGCAGCCAGTTGTCGAGGTCGTCGTGTGGTTCAGTCACCGGCGGCCCCCTTCATGCTGGCCCGCAGCTTCGCCCTTGCCTGGAACAGGTCGGCCTTGATCGTCCCCTCCGGCCGCCCGAGCATGACGGCGACCTCGCGGACGGCGAACCCCGCGTAGTAGTGCAGCAGGAAGGCGTTGCGCAGCCGGACCGGCAGGCTCTGGATGAGCTGCCGCACGTCGACGTCCCCGGCCGGGGACGGGACGTGGTCGGTCGCCGCCGACGCGGTGACCGTGCGCATGGCCCGGCGCTCCCGTTCGGTCTTGCGCCAGTGGTCGCGGACGAGGTTGGTTGCGATCATGTACAGGTAACTCTGCGGGTTGTCGAGGGAGGACCACCTGGCCAGCAGCCGGGTGAACGCCTCCGAGGCGATCTCGTGCGCGGTGTCGTCGTCATCGACCAGGCGCCTGACCCACCCGGCAAGCCGCGGGTAGGTGCTGTCGAACAGCTCCTCCGCCGCGGCTGCGTCAGTGCCCAGAAACCGGCCCACCGGGTCTCCCCTGCTGGTGCTCAGCGATCGGGGCGCGGTCGGCCGCTGCGGCATGACCAGAACGCCGCCCGCTGTGGCATCAGCGTCGTCGAGGTAACAGCGCACGATTTTCCCCATTACATTCTGCCGCATCGCCGGACTCGATCAGACTTGACCGTGCCCGGGCGTACCCCCGTCACGCCCGGGCACTCTCTATGACGGCGCTCTGTCTCGTTTGGTTGGGGTGGATCTGCCGCGGGCTAGGCGGCCTGGCGCTGGGTACACTCGATAGCGGGAAATTAGTAGGACGTCCTACTAATTTCGGCGGCATGGGAGGCAGCGGTATGGACGCGCGAGCCACAGGCACCGGGGCGGGCGACGGCAGGCAGCGCTGGCAGCGCCGTTACGACGAGTCCCGGGTGCGGGACGCGGACTTCAGCACGCTGTCCGGGCTGGAGGTCGACCCGGTCTACGGCCCGGCCGCGGGCACCGAGCCGCCGGGGTTCGAGCGGATCGGCTGGCCCGGCGAGTACCCGTTCACCCGCGGCCTCTACCCGACCGGCTACCGGGGCAGGGCGTGGACCATCAGGCAGTTCTCCGGCTTCGGTAACGCACAGCAGACCAACGAGCGGTACAAGATGCTGCTGCGCGCGGGCGGCCACGGCCTGTCGGTGGCGTTCGACATGCCCACGCTGATGGGCCGCGACTCCGACGACCCCCGATCGGCGGGCGAGGTCGGTCACTGCGGCGTGGCCATCGACTCGGCGGCCGACATGGACACCCTGTTCGCGGGCATCCCGCTGGCCGGCACCACAACGTCGGTGACCATCAGCGGCCCGGCCGTGCCGGTCTTCTGCATGTACCTGGCCGCGGCCCAGCGTCAGGGCGCCGACATCGGCGCGCTGAACGGCACCCTGCAGACCGACATCTTCAAGGAGTACATCGCGCAGAAGGAATGGCTGTTCCCGCCCCAGCCGCACCTGCGCCTGATCGGCGACCTGATGGAGTTCTGCAGCCAGAACATCCCGCGTTACAAGCCCGTCTCGGTCTCCGGCTACCACATCAGGGA
>DASXMU010000249.1:0-16574 GCA_036495485.1 Streptosporangiaceae bacterium
CGTCGTACCACTCGTCCCACCACCCGTCGCGGACAGAGACGTTGAGGGCACCGTTGAGCGCTGCCTTCATCCCGGACGTGCCGCAGGCCTCCAGCGGGCGCAGCGGGTTGTTCAGCCAGACGTCGCAGCCTTGCACGAGGAAGTGCGCCATCGCCATGTCGTAGTCGGGCAGGAACACGATCCGGCGGCGGACATCGGGCGAGTCGGCGTACTGCACCATCTGCTGGATCAGCCGCTTGCCGCCCTCGTCGGCGGGGTGCGCCTTGCCGGCCACGATGACCTGGATCGGCCGGTCCGGGTCGTTGAGCAGGCCGGCGAGCCGCTTGGCATCGTTCAGCATCAGCGTCAGCCGCTTGTACGACGGCACCCGGCGGGCGAAGCCGATGGTGAGCACGTCCGGGTCGAGCACGTCGTCGATCCAGGTCAGCTCCGCGCCGGACGCGCCGCGCTGGCGCCACGATTCGCGCAGCCGGCGGCGGGTCTCGGTGACGAGCCGGGCGCGCAGGTCCCGCCGGGTCTGCCAGATCACGGCCGCGGGCGCGTCCGCGGCGGCCGCCCAGTCCGGGCCGGCATCGGCGGCGCCGGTGCCGGTGCCGGTGCCTAGGGCGAGCACCTCGGGCGCCACCCAGGTGGGCGTGTGCACGCCGTTGGTGATCGAGCCGATCGGCACCTCGCTGGTGTCGAAGCCGGGCCACAGGCCGGCGAACATCTCCCGGCTCACCTGCCCGTGCAGCAACGACACGCCATTAACCCGCTGGGCCAGCCGCATGCCCATCACGGCCATGTTGAACACGTCGGGGTCGCCGCCCGGATAGGTCTCCGCGCCGAGCGCGAGCACCCGGTCGGCAGGCAGCAGCGGGTCGCCGTCGAAGTGCCTGGCGATCAGGTCCCGGCCGAACCGGTCGATGCCGGCCGGCACCGGCGTATGGGTGGTGAACACCGTGCCGGCCCGGCCCACCTCGACCGCCTCGTCGAACGACAGCCCGGCCGCGGTGTACTCGCGGATCCGTTCCAGGCCGAGGAAGCCGGCATGGCCCTCGTTGGTGTGGAACACCTCGGGCGAGGGGTGGCCGGTCGCCGCGCAGAACGCCCGCACCGCGCGCACGCCGCCGATGCCGAGCAGCAGTTCCTGGCGCAGCCGGTGGTCGCCGCCGCCGCCGTACAGCCGGTCGGTGACCTCGTGCAGGTCCGTCTCGTTCTCCTCCACATAGGAGTCGAGCAGCAGCAGCGGGACGCGCCCGACCTGGGCCACCCACACCTGTGCGGCCAGCCGGCCGCGGTCTGGCAGGGCGACCGAGACGTGCACCGCGGCGCCGGTCGAGGAGTCGCGCAGCAGCTCAACCGGCAGGCCATTCGGGTCGCCGGCCGGGTAGCGCTCGCCCTGCCAGCCGTCCGCGGACAGCGACTGGGTGAAGTACCCGTGCCGGTACAGCAGGCCCACGCCGATCAGCGGCACGCCGAGGTCGCTCGCGGCCTTCAGGTGGTCCCCGGCCAGGATGCCGAGCCCGCCGGAGTACTGGGGGAGGGTCTCGGTGATCCCGTACTCGGGCGAGAAGTACGCGATCGCCCTGGGCCATCCCGGGTCCTGCGACTGGTACCAGCGCGGGCCGGACAGGTACTCGGCCAGGTCATCGGCTGCCTCGGCCAGCCTGCGCAGGAACTCCCCGTCGGCGGCCAGCTCCTCGAGGCGCTCGGGCGGCACGTCGCCGAGCATGGCCACCGGGTCGTGCCCGCTGCGCTCCCACCTGCCGGGATCGATCGCCGCCAGCACGCTGCGGCTGCCGGCGTGCCAGGACCACCGCAGGTTGAGGATCAGCTCCTGCAGCCGGGCCAGCGGCTCGGGCAGCGCGGTACGGACGGTGAAGCGTCGGATTGCTTTCAAGGGGAGTGCTCCTGGAGCGCTGGGACCCGGCAGCAGCCTGGTCACGTGGGGCCGTCGGCACATCGCGGGCTCATGCGCCTGTGCTGCGGTTCGAGCCCCTGATGTGCGTCGCCAGCGGCGACCGCCCGGACGATCTCCCGGCTCTGCCTCCCGCTGGCAAGAAGTGAGCATAGACCGCTCTTGGTGTCTCTCGCCGCAAGGAGCCAAAGCGACCGGCTGGGATGCCGGATGGTCAGTGCGGTGCCGAAGGACACACAATGGCGGAATGACCGCACTTGCGACTGCCGCCGCGGCGGACCCCCCGCGCCCGGCGCCGCTGCTGACGGTGTCCGGCCTGCGGGTCAGCTTCGGGCCGGTCCACGCCCTGGACGGGGTTGACCTCAGCGTCCGGCCCGGCGAGCTCATCGCGCTGGCCGGTGAGAACGGCGCCGGCAAGACGACGCTGGTGCGCTGTATCGCCGGCGACATCACCCCGGCGAGCGGCGAGATCTTCCTGGCCGGCCGGGCGGTGGCCGCCGACCCGATCGCCGCCGCCCGGCAGGGTATCGCCGTGGTCTGGCAGGACCTGGCCCTGTGCCACAACCTTGACGTCGCCGCGAACGTGATGCTCGGGCAGGAGCCGCGGCGGCTGATGCTGTCCGCGACCCGCTTCCACGAGGCCGCGGCCGCCGTGCTCGAAAGCCTGCACATCCCCCTGCATGACACCACCCGGAGCATCCGCACGCTGTCCGGTGGGCAGCGCCAGCTCGTGGCCGTCGCCAGGGCGATGCGCAGGCAGCCCCGGCTGCTGGCCCTGGACGAGCCGACCGCGTCGCTCGGGGTAGTGGAGTCCGCCCAGGTCGAAGCCCTGATCACCGAGTTGCGCGCCAAGGGCACGACGATCCTGCTCGCCTGCCACGACATCGATCAGATGTTCCGGCTCGCGGACCGGATCGTCGTGCTGCGGCAGGGGCGGATCGTCGCCGACCTGGAGCCGCGTGGCACCCACCCGGATGACGTGGTGGCCCTGCTGTCCGGCCAGCAGGTGGATTCCTCCGCCCGCCGCCAGCTCACCCGGCTGCACGGGCTCGCCGACCGGCTGGTGTCGGCGGATCCATCCTCCAGCCTGTCGCTGATCCTGTCGGCGCTCGGCGCGGCGCTCAGCGCCCGGCGGCTGTGCATCCACCTGGTGACCGACCAGACGCTGATCTGTGCCGCGTCGCTGGGGTTCGCCCAGGGACATCTGGCGGAGTGGTCGGCGCTCCCGTTCGGCCCGGCCGGCGGGCCGGTCGGGCTTGCCGCCGCCACCGAGAAGGCCGTCGTCGAGGGCGACGTCAGGATCAGCATCGCCTGGCGGGACTACAGCCATCTGGCAGCCGCGGCCGGGGTCGCGAGCTCCTGGTCGGTGCCGGTGATGGGGCCGGGCGGGCTCAGCGGGGTCATCACGGTCTTCCGCGGGGAGACCGGGGCGCCCTCGCGTGACCAGCTCGATCTGGTCACGCTCTACGCCGGCTACGCGGCGAGCGCCGTCGAGCGCGACCGGCTGCTCGAACAGGTCACCGCCCGCAACCGCGTGCTGGAGACCATCAGGGAGATGCTGGAGACGCTGGCCGGCCCGGTCCCGGTGGCCGACGGGCTGGTCGTCGCGGTCGAGTCGCTGCGCCGCGGGCTGCGGGCCGACGAGGTCGCGCTGTTCACCCGGCCGCCGGCGGGATCGATGCGCTGGCGTGCCTTCGCCGGGCCGGACGGCCACGACCCGGCGGCGGCCTCGGCCACCCTGTCCGGCATGGCCGGGCGCACGCTGGCGGACGCGAACATGGACGGGGTCGCCAGGCAGCTCAGGAACCGCCAGGGCCGGCGGGTGCTGGCCGTCGCGTTCACCGCGCCCGGCGGCCCCAGCGTCCTGCTGGCGAGCTGGAAGCAACTGCGCGCCACGAAGGAGGAGACCGCGCTGCTCGAGGACGCCGCGCACTCCCTCAGGCTGGCGCTGGAACGGGAGGAGGCCGGGCTGGCCCACCAGGAGGCCGCGGCCCTGCGCCGTTCCCGTGAGCTGCAGCGCGGCTTCCTGTCCCGGCTCAGCCACGAGCTGCGGACGCCGCTGACGGCCATCAGAGGGTACGCGTCCAGCCTCATGCAGCCGGACGTCACCTGGGACGGGGACTCACAGCGGCGCTTCCTGGACCGGATCGCCGCCGAGTCGGCCCGCCTCGGCCGCCTGGTGAACGACCTGCTCGACTTCTCGGCCATCGAGTCGGGGGTCATGCGGCTGCAGCGGGACTGGTGCGACCTGCCGCTGGTGCTGGAGGCCGCGGTCGCCTGCCTGCCGCCGGATCAGTCGGCGGCCATCTCGATGGCGTGCGATCCCGCGCTGCCCGCGGTGTGGGCGGACCACGACAGGCTGGAGCAGGTCTTCGTGAACCTGCTGAGCAACGCCGTCCGGCACAACCCGCCGGGGACACAGGTCAGCATCACCGCCAGCATGACGTCGACACCAGCCGAAGTGATGGTTAGCGTGGCGGACAGCGGCGCCGGCATACCCGGCGGGCTGGCCGCGGCGCTGGAGCCCAAGCGGCGGCGCGACCCCACCGCCGGGGCGGGCCTCGGCCTCTCCATCGCCAAGGCCATCGTCGAGGCGCACGGCGGCCGGCTGGAGCTGCACCGCCCGGTCAAGGGCGCCTGCTTCCACATCCACCTGCCGGTGGAAGCGGCCGAGAGCGCGGAAGGCAAGATCGCGGCGGCCGGCGCCGGCGAGACCGGCGAGACCGGCGAGACCGGCGAAGCTGGCGAGACCGGCGAAGCTGAAGCTGTGACGACCGGGTCTGGAGGACGGCGATGATGGCGGAGAGCGCGGGGATCACCCGGGCCCTTGTGGTGGAGGACGATCCCAACATCGTCGACCTGATCCGGTCGAACCTGGCCGTGCGCGGCTTCGACAGCGTGGTGTCCGCCGACGGCGTCCGGGCGCTTCAGCTCCTGGAGACCGAGGAGCCGGACATCGTGCTGCTCGACCTGATGCTGCCCGAGGTCGACGGGTTCGAGCTGTGCCGGCAGATCCGGGAGCGGTCCAGCGTCGCCATCATCGTGGTCTCGGCGCGCGGCGGCGAGCGGGACAAGGTGACGGCGCTGAACGTGGGCGCCGACGACTACATGACCAAGCCGTTCAGCATCGAGGAGCTGATGGCCCGGATCACCGCCACGCTGCGCCGCACCCGGCCCGCCGCCCCGGCCGAGCCGGGGCCGCCGGTCATCGCCGCGGGCGACATCGAGATCGACCTGGCCAGGCAGCAGGTGACCCGGCAGGGCTACCCGGTGCACCTGACCCCCACCGAGTTCGCCCTGCTCCGCGAGCTGGCCACCAACCGCGGCAAGCTGCTCACCCACGGGCACCTGCTGCGGCGGGTGTGGGGACACGGTTATGAGACCGAGACCGAGTACGTGCGGGTGTACGTCCGGCGGCTGCGGGCCAAGCTGGAGGCCGAAGGGGGCACTCCGCTGATCCTCACCCAGCCGCGGGCCGGCTACCGGTTCGCGCCCGAATAACGCCTGGCGGGCCGCCGGTCCCAACCGGTGTTTATAGTTTTTTTATGCGCTGGCCATGATGTTAAGACCGCGTTCATTCCCCAGCCCTTATGGTTTGCCCCAAGCCAGCCGTCGCCGTGCCGGTTTCCAGATGGTTTGAAGGGTGCGGACCATGCTTCGCCCGTTCAGCTTTACATACAGCCGAGGTGGTTAATTTTGAAAGCCGTGACCAAGAAGAGTGCGACGTTGTCGCTGGTCCTGACCGCAGGCCTCGTCCTATCTGCCTGCGGGAGCAGTAAACCGTCGTCGGGCTCCTCGGGCGGCAGCTCCGGAGCGGTACCGACGATCTCCCTTTCCTCGCTCAACACGACCTTCGCCGCGATGACCAAGCTCAAGCCGCTGGCCTCGCGCGGTAAGGGAAACATCGCCGTCATCCTGCCCGACACGGTCACCTCTGCCCGTTACACCGAATTCGACGCGCCGTACCTGACCGAAGCCCTGACCACGGCGGGGCTCACCCCCGCGCAGTTTTCCGTGCAGAACGCGCAAGGCAGTGACGCCACCGAGCTGACCGACGCGCAGGAGGCCATCACCAAGGGCGCCAGCGTGCTGGTGATGGACCCGCTCGACTCCGGTGTCGGCGCGCAGATCGAGTCCTATGCCAAGTCGCACGGCGTCGCGGTGGTCGACTACGACCGGCTGACCCTCGGCGGCAGCCGCAAGTACTACGTCAGCTTCAACAACGTCGAGGTCGGCAAGCTGCTCGGCCAGGGCCTGGTGAGCTGCGTCAGCGCCTGGCACGTGGCCAAGCCCGATGTGCTGGTGATGTACGGCGCCCCGACGGACAACAACGCGACCCTGTTCGGCGACGGCTACAACTCGATACTCAACCCGCTCTTCTCCTCCGGCAAGTGGGCCAAGACCGGCACGGCCGCGGGCACCTGGGACCCGCCGACGGCCGAGACCGAGTTCCAGCAGCAGTACACCGCGCACAAGAGCATCAACTCGCTGCTGTCGCCCAACGACGAGAACGCGGCCCCGATCATCCACTACCTGCAGACCCTGCACATCAAGCCGAACACCTTCCCGGTCACCGGGCAGGACGCGACGCTCGTCGGGCTGCAGAACATCCTGGCCGGCTTCCAGTGCGGCACCGTCTACAAGCCCATCGACCTCGAGGCACAGGCCGCCGCCGCGCTCGCCATGTACCTGCGGGCAGGCGCCAAGCCACCGTCCGCCCTGGTGAACGGCTCGACGACCGACCTGCAGACCAAGGCCCAGGTTCCGTCGGTGCTGCTGACCCCGGAGTGGGTTACCCCGGCCAACATGGCATCGACCGTCATCAAGGACAACTTCGTGCCCGCCCAGCAGCTCTGCACCGGCTCTTTCGCCGCCGATTGCAAGGCACACGGGATATCGGTGTGACCAGGAACCCAACCGGAACCTGGCTACCGAGGTGACAAACTCGAGCGCCGCCGATGGCGCCCGGCCTGCGGTCGCAGGCCGGGCGCCATCACCCACGACGGCCACCAACGCCAACGGCCATGGAACGCTGCTGCGCATGCAGGGGGTCGGCAAGAACTTCGGCCCCGTGCAGGCACTCACCGACATCAACCTCGACATCCCGGCCGGCGCGGTGACCGCGATCGTCGGTGACAACGGCGCGGGCAAGTCCACCCTGATCAAGACGATCTCCGGGATCTGGCAGCCGGACGGCGGCCAGTTCTTCTGGGAGGGCAGGCCGGTCCAGCTGCACGGCCCGCGGGACGCGGCCGGGCTCGGCATCGCGACCGTGTACCAGGACCTGGCCCTGTGCGACAACCTGGACATCGTGCAGAACATGCTGCTCGGCCACGAACCGCTCCACCGCGGCCTGCTCGACGAGGTCAAGATGGAGATGACCGCCAAGCGGACGCTCAGCGACCTGGCCGTGACCACGGTCCGCTCCGTCCGTCAGGTCGTCGGCTCGCTGTCCGGTGGGCAGCGGCAGGCGGTCGCCGTGGCCAAGGCCGTCATGCTGGACGCCAAGCTCGTCGTCATGGACGAGCCCACCGCCGCGCTCGGGGTCAGCCAGACCGGGCAGGTGCTGGATCTGATCGGCCGCCTGGCCAGCCGTGGTCACGCGGTCATCGTGATCTCGCACAACCTGAATGACGTCTTCCAGGTCGCCGACCGGATCGCCGTGCTGTACCTGGGCCGGCTGGTCGCGGTGGGACCCACCACGGACTTCGACCGGCAGTCGGTCGTGGACCTGATGACCACCGGCGCATCCACCCGGCACGGCAACGGCGGCGCACTCGCCGCCGGAGCTGCCAATGGCGAGATCACCGCTAGTCACAGCGACGGCGGCCAGGCCGGCGCGGATGGTGACAGCGGCGCCAGTGCGGGTAGTGACGGCGGAAGTGGCGAGGCGGCCGATCTCAGTAGCGGCTCGGAGGGCTGAGGCATGGCATCCATGGAAGGCGGCGGGGCGAACCGGCCCCAGGCCTCAGGCCCGGTCGGGCTGGCGGGCGAGCCCAGACCGGCGGGTGAGCTCGCGCCGGACGGCGCAGCCGGCCGCAACGGCCAGGACGACGCGGCAATGGCGGAGGCCGTGCTGGCGAGCACGCCCGAGCTGATCGCGGGTTCGCTCGGCGAGTACGGCCGGATCTGGGCCAAGCGGGTCCGCAGCGGGGAGAGTGGGGCTCTGCCCGTCGTGATCGGCCTGGTCGCGATCGTGGTCTACTTCCAGGTCCGCAACTCGCTGTTCCTGTCCTCGATCAACCTGGTCAACCTGATGACCCAGGCCGCCTGGATCGTGATGCTCGGCATGGCCGAGGTGTTCGTGCTGCTGCTCGGCGAGATCGACCTGTCGATCGGGTTCACCTCGGTCATCGGCGCCGTGATCACGCTCTGGCTGCTGTCGCTGTCGCATCCGGTGCCCTGGTGGGTGGCAGTGCTCGCCGGGCTGGCGACCCCGGCGGCCTACGGTGCGATCCAGGGGTTCCTCATCACCAAGCTCAGGCTGCCGTCCTTCGTGGTGACGCTGGCCGGGCTGCTGATGGGCCAGGGCCTGCTGCTCTACCTGATCGGCGTGGCCGCGCCGGGCTCCGGCGGTGTCATCCGGCTGTCCAACAGCGTCCTCAACGACATCGAGGGCGGCAGCATGAGCGTCGTGGCCGGCTGGGTCGTCATGGCCGCCGCCGTGGCACTGGGTGGCGTGTTCCTGTGGCTGCGGGACAGCCGCCGGCGGTCGGGCAAGCTCGCCGCGCCGCCGGCCAGCGTCACCCTGCTGAAGGTCGCCGTCATGGCCATCGCGGGCGTGGTCGTCGTGCTCATCGGCAACACCGACCGCGGGGTCGGGTTCACCGTGCTGCGCGGCGTGCCCTGGGTCGTCCTGGTGGTGCTGGTCGTGCTGGTGGCCTGGAGCGTGCTGCTCAGCCGCACCCGGTTCGGCCGGTACATCTACGCGATCGGCGGCAATGCCGAAGCGGCCAGGCGGGCCGGGATCAGCCTGGGCCGGATCCGGCTGCTGGCGTTTACCCTGTGCGGGCTGACGGCTGGCATCATGGGCATCATCTACGCGTCGTTCCAGGGCTCGATCTCCAGCAACGTCAACGGCGGGCAGCTCGTGCTGTACGCGATCGCCGCCGCGGTGATCGGCGGCACCAGCCTGTTCGGCGGCCGGGGCCGGATGCTGGGCGCGGTGCTCGGCGGGCTGATCGTGGCGGTGATCTACAACGGCCTGTCGCTGCTGGGCCTGGGCGCGGCCGCTCAGGACATGTGGACCGCGGTCGTCCTGCTCGCCGCCGTGATGGTGGACACCCTGGCCCGCCGTGGACGTACCACGCCGCAGTGAGCAGCCCATGGCGGCCACCGGTTCACCCCGGGTCGCGTGACCATGGGTTGGCTGGGTAACCTCTCGGCGTGATCGGACGCGTTCCCATACTCGATGTGCAACCCGCCGTAGACGGCGGTACGCGGCCAGCGAAGGCCGTGACCGGTGAGTCCTTCGAGGTCAGCGCTACAGTTTTTGGCGAGGGGCACGACCTGCTCGGTGCCGCTGTGGTGCTGGTCGACCCGGCTGGCAAACGCTCACCCCCGGTGCCCATGCACGAGCTGGCCCCGGGCACCGACCGGCTCGGCGCCGAGGTCACGGTGACCGCCGAGGGCATGTGGCGCTTCTACGTGACGGCCTGGCGGGATCCGGTCGCGCAGTGGCGGCACGACGCCGAGATCAAGGTGCCCAGGGGCCAGGACGTCGAGCTGACCCTGGGCGACGGTGCCTTGCTGTTCGCCCGCGCGGCCAGGTCCCTGGCCGCCCCGGCCAGGACGAAGGACGAGGCCAAGTACAAGCAGCAGGCCAGGAACAGGCTGCTGTCGCTGGTGGAGCGGCTGACCGACCCCGGCATCCCGCCGTGGGACCGGCTGGCCTCCGCCATCGACCCTGAGGTCAGCCAGATCCTGGCCCGCTATCCGGTGCGCGACCGGCTCACCAGGTCGAAGCGGTATGCGGTCATCGTGCACCGCGAGCGGGCGCTCTACGGGGCGTGGTATGAGTTCTTCCCCCGCTCGGAGGGCGCGCAGATCGACCCGCTGGGCGAGCACGATCCGGTGTCGGGCACATTCCGCACCGCGGCCAAGGGCCTGGAGCGGATCGCCGACATGGGCTTCGACGTGGTGTACCTGCCGCCCATCCACCCGATCGGCACCACCTTCCGCAAGGGCCGCAACAACACCCTGCAGGCCCAGCCGTCCGACCCCGGCTCGCCGTGGGCGATCGGCTCACCGGCCGGCGGGCACGACGCGATCCACCCGGATCTCGGCACGTTCGACGACTTCGACGCCTTCGTCGACCACGCCCGCGGGCTGGGCCTGGAGGTCGCACTCGACTTCGCCCTGAACGCCTCGCCGGACCACCCCTGGGTGACCGAGCACCCGGAGTGGTTCACCATCCGATCGGACGGCTCGGTCGCCTACGCCGAGAACCCGCCCAAGAAGTACCAGGACATCTACCCGATCAACTTCGACAACGACCTGACCGGGCTGTACCGGGAGACGGTGCGGATCATCCGGCACTGGATGGACCACGGCGTCCGGATCTTCCGGGTGGACAACCCGCACACCAAGGCGCTGCCGTTCTGGGAGCGGGTGCTGGCCGACATCGCCCGGACCGATCCCGACGTGATCTTCCTGGCCGAGGCGTTCACCAGGCCGGCCATGATGCAGGCCCTGGCGATGATCGGGTTCCACCAGTCGTACACCTATTTCACCTGGCGCAACACCGCTGCCGAGCTGACGGGGTACCTGACCGAGCTGAGCACGGTCACGGCCCCGTTCCTGCGGCCCAACTTCTTCACCAACACCCCGGACATCCTGCACGAGTACCTGCAGCACGGCGGGCCGCCGGCGTTCAGCGCCCGGGCCGTGCTGGCCGCCATGCTGTCCCCCACCTGGGGCATCTACTCCGGCTTCGAGCTGTGCGAGAACGTCCCGCTGCGGCCGGGCAGCGAGGAGTACATGGACTCGGAGAAGTTCCAGTACCGGCCCAGGAACTGGGCCGCGGCCCAGCACTGGCCGGCCGGCATCGCACCCCTGATCACCAGGCTGAACAGCATCAGGCGTGCGCACCCCGCCCTGCACTGGCTCCGTAACCTTTATTTCCATCACGTGGACCAGCCGGAATTTCTGTGCTTCTCCAAGCGCGCCGGCACCGACACCGTGCTCGTCGTGGTAAACCTTGATCCGCATCAGCCGCATGAGGCGACGACCTGGCTGGACATTGGGGCCCTCGGTCACCCTGCCGGTGGCGAAATCACCGTGACGGACGAGCTGACCGGCGAGTCCTACCGGTGGGGGCAGGCAAACTACGTCCGGCTTGATCCGGGAATGGCGCACATCTTCGCCGTGTCCCCGGGGTAGGCCGTAGGTGAGAGGGTTATTCGAAACATGGCGACGGGTCAAGCTTCGCGCTCGTGAGACCGCGTTAGCAAGATCATTAAGTGGTTTCGAATAACCCTCTGAAACCGTTTCACCGGTACGCCGGAGGACTACCGGTCCGTATCAGAAAACCAGGAGACGCCGTGGCGACAGAGCCCGAGCCGACTGCATCCGGCCCCGAGGTTCCTCTCGCGCAACTGTCAGGATTCGCAGGCCTGCCAAGCGAGCCGGTCCCCGACTCCTTTTCCTTCGAGACCCCGCGAGATCCGCAGTGGTACAAACGCGCGGTCTTCTACGAGGTCGCGGTGCACAGCTTCCAGGACTCCACCGGCACCGGCACCGGTGACCTGTGCGGGCTCACCTCGCGCATGGACTACCTCCAGTGGCTCGGCATCGACTGCATCTGGCTGCTGCCGATCTACGAGTCGCCGCTGCGCGACGGCGGCTACGACATCGCGGACTTCATGAAGGTCCTGCCCACCTTCGGCAACATCGGCGACTTCGTCGAACTGGTCGAGGAGGCACACAAGCGCGGCATCCGGGTGATCGCCGACATGGTGATGAACCACACCAGCGACACGCACCCGTGGTTCCAGGCTTCACGCAGCGACCCGGACGGCCCCTACGGTGACTTCTACGTGTGGTCCGGCAACGACCAGGGTTACCAGGACGCCCGCATCATCTTCGTGGACACCGAGCAGTCGAACTGGACCTACGACCAGGTCCGCGGCCAGTACTACTGGCATCGGTTCTTCTCCCACCAGCCCGACCTGAACTACGAGAACCCCAGGGTCCAGGACGCGATGCTGGAGGTGCTGCGGTTCTGGCTGGATCTGGGCATCGACGGCTTCCGGCTGGACGCCGTGCCCTACCTGTACGAGCGGGAGGGCAGCAACTGCGAGAACCTCAAGGAGACCCACGAGTACCTGAAGCGGATCCGGTCCGAGGTCGACCGGCTGTACCCGGACCGGGTGCTGCTGGCCGAGGCCAACCAGTGGCCGGCCGACGTGGTCGAGTACTTCGGCGACCCGGCCGCCGGCGGCGACGAGTGCCACATGGCCTTTCACTTCCCGCTGATGCCGCGCATCTTCATGGCGGTCAGGCGCGAGCAGCGCTACCCGATCTCGGAGATCATGGCCCACACGCCGGCCATCCCGTCCGGCTGCCAGTGGGGCATCTTTCTGCGCAACCACGACGAGCTGACGCTGGAGATGGTCACCGACGAGGAACGCGACTACATGTGGGCCGAGTACGCGAAGGACCCGCGGATGAAGGCCAACATCGGCATCCGCCGCAGGCTGGCTCCGCTGCTCGAGAACGACCGCAACCAGCTCGAGCTGTTCACCGCCCTGCTGCTGTCGCTGCCCGGTTCACCCGTCCTGTACTACGGCGACGAGATCGCCATGGGCGACAACATCTGGCTGGGCGACCGGGACGGGGTCCGCACCCCGATGCAGTGGACGCCCGACCGCAACGGCGGCTTCTCCAAGGCCGACCCGGCCCGGCTCTACCTGCCGCTGATTATGGACCCGATCTACGGGTACCAGGCACTCAATGTCGAGCAGCAGCAGCATGACTCAGGGTCGTTCCTGCACTGGACCCGGCGCATGATCGAGATCCGTAAGCGGCACCCCGTCTTCGGGCTGGGCAGCTATGCGGAGCTGACCTCCTCTAATCCCAGTGTCCTGGCGTTCGTCAGGGAACATTTTGTGGAAAGAAAAGATCCCGGGGTACCCAATGGCGCAGACCGGATCCTGTGCGTCAACAACCTGTCCAGGTTCCCCCAGCCGGTCGAGCTGGACTTGCGCAGGTTCCGGGACGTTACCCCGGTGGAGTGCATGGGCGGGGTCTCGTTCCCCGCGATCGGCGAGCTGAGCTATCTGCTGACCCTGCCCGGGCACGGCTTCTACTGGTTCCAGCTCCCGCCGCCCAGGGACGAGGCTGAGCGCTGAGGTGAGGGTTCTTCAAGACCGGCCAGCGAGGGCAGGCGATTTTCGCCTGCCCGAGTGCCGGTGGGATGGCAGCAACCGGCGTGGGTTTCTTGACGAACCCGCAACTTTGGGCGAGACGCCGGTGCGGCTGGCACTGCGGCAAGGGGGTGGGCTTCTTGAAGAACCCGAACATTGAATTGAGCACGGTGACGCTGAGGTGAGGAGCGCGGAGAGCTTGGCAACACCGGCCATCGAGCAGAAACTTGCCCGGTGGCTGCCCTCGCAGCGGTGGTTCGCCAGCAAGGGCAAGGCGATCAGCGCGCTGGCGGTGACCGCCGGGACCGAGCTGACCGACGGCGGCGACCCCGCGCTCTGGCACCTGACCGTCGCCGTCACCGCCGGCAGCGGCCGGCGCGGTGCTGGCAAAGACAGCGTGACCGAGAACTACCAGATCCTGGTCGGGCTGCGGGCCGAGCTGCCGGACCGGCTGCAGCACGTCAAGATCGGCGAGCTGCCCGACGGACGGATCGCCTACGACGCGCTGCACGACTACGAGCTGGCCAGGGTGCTGCTGCACGGCATCGCAACCCAGCGCACCGCAGGCCCGCTGCGGCTGCGGCACCTGGTCGCGGCGCCGTTCCAGAGCGGGCCGCTGGCCAGCAGCGACGTGCAGAGCCTGGTACTGAAGGGGGAGCAGAGCAACACCAGCCTGGTGTACGGCGAGGAGGCCATCCTCAAGGTGTTCCGCCGGGTCGCCCCCGGCCGCAACCCCGACCTCGAGGTGCCCGCCGCGCTGGCCAGGCTCGGCTCGCCGCACGTGGCCAAGCCGCTGGGCTGGATCGAGACCGGGGACGCCGCTGGCGGGCCGGATGACGTCACCATCCTGGCGATCCTGGCGGAGTACCTGCGGGCGGCCAACGACGGCTGGTCGCTGGCCGCGACCAGCGTCCGTGACCTGTACGCGGTGCAGGACGAAGGCGACGAGGGCCTGGTCACCGGCGCGGCCGAGGCCGGCGGGGACTTCGAGGGTGAGGCGCACCGGCTCGGCGCGGCCACGGCCGAGGTGCACGCCGGGCTGGTCGCGGCGTTCGGCGGCGAAGAGCTGCCGGCTGGCGCGGCGGCCGATCTGGCCGGGCCGATGCGGCACCGGTTCGAGCAGGCCATCGTCGCCGTGCCCGCGCTGCGCGAGCACGCCGGCCTGGTCAGTGCCGTCTACGACCGGCTGGCCGCGCTCACCGGGCCCATCTGGGTGCAGCGGATCCACGGCGACTACCACCTGGGCCAGGTGATGCGGACCCAGGGCGGCTGGGTCGTGCTGGACTTCGAGGGCGAGCCGGCCGTGCCGCTGGCCACCCGGCGGGCCCGTTCCTCACCGCTGCGCGACGTGGCCGGGATGCTCCGCTCGTTCGACTACGCCGCCCGCCACCAGTTGCTCGGCCACCCCGCCAGGGACACGCTCGAACTGGTCGCCCGGGACTGGGTGCAGCGCAACACCAGCGCCTTCTGCGCTGGCTATGCTGAAGCTTCCTTGGCCGGAAAGACACCCTACGGCGAAGCTTCCTTGGCCGGAAAGACACCCTACGGCGAAGCCTCCCTTGCCGGAAAGACACCCTACGGCGAGGCAGGGGGCATCGACCCCCGGCAGCAGGCCGTGCTGCTGCGCGCGTTCGAGGTCGACAAGGCCGTGTACGAGGTCATGTACGAGGCCAGGAACCGGCCGTCCTGGCTGCCGATCCCGCTCGACTCACTGGCGGCTGCCTCCCCCTATGCGCCCGCCAGCCAGGATGAGGATAGCCCTTGACCAGTCACGCAGACCTGACCGCCGGGGTGAGCGCCGGCGAACTGGACCGGGTGCTCGCGGGCCTGCACCACGACCCGCACTCCGTGCTCGGCGCCCACCCGGGAGACGGTGGGATCACCGTGCGGGCACTGCGGCCGATGGCGGCCACAGTAACCGTGCTGTTGCCGGACGGCCGCCGCTTCCCGATGGAGCACCTGCACGGCGGGGTGTTCGCGGCGCTGCTGCCGGCCGGCCTGGCCGGCGGGCCAGACCAGGTGCCTGACTACCGGCTCGCGGTGACCTATCCGGGCGGGGACGGCGCTCCCCCGCAGATCAGCGACGATCCGTACCATCATCAGCCCACGCTGGGCGACGTCGACCTGCACCTGATCGGCGAGGGCAGGCACGAGGAGCTGTGGCGGGTCCTTGGGGCTCATGTGCGGGAGTTCGCCGCCGCCGAGGAGTATCCGGAGACACCGCCCGGCGATTTCTTTCACAAAATATCTGGGACCTCATTTGCGGTGTGGGCACCCAATGCCAGGGGCGTGCGGGTCATCGGGGATTTCAATCACTGGGACGGACGTGGGCACCCGATGCGCTCGCTTGGCGGGGCGGGCGTGTGGGAACTGTTCGTGCCCGGCATCGGCGAGGGGGCCAGGTACAAGTACGAGATCTGCGGGCCGGACGGGAAGTGGCAGGCCAAGGCCGACCCGATGGCCGCGCTGGCCGAGACGCCGCCGGCCACCGCCTCGGTGGTCACCGTCAGCCATCACGAGTGGGCGGACGGCGAGTGGATCGCCGCCAGGGCGCAGCGCGACCCGCTGACATCCCCGATGAGCGTGTACGAGGTGCACATCGCGTCCTGGCGCCCCGGGCTGTCCTACCGTGAGCTGGCCGACCAGCTCACGTCGTACGTGACCGGGCTCGGGTTCACGCACGTGGAGTTCCTGCCGGTCGCGGAGCATCCGTTCGGCGGATCCTGGGGTTACCAGGTGACCTCGTACTACGCGCCGTCCGCCAGGTTCGGCTCGCCGGATGACTTCCGGTACCTGGTTGACCGGCTGCACCAGGCCGGGATCGGCGTGCTGGTGGACTGGGTGCCCGCGCACTTCCCCCGCGACGACTGGGCGCTGGCCAGGTTCGACGGCACACCGCTGTACGAGCACCCGGATCCGCGGCGCGGCGCGCATCCCGACTGGGGCACGCTGATCTTCGACTACGGCCGCAACGAGGTGCGCAACTTCCTGGTCGCCAACGCCATCTACTGGCTGGAGGAGTTCCACGTCGACGGCCTGCGGGTGGATGCCGTCGCGTCCATGCTCTACCTGGACTACTCGCGGCAGCCCGGCGAGTGGGCGCCGAACGCGTTCGGCGGCAACGAGAACCTGGAGGCCGTCTCGTTCCTCCAGGAGGTCAACACGGTCTGCTACCGCCGGGTGCCGGGCATCACCATGGTCGCCGAGGAGTCCACCGCCTGGCCCGGGGTGACCAGGCCGGTGCACCTGGGCGGGCTCGGGTTCGGCATGAAGTGGAACATGGGCTGGATGCACGACACGCTCGCGTA